>JAPNUP010000079.1 GCA_026627345.1 Bacillota bacterium | reverse complement strand
TACTGGGAGCGCTGTGAATCCAGCTGTGATGCCGAAAGGCGTTGAGCACGTACAAGCAGATCTACAAGGAGGGCGTCCCCGCGCGTGAATCCAGCTGTGATGCCGAAAGGCGTTGAGCACTTTGCTGTGCTGTTGCCATTGTCCGTCATCCTTCCCAGTGAATCCAGCTGTGATGCCGAAAGGCGTTGAGCACCGAAGCTGCAGACTCAGATGCAAAGGGCAGGCGTCGTGAATCCAGCTGTGATGCCGAAAGGCGTTGAGCACACCTATGCGCCGCCAACGATCACGAACACAGGGGTAAGTGAATCCAGCTGTGATGCCGAAAGGCGTTGAGCACTATTCAGTCTTTTGCGCGGATTCAACCGGCCGTCCACGTGAATCCAGCTGTGATGCCGAAAGGCGTTGAGCACCACAAAGGCAAACTCCACAGCTATCAGCCCTATGTGTGAATCCAGCTGTGATGCCGAAAGGCGTTGAGCACGCGACAGCGCGGACGACTTAATATCCGCCGTCTGTGAATCCGGCTTCCGCCCCCTCTTCGCCACCTTCCTTCGATCACCTTCAGCCCGTCCCAGCCTTGTGCGAGTGAGGTGAGAATTTTCCCCCTTGCATGCCCTGTACAGTGAAAAGCGTGAAGGAGGTGTCGGCGTGTCGCGGACACACGTGCGCATCGAGACTCTCTGCAAAGGGGGACTGCGTTGGTTCATGCAAGAGGGCGCCGAGATGGACTACTGGATCACGAAGTCGGGCATGTGGATCTTTGCCACGATGGTCGTCATCGTGATGGCAGGCCTCCTCTGGGGTGCGCTCCATAGCGACCTGGAGGGCCTCATCGGCACCTTGCAAAACCTCTTTTGATGCCACCTGCTTTTTCTTCGTAGCCAAGCGCTGCGCGCACAGAAATGACCGGATGCCCAGCTGTTGGTCTCTTCGGTCCATTCAGAAAGGGGACTTTTCATGCAGATACCTGCAGTATACACGCTGCGCCGATCGATTCGCCAAAGCCTGTACTGGCTAGCTCGAGACAACGGAGACACAGTCGAGGTCAACACCAATAAGGGTGCCTGGTGGGCGGCGACCATCATCGCCTTTCTGGTCATTGGCGGCTCTGCCTGGTGGGTTTTTGGCAACCTGATCAACGAGGGGCAAACCGGCGCGACAAACATCATGACGAGCTTGTCAAGCCAACAAGGGCTGAACACCATGGCGCAAAATGCAGAGAAGACGCTCTCAGGCTTCACCACAGGCAGTGGCGGCACCGCGTTTCAGGCGCCGACCAACGCCTTTACCGCGCCGTAAGAAAATAGTCAGCACGGGGACAGGCAGCTACCTGTCTCCTCTTTTTATGAGGAGGACATGCCTTGCCAGATGAACTCATAACGACTCTTTTTAGTGTCGCTGTGTCGTTTTGCATGCTGGTGCTGGTGCTTCTGGCTCCGACGCTGGTGTGGGCGAAGATGCAAGTGTCGATCATCGCACAAGACGCGGCACAGGTAGCGGCGATCACAGATAACGCCCGTGACGTGCAGCGTCAAATCACAACCGATGCGCAAAATGCCAAACTTCCGCTGACCTTCGATGGGCAGACGCTCTTCACGTTGACGGAAATGTCGTCGTCACAACCGGGTGCCACCGGCTTTACGATGGCAGGCGGTGCCGATGCACCGAGCACCACGGTGACGATCGATTACCAGGCGCCACTGCCATTTGACCGCGTACTCACACTATTTGGCGGCCCGACGCTGCCGGTCACGATTCCCATCTCCGAGTCCGCAACGGCATATAACGAGACGCAGTACACGGGAACGGGTGAGTGAAGTATGCGCACATTACGAGTAGACAAAAGATGGTGGCAAGACGAATCTGCTTACACCGTGTCTTTGACGATGAGTTTCTTGACCATCACCGTAGGCGCGATCCTGCTGCTGATCTGCTTGTGGCTCGGCAGCGCGATAGAAGGATACGAGGCGCTACGCAGTGCGGCGGCATCTGCCGCGTTTGCGGGGCAATCTCAAGGCACGGTGAGCCCGCAGTTCACGGCCATCGGGGTGAGCTCAATCGGATGGACACTAGATGATGCGCGAGCGCAAACGCAGGCCCAAGCGTTATGGCAGCAAGAGGTGCAAGGTGAACACTTAACGGCCGCCTTTTCCCACCTGCAGGTCCAAGTCAGCGAGGTTGGCGCAGACGTTGTCGTGAAGGCAAGTGGCGACTATAGACCGCTTTTTCTCGATAGACTCATCGCCTTTGACCCCCGGTTGATCAGCCAAGCGGCGATTCCGATGCACGTGCAGGTGACAGAGCAGTGGGATGTGCCAGGGTACTCGGGAGGAGGGTAAAAGAGTGGAGAAAGAAACACGCGTGCTTTTGTGGGGGTTATTTTCGATCGCTGTCATGACTGCCGGTTTTATTCCGGTGGCCTGGACGACCACACAGCGCGCCGCTGATACTGGCGTGGTGGCAAACGCCCATCTCGCAGCGGCCTTGTGGGGGCAATCAACAGCTGTCCCGGCTGATGTGGCGCAGAGTACAGAGTATCCACAAGCGACCGCGGTGGCCATTATCCCAGGGGCACTGACTCCGAAGATTGCCTCGATTCAGTGGAATACGACGACATTTCCCCCACAGGTGACGATTCGCGGAGGGGGATTTGGCAATCCAGCCAGTCCCCGTCAGGACGTACTGACGCTCACCGATGACAGTCGGGGCTGGCAGGCGAATAACACGACCTCTCCCGTCATCGCGCACATCTTGTCGTGGACGAACAACGAGATTGTCATCGACGACTTTACCGGATACGGCGGTGGGGATTCGAGGGACTTGGCCGATGGTCTCGGCAGCTTTGTGTTTGCCCCTGGGGATCAGATCGGCGTGTCGGTCACCAATCCGCAGACGGGATCGATCGGCACCGAACAGACGCAGTTTCCAAACGATGCGTCGATGCCGACGGTGACGGTCACGCCATCAAGCGAAACCGTGAGTGCCGGACAAACGATTACCATCAGTGGCACCGTCACATTTGCAGGTAATCCTCTCGATCATCAGGCGGTCAATCTGAGCGCTGCCTCAGGCACTTTTACGGCCATCGGGGGTGCACAGGTCACACCCGCTGATTTCATGGTCGATACAGATGGGAGCGGGCAATTCTCGGTAACATGGATTGCGCCAGATCAGGCGGGACTCGTACCGATCACGGTGATGGCAGACGGTGTAACAGCAGAGGCGCATACGAACGTGATCACTCCACCTTTGATTCAGTCGGTTGTGTGGAATACAACGACGTGGCCACCACAAATAACCATTTCCGGGCAACGCCTCGGATCGGGTTTCGCGCCAGATGATATCACAGTAGACGATACCACTCGGCAGTGGAATACCTCAGACCTTCCTATCACCGTATCGTCGACCGCGGATGACAATGCCATCGATATCACCGGCATGAGTCCCTATGGTGGCGGCGATGGGCAGTGGTTGTTTGCCCGCGGCGATGCGGTAGAGCTGACCGTGCGCAATCCGCAAACCAACCTTTCAGGGATGTTTGAGACCACGTATCCGATGATGGCGGCACTCCCTAGCGTGTCGCTGGCCCCGCTCGCATCTCTCGAAGCCGGTCAGTCAGGCGTGATCACCGGTCGCGTCACGTTCGCGGGCGTCGGCGTGGCGGATCAGACCGTCGATTTAGTGGCGTCTGCAGGAGCAATCAGTGGCATGACCGGCAATACTGCGTCCGTGACGACGGATGCAAGTGGCGATTTTACGGCGACCTACACGGCACCAGGTACAGAAGGTGCACAGACGATCACTGCGACGTGTGACGGGAGTACAACGACAGACAGCGTGCCCGTACAAGGATTCGTCGTTACACTCGTGGCTACGGGAGATCAGACGGACAACACAGTCACGCTGACTGCGACAGTGAATGAACCGCTACGCGGTTACCCGCTTCGCATTGTGGATGAAACCACGGGTCAGACGCTGGCACAAACGACACAGGGAACGACACTTTTTGCGCAGATCACGGCACCGGCCGAAGTGACGAACACCTATATCGCACAAATCGGATAAGGAGGTTTCTTTGGTGAATCTAAAAGGGAAACGCATCGGCTGGATTCTCACTTTACTCCTTGGGGTTCTCCCCGTCACATCGGCATTTGCGGCCGACGCACAAAGCAACACGGTAACGATTACAGGCGGTTATATAAAGATGATCCCGGAGCGCCTATGGAGGCAAACTGGTACAACGCAACAGGCCTACACGTATCAAGGAACCGTGACGACCTATCAAAATGAAACCGTGCAAACGGGTACGACCACACGTCGTGTGCAAACCGGAACGACGCAGGTGCAGACAGGCTCGACGACCGTGACTGTGCAAACGGGAACCAAACGAATACAAACCGGCACCGAAAGTGTCTGCTACGGGGGATGGGTGAACACGCAGGCACCCCGGTACCTTTGGCGTTGTGTGGGACCCACCAAGCAACAAGCGGTGTACACCACAGAGCCCGTCTTCGCGACCCAAACAAAGCCTGTCTACGAGACGGTGCCTGTCTATAGCCTGGAGACGGAACCTGTATACGCAGTGGAGTCGATTCCTGTGACGACGACACAGACGCTAACCGGGTACCGAGCCGTGCCCACGTTTGGGTGGATGACCGTGAACACGCAGCAATGGATACCAGTCTCGATTCAGGAGGGGTC
>JAPNUP010000004.1 GCA_026627345.1 Bacillota bacterium | reverse complement strand
AGGCGCGAACAAATCGTTTTGCGAAGTTTCTTCCACTCTGCACAAAAGGCGCTCCCCATTTACGAGGAGCGCCTTTGCCTAACGAAATCCGATCAATGAAAGACACAACGGCTGAGCTTACAGATTGGCGATGACCGCGTCCGCGAATTCAGAAGTCGACACTTCTTTCGCGCCTTCCATGAGACGAGCAAAGTCATAGGTGACAACTTTTTGCCCGATCGTTTTTTGCAGCGCATCGACGATGCGATCAGCCGCTTCCTGCCAACCCATATGCTCGAGCATCATGACGCCCGAGAGAATTACAGATCCTGGATTGACCTTGTCCAGATCCGCATATTTCGGCGCCGTGCCGTGGGTCGCTTCGAATACAGCGTGGCCAGTCACATAGTTGATGTTGGCGCCTGGCGCGATCCCGATGCCGCCCACCTGAGCCGCAAGCGCATCAGAGAAGAAGTCACCATTGAGATTCATCGTCGCGACCACGTCGAACTCTGCTGGACGGGTCAAAATCTGCTGCAAGAAGATATCCGCAATGGAGTCTTTCACGACGATCTTGCCTGCCGCTTCCGCAGCCTTTTGTGCCTTGTCTGCTGCTTCAGTGCCAGATGCTGCCTTGATGCGGTCATACTCATTCCAAGTGAAGACCTTGTCTCCGAATTCTCTCTCCGCTAGGTCGTAGCCCCAGTTCTTAAACGCACCTTCGGTGAACTTCATGATGTTGCCTTTGTGTACGAGCGTCACACTCTTGCGTTTGTGATCGACGGCATACTGTAGCGCGCCGCGCACGAGACGCTCCGTCCCCTCTTGGGAGATCGGTTTAATGCCGATACCTGAAGTTTCTGGGAATCGAATCTTCTTGACACCCATCTCATTTTGTAGAAAATGAATAAGCTTCTGCACTTCCGGTGTACCCGCCGCCCACTCGATACCAGCATAGATATCTTCCGCATTCTCCCGAAAGATCACCATGTCCACCAGATCAGGGCGCTTGACCGGTGAGGGCACGCCCGTGAAATAGCGCACAGGGCGCAAGCACACGTACAAATCTAGCTCTTGGCGCAATGCGACATTCAAACTGCGAATGCCACCGCCAATCGGTGTAGTGAGCGGACCTTTAATGCTGACCAGGTATTCGCGCAACGCGACCAATGTATCATTTGGCAACCATTCATTGAACTGATTGAACGCCTTCTCACCGGCAAAAACTTCAAACCACTCAATCTTACGTTTACCGCCATACAGTTTCTCC
The DNA here is from genome assembly GCA_026627345.1 of Bacillota bacterium. Lineage (GTDB taxonomy): Bacteria > Bacillota > Bacilli > Alicyclobacillales > SLC66 > JAPNUJ01. The sequence goes on along the minus strand of JAPNUP010000004.1, from coordinate 8,236 downwards.
ACTGCCGCATCAAAGACGCGTACAGACGCTTTCCAGATATCCCGCCCTGTCCCGTCACCTTCAATAAACGGCACGATCGGATGATCAGGGACGTGCAACTCCGTACCACGCATCTCAATTTTCTCGCCCTTGGTGGGCATGGACAACTTTTCAAACAGGGACATATGTATTCTCCTCCTAGCATAGCCGTGATTCTTCGCCTACTCCCGAAGCCTTTCGAGAGTCTAAACACACTCCGATCATACCACACCGCAAGCCGAGCGTGCGAATGAAAAGAAGGCGTAAGCAAGTCGAAAAGGTGAAATATGTCAAGCATTTCTGGCAACTTTAGACTTCAGCCGTAGCTGGATCCGGCGCTGAGGCACTATGCGTGACTCGCATGAAGACCACGATCCCCGTAACGGAAAGCGCCGCGCCGACAAACCAGGCAAGCGGAACCTGGTCGCCAAAGATGACATAAGCCAGCGCGGTTGCGCCGAGGGGTTCCCCGACGATACTCATGGACACAGTGGAAGCTGGCAGGAACTTTAGCAAGGCATTAAAAAGCGTATGACCAAGAATCGTCGGGATCAGGGTTAACAAGATAAAGGCGCGCCAGTCCGACCACCCATAATCAGTAAAAGAGTAGCCTCTCGCCACACAGTACAGGCCAAGTACACACGCTGCAACAATATAGACCAGTAAACTATACGGTAGTGCTTTCGCCTTATGACGAAGGGATTGCCCGATGAGCAAGTAGCCTGTGACCGCCACGACACCCCCGAGGGATAACAAGTCACCGAGTGCCGCTGTTCCACCCGCCGCAACGTCGCGCCATCCGATCAGTGCGGTGCCAACAACCGCCAATAGCGCGTACCGCCAAGCTTTGCGGACGACCCGTTCACCGAGAAAAATACGGGCACCGATGAGGGCAAAGATCGGTTGCAATGATAACACCAGTGTAGAACTGGCGACCGATGTGTAGACGAGCGAGCCAATCCACAAAATAAAGTGAAGTGCGAGCAGCGCGCCACTAGCTGTCACTGCCCCGCGTTCGCGCACAGAGAAGCGGCGCATGAGACGCCACGAGTCGCGGCCTGCGATCGGCAACAGGATGACGGAAGTCATGATCATCCGATAAAAAGCCGTGATCGCAGGTGGTGCGACGGTCATTTTGATGAAGATGGCAGCGAAAGACACTGCGAGAACGCCGACCCCGAGTAGCAGGTAAGCCTTGATCGGCGGGCGTGGTCTCGCCGTATGATGAAGGCCTGTATTCATTTCGCTACGGCTTCTACCAGCAATGCGTGCACATGCGGTAACTGTCGCTCAGGCCTTAGTGGCTGCAGGTTCGCACGCGTAAACGTGTGCTCGGTCAGTCCGGTGGTCAGCAGTCGGCCGTCTTCTGCGCGTAATACCTCATAAGAAAATGACAGCCGTAACCCGTTGTACTGCGCGAGTGTCGTCTGCACAACGATCAGATCATCGTAGCGCGCTGATTGCCGATACGCGCATTCGACCCGCAAGACTGGCAAAAAGATGCCGTCATCCTCCAGTTCACGATAAGACAAGCCGCGCTCGCGCAGCCAGTCTGTCCGCCCTATTTCAAACCACCCAATATAATTTCCGTGCCAGGCGATTCGCATCGGGTCGGTCTCGTGGTAACGCACACGCAATTCCGTACGGCAGATGCGTTCAGCCATGACGCCCCTCCTTAGATCACTGTGGCGACACCGCGATAGACATACCCACGTGCCGCATCGACCGTGATAACCTGACCATCCTCGATCGCTTGCATGATACCTTCAGCGCCGACCACTACTGGTTTGTGCAACGAGAGTCCAACGATCGCCGCATGCGAAGTGATGCCTCCGTCTTGCGTAACGACCGCCGCCGCTTTTTCAAACGCCGGAATGAGTTCGAGATCGGTCATCGTCGTGACGAGAATATCGCCTTCTTGCACACGTGCCAGAAGATCTGCCACTTCGGTCCCAATCACCGCTCGACCGCTTACACCACCGCCGCCGATCCCCGTTCCCCGCGCGACGATGTCGCCGATCGTGTGGATCTTTAGCATATTGGTCGTACCGCGTTCGCCGACTGGTACACCGGCCGTGATCACGACCACATCGCCACTGGTCACATGACCAGAAGACAGCGCGCCGTCGACCGCAACGGCCAACATTTCGTCTGTTGTCTTGGCAAACTTCGTGAGTACAGGATACACGCCCCAGACCAAGCTCAATCGCCGCGCCACATCTTCGTGCGAAGTACACGCGACGATCGTCGACTGCGGCCGATGCTTAGCTACCATGCGCGCTGTAAACCCGCTTTCAGTCGAGGTAATAATCGCGCTGGCTCCGAGTTCATCGGCAATCGAACGTACTGCGTTGCTGATCGCATCCGTCTGCGTGCGCTCCATCTCGTTGCGATGGCGTCCTTTGACTTGCCGCTCACAAATCGCGCGCTCTGCACGCTCTGCGATCTGCGCCATAGTGGCCACAGACTCCACCGGATACTTGCCGGCAGCTGTCTCTCCGCTCAACATGATCGCATCGGTTCCATCGAAAATCGCGTTGGCCACATCAGTCGCCTCGGCACGAGTCGGCCGCGGATTGCGCTGCATCGAGTCGAGCATCTGCGTGGCCGTGATGACGACTTTACCTGCGCGATTGCACTGCGCAATCATCAACTTCTGTGCGATAGGCACTTCTTCAGTCGGAATCTCAACGCCGAGATCGCCACGCGCAACCATGATGCCGTCAGATACAGCCAAAATCGCATCGAGGTTATCCAGACCTTCTTGCGACTCAATTTTGGCGATGATATCCATATGCCGCCCATGCGCTTCAAGAATGCGGCGAATCTCGAGTACATCAGCCGCTTTGCGTACAAACGACGCCGCGATGATATCCAAGTCATGTTCGATCGCGAATGCGATATGCTCCACATCGCGCTGCGTGACACCAGGGAGCCTGATCTGCACGCCCGGCGCATTAATCCCTTTGCGGTTCTTCAGTGTGCCGCCATTCGTGACCCGGCAGCGAATCTCTGTTCCATCGATCGCTTCCACATGCAGCCCGATCAAACCGTCGTCGATCAGCAGTGTCGCTCCGACAGAAACATCTTGCGAAAGCCCAGGATAGTTGACTGCAACGCGCTCCGGCGTCCCCATCACAGACTCATCCGCAGTCAGCCACAACGTCTCACCTTCGACCAGTTCAATGGCATCGTTTTGCACCAGACAGGTGCGCATCTCCGGACCCTTGATATCGATCATGATCCCGACATACTCACCTTCAAGACGGGCCGCCTCGCGCACGCGCTCAATCATCTTGCTGTGATCCTCAAACGACCCGTGCGCAAAATTCAATCTCGCCACATTCATCCCTGTACGCACCAGTTGCCTAATCGTGCTGACATCTGCGCAAGCAGGCCCCATCGTACAGACGATCTTCGTTTTTCTCATTCCGATATCCCCTTAAATCGACAAAATTCCCGCCAAATCATAGATAGACAGGTCGATAGCACGCTTGGTTTGCAAGGCTTCAAAGATATCCGTCGCGATCAAGTCCTTACCACGCACACCGATCATGACACTCGTTTGCCCTTGCATCAACAGATCAACGGCGTGCGCACCCATTCGCGAAGCGAGTGTGCGATCGAAGGCCGTCGGTGACCCTCCGCGCTGCAAGTGCCCTAGTACAGTCACTCGCACATCCCAGCCGGTGGCCTGCGCGATGTCCTCACCGATCTTCATTCCGCGCCCTGCGCCTTCCGCGACTAAAATGATGCTGTGGCGCTTCCCGCGTTGCGCACCTTTTCTGAGCTTTTCGAGAACCTGATTCAAATCAAACTGGGCCTCCGGGATGAGGATCGACTCCGCCCCACCTGCAAGCCCTGCAATCATGGCAATATCGCCTGCATCGCGGCCCATGACTTCAACCACGTACGTACGTTCATGCGATGTGGCGGTATCCCGAATCTTATCGATCGCGTCAATCGCTGTATTGACCGCCGTGTCAAATCCTATCGTATAGTCCGTGCACGGGATGTCATTGTCGATCGTACCCGGTATGCCTATGGTCTTGATGCCGCGTGCCGACAAAGCCCGTGCACCTTGAAAAGAGCCATCGCCCCCGATGACGATCAGCCCGTCAATATTGTGGTCTTTCAGCATCTGCACGCCTTTGTCTTGACCCTCTGGCGTCTTAAATTCAAGACAGCGCGCCGTAAACAGCATCGTGCCTCCGCGCTGGATGATGTCTGCTACCGACCCAAGATCTAAGGTTTCCAGTTCGCCACGAATCAACCCGGCGTATCCATGCTTGATCCCGACCACGTCAAGACCGTGGTATAGCCCTTTGCGCACGACGGCTCGAATCGCTGCATTCATACCTGGTGCGTCGCCGCCACTGGTCAACACGGCAATCCGCTTCACTACACTCGGCGTTAGGTTTCGCCCTGCCTCCATCCTCTATCACTCCTCATCGATCCCTCGCTCAGCGACCCGCGTGGACACTTTGCGTCCCGCGAGTCTTTCTCTAAATAACGGCGGTAGCCGCTTATTCTTCCTCATTCGACAAATCCATGATTGAATCCTGCCCAAGGCGACTCAGATCAATCCTCAGTCGTCTTACGCGCCACATAGGCCAAGTCATCTAGCTCTTGTGTGTCAGAAGCGGCGGTTGGCTCCGCGTCAAGAGATGCGGTGGTAGTCGCCGCCTGTGGCACTTCGTATATCGTCCCGGCATCTTCGGTCCACGCGCCGATGACGCGGTACTTCTGATAGCGAGCTGCGAGCAGCGTCTCCGTATCGAGCGTGCGCAGCTGTGCAAATGCACGTTTCACCGCCATACGCACCGTCTCTATCATCTCCGCAGGCGCGCGCTGTGCTCCGCCAAGCGGCTCAGGCAAGATTTCATCCACGATGCCAAAGCGCAATAGATCCTGCGCCGTAATCTTCATCGAATCCGCCGCCCGCTGCGCTTGGCTGGCATCTTTCCACAGAATCGACGCTGCTGACTCGGGCGAAATCACCGAGTACCAAGCGTGCTCAAGCATCATCAGATGGTCCCCGATCGCGAGCCCAAGCGCACCGCCGCTGCCGCCTTCACCTGTCACGATGCAGACAATCGGCACCGTCAACTCTGCCATCTCGATGAGATTGCGCGCAATCGCCTCGCCTTGTCCGCGTTCTTCTCCGCCCGTCCCTGGATACGCGCCTGCAGTGTCGATGAAGCAGAGCACTGGACGGCGAAACTTCTCTGCTTGTTTCATGAGACGTAGCGCCTTGCGATACCCTTCCGGATGCGCCATGCCGAAGTTACGGTACAGATTTTCCTTGGTATCCCGTCCCTTTTGCGTACCTATGACCGTAATCGGATAGCCGTCAAAGCGGCCAATGCCGCCCACAATCGCAGGATCATCCCGAAAATTGCGATCACCGTGCAGTTCGACAAAGTCAACGCATAAGTCCCGAATATAATCGAGAGTCGTCGGACGCTCCGGATGGCGAGCGATCTGCACTTTCTGCCAGGGCTGCAAGTCCCGGTAGATCGACTCAGAAAGTGCCTTGGACTTGGCTTCGAGCGTAGCTACCTCTTCACTCATATCGATGCCTCTTTCCTCAGTGAAGCGCTTGAGTTCTTCGATCTTTAGACGCAGCTCCACGAGCGGTTTCTCAAAGGGCAGTTCGACGGCCATCCGGCTCACCTCCTTCTCGATGCAAAGACAAGATGCGTCCTAAATAGTTGCGCATCTCTTTGCGATGCACAACGCCGTCCAACATACCGTGCTCCATGACGAACTCCGCTGTCTGAAAACCCTCCGGTAGCTTTTGACGAATGGTCTTTTCAATCACACCAGGCCCGGCAAAGCCGATCATCGCACCGGGTTCTGCGATATTGAGATCTCCTTGCATGGCAAAGCTGGCCGTGACCCCACCTGTCGTCGGATGGGTCAACACAGCCACATATAAAAGGCCTTCTCTGTTGTGACGGGCAAGCGCCACCGATACTTTCGCCATCTGCATAAGCGAGAAAATCGCCTCTTGCATGCGCGCGCCACCGGAAACAGTGAAATAGACGAGCGGCATCCGCTGTTCTGTCGCGTACTCGGCGATCCGCGTCAGCTTCTCTCCTACCGCGGACCCCATACTGCCCATGATAAAGCGCCCATCCATCACACCGATCGCCACAGGTTGACCTTCGATCGTCCCGTAGCCAGTGACTACACCCTCCGTGAGGCCGGTGAGTTGCTGGGCTTTCTGCAGTTTTCCAGGATATTCAGGAAATGAAAGCGGGTCTGTGGAACGCACTTGTCCGAACAGCTCGACAAATGAACCTTCGTCCAATGTATAGCCAACGCGCTCCATGGCGCCCAGGGAAAAGTGATAGCCACATCGCGGGCACGTCTTTGCGTGCTTCTCGAGTTCGAGCGCCAAAATGATCTCCCCGCACCCTTTACACTTGTCTACAATCCCTTCCGGGACGCGTTCACGGGCGCTCGGATGAGGGGTGATCGTGGCATACTTCCTTTTCTTTTGGGGAAACAAATCTTTTAGCAATACAGTCACCTCAGGAGTGATACGTGCAAGGCATGCCCGACTTGCAGGCAGTTACGAAAGATCAAGAGTATGAGGAATGCAAAATATCCGTTAGAAGTTCTTTGACATCATCGAGTTCCGCTTCGGGAACGAGAATCTCAAACTGCTGTTTGGTGGTACTCGCTTGCCGCTGTTTCGCAAGACAACCCTCCGCCAGCAGACGCTCACAGATCCGGTCTGCCAACTTCTGCGTGGAGGCAATATATATGACTGTCCACATCAGACCAGTCCCTCCTTGCCCAAGCTGTAGTCCGATCACTTGTACAAAGTCTATTTAGTGTAACACTTGCACAGTCCCACTGGCAACAAACCCACTCATCGCAAAGCTCGACACTTTTCTCGCACAGTCATCAGGCGGTTACTCGCCTTGTGCGCGCACCCGAATCGCTTCACGATCGATGACAGTAGTCAGAGCCTCTACGAGTCGTGCATCTGCACAAACGCGAACGGCATCCAGTGACCGTTTCTTGCCGGATTCGTAAAATAACACGACAGTGTCCTCCCCCGGCCGTTGTAGCAAAATCTCCCGTAACACAGCCATCTGCTGGTGATCGATCTCAAGCGCGCGCGTGATTTTCAGGTATAGCGTCCGCTTTTGCGGCTTCGTTTCTGACCGCTTTGCGATCAGCGGCTGAGCCGGCACTGGCCACTCTGGCGCAAAACAACGCGTCGCGATCCAGGACTTGTTGCCACCGGGGTCTTGGCGCGCATGCACCGAGAGCGTCTCCCCCACCTTGGGTAGAGGGTCGAGGTTGCGATAGACACTTGGGAAAAGCACGACTTCCATTCGTCCGCTATCGTCCTCGAGCGTCAGAAACCCCATTGCCTCCCCTTTTTTGGTCTTGACAGTGCGCAGCCCTGCGACATCGGCTACCAAATGATGAAGTCGGTCGCCGCCAGTCGTCGATACGGCCCCTTGCACAATCTGTGCCAACGGGACGACAGCAAGTGCCTCCCGCCACTTTTGCAGATGCGCATACGGTTGCCGTGAGACGACAAAGCCGATGAGCTCCTTCTCCCACTCATCCTGTTGTCTCATCGCCTCTGCATCGTCATCGCCTTGTAGGCGTTCAGCATCATCACGGACTTCTACATCCTCAGACGCTTTGCGCTCGGTGCCCTCGAGCAACGACAGCTGCCGACTGTTGGGCCCGCCACTTCTTTCCCCCGCCGTTTGTGGCCGATCGTTTTTGCCGAGCGCATCGAGTTGCTTGAGCAAAGTCTGCCGCGACAGTTCCCAGCCATCGCAAGCCCCCGCTTTGATCAGACTCTCGAGTACGCGCTTCGTCAGCGCACGGCTGTCGACACGCGCGCACAGATCGGCAAGCGACCGAAACGGACCGCGCTGTTTTCGTTCTTCCACCAGTCGGGCCACAGCCCCGACACCCACGTGTTTGACAGAAAAGAGCCCCAGGCGGATCGAAAGCGCGCCATCCCCTCCAGTTTCCGGCATGGCATCTCCTTCACTGCGGTTGACATCCGGCGCCTTCACCAGGATCCCCGCTCTCGTACAGGCCAGCGCGTACTGCGCCACCTTGTCTGGACGCGAAACGCTGTCGGCAATCAGCGCAGCCATGAACTCAGCGCGGTAGTTCGCCTTCAAATAGGCCGTGCGGTAAGCTAAAACCGCGTACGCAGCCGCATGCGATC
>JAPNUP010000138.1 GCA_026627345.1 Bacillota bacterium | reverse complement strand
ATCAAGGCTTGGATTCAAAGTCCTACTGGTTTAGGCGCCATGGTCGGGGCCAACTGGGTTGGGGTAGTCTTTGGCTTTCTCTGGTACAGGGGACAGATGGCTCGATCATTTGTCTACTTCTGGCCGTTCATCGGTGACAGTCCTACGGCAGCCTTACTTTGTAGCGTCGTGTTACTCTACGCATTCATCGTAAGCGTTCGTTTCCGCGGGGCAGCTAAGACGAGACCGCGCTGGCTTCCTTACATCAGTGCAATAAGCGCTTTGTGGTTGGTACAGTACGGCTTCTGGTGTGTGATTACGCTCCTGTGGGAGCTCGTTTTAACCAATGGACTTCCAGGAGAGGGGTGGGCCCTGCTATTCGTGCATGCCGCTATGTGCGGTGAGGCGGTCATACTTGTCTTGTGGCATCCGATGTTTCGCTTCTCTTACAGGCACGTGGTCTTTGCAGCCGCGAGCCTATACCTGCATGACTTCGTCGACTACGTGTACAACACGTTTCCATTCCTACCCCGGTACGCCATGCTCCCGGCTATCACCGTGATCACGCCGCTTATCACAACGCTTCTGCTAATTATCGCGTGGCAGCAGGTGCGCAGGTGGCACGCTGTCTATCGCTTGCCAGCTAGCGGGAAAATCCTTCTCCGAGGACGTCGTACACGTCATTGAGTACCACAAAAGCGTCTTCGTCCACACTTCTGACGAGTTGTTGCAAGCGCACGATCTCGTCACGAGCGACGACGCAATAGATCACTTGTTTAGATTCCCCGGTAAAGCCACCTTGTCCTTGCAAAAAAGTGGTTCCACGCCCCATGTCAGCGTGTATACGATCGGCTATTTGTACAGCTTGTTCGCTGATGATCATGGCCGCTCGCGACGAGGATACGCCTTCAATCACGTAATCGATTACGCGGCTTGCGACAAACAGGGCGACTAAGGAGTACATCGCGGTTTCCTTGCCAAGCACTAAGGCGACAACCGCAATCACGACCACATCCGAGGCAAACATAATACGCCCCATGGAAAAGCCCCAAAAGTGCCTCGCGATTCGTGCTAGTACGTCCACACCGCCCGTTGTGCCACCGCTGCGAAAGATGATACCGAGCCCCCCACCACAGATGACACCACCATACAAAGCGGCAAGGAGACGATCGTGTACAGGTTGCGCGAAGTGCGCTGTCAAAACAGTGAAAGCAGATACGGCCACCACGCCGACTATGGTCTTCGCGATAAAGGCCTTGCCAAAAAAACGCCAGCCGATAAAGAGCACAGGGATATTGGTCACAAAAAACGTGACACCGGTCAAGATATGCAATTTGTAATACAGCAACAATGCAATGCCGACAAAGCCGCCTTCGGCTAGATTATTGCCAGCAATAAAGGCATTGAGCCCTACGCTGTATAGCAGGGACCCCAGGATAATCCATAGATACGCGAGAAAGCCCTTCACGCCATGCGTCTCTCCTTACCATCTAAAGAGCCAGTCATTGACCGCTCGTCTGACCCCATTATACCCGTAAACTGGGTCGATCACGAATGATGGCAAGAATCAGGAGTAGGAGGCCAGCGTAACCAAAGATCGGGTAGGTGTAGCTCACGAGATGTGCGAAGCCAATTTGGCAAAACGCAAAAGCTGCAGTCAAGATCACGACGATGCGTACCATCTGTATCCGACCGAATACGCCGGAAAGTTCGGCTGACAGACCATACACATTGGACAATAAAGTTGAAAAAATCTCCCCCCATAATACAGCTACAAATCCTACGCGCAGTAGCCAGGAGGTCAAGGCGCCTCCGGGGAGCGTCTTGCTCAGTACGGTAATTAACTGCCCGATAGGGATTTCATAACCAGACAAGATGGGATAAAAGCTCGCCAATAGCAAATGGAGCATAAAGAGCATCGCGCCGAGCCCTAAGGCGCCTAAGAAAGCGCCTGTCGCTAGGGTAGACCGCGTCATGGATATGCGGCCGAGCGGGATGAGAACCGTCACGGACAGCCCCATATTGAATCCGACGTACAAAGCAGCAGACAAGATCCAACCGCCAGGTGCGAGCGGCGCTCCATGAACCGGCAACACTGTTTGTAGCACGGCTGCATGGCGCCAGAGAAGGCCATACAAAAAGGCAAAGGCGATAAATCCCATCATTAGAGGTACGATGACCAGATTAGCCGTCATCAGACCTTGCAAACCGCCAATGAGTGTAACCACAGTCAAGAGTGCGCAAAGGATCGCGCCGACGACAAAAGGCAGCCCCACTTGTTCGGCAAACAAAGCGCCGCTACCGGCCAACATGGCCACAGTGACCCCGAATAGCATAATCAGCAACCCGATATGTACCATACGCCCCAATTTTACGCCAAACAGGTGGTCGGCTACAGCTTTGAAGGTCGATGCGTCTCGCGAGCGGCCAAGTCGCATGACAAAGTCACCGCACCAAAAGAATAGCAGTGTCGCCAGTCCCAAGCCCCAAAGCGCTCGCTCTCCATAACGCGAGAAAAACTGCAGAATCTCTTGCCCAGAGGCAAAGCCAGCCCCAACGACTGTCCCAATATAGGTGACAGCCACTTGCCACGCCACTTTGTAATCGATCTTACCCATCGCTTCACCTCGCCGGCTCATTGGCGCCACCTCTCATTGCTGTTGAACGGTACAACTTGTACTTCCACTCTATTCGCAGCTTTGCCCACTCATGCGGCTTGTACATGTATAATCGCGCTCCGGCATACACATGGGGCGAAAGGGGAGACGAGCATGGCAATCTGGCAGGCCATATTGATGGGTCTGGTGCAAGGTTGCACCGAATTTCTACCCATCAGCAGTTCTGGTCACCTAGTTTTGTTGGATCAATTCTTACATGTGTCAGGTCACGCACTGGCGTTTGACACCATGTTACATTTGGGGACGTTGCTGGCCGTCATCGCAGTCTATCGCAAAGATTTGGCCGAGCTTCTTCGCCACCCTTTGAGCCGTACCGGGCGCCTACTGATCGCCGCGACCATTCCGACTGTGATCATCGGTCTTATTTTTGAGAAGACCTTTGAAGCGATCTTTCACTCCGGTGCCACCATCGGGGAAGAATTTGTTTTCACAGGTGCGCTCATCCTGTACACGGAACTGCAAGCGAGTCGACAGCGCGAAGGAAAACGCGCGCTCCCCGCAGAAGCACTGACGTACCGTGGCGCGCTTTGGATCGGCCTCGCGCAAGGCGCGGCCATCATGCCTGCACTCTCTCGCTCAGGTCTCACCCTTTGTGCCGCGCTCGGACAAGGGATAGACCGTAAAGAAGCGGTGCGCTTTTCCTTCTTGTTGAGTATCCCGGTTATTTTGGGTGGGGCGCTTGTCCAAGGGAAGGAATGGTTGGAAACAGGGGGCGGGTTTCCTCCTACTTTGTGGATCGGTCTGGTAGCTAGTGCTGTGAGTGGTTACGTGGCGATTCATTTCTTTACCCGGTTTATCGCACGCCGGCGTCTCAATATCTTCGGATACTACACGCTCATCCTCGGCACGATCATTATCATCGATCAGTTTGTCACCCACCGATTTTTTTAAGAGCATGCAACAAGAGGAACAGGGCAGCTACACAGCTGCCCTGTTCCTCTTGCATTCGCTAGCACAAACTTCCAGAAGTGATCTAGTCGAGGCGCGAGCGCCAGGAGAAGACGCGCAGTCTGTGCACGATGTATACAGTGAGGGAGATCACCGTGGCAGCGGCCAGGACGAGTGCCCAAGTGCCGAGCGCATCCAACGACATAGCCCAGTGTGCACCGGCACCGGCACTCAGTGGCGCCATCGTGGCGATCGCGCGGGGGATAAAGGCGGCTTCAGTGCCAAACCCGGTTTGATAGAGGAGATAAGTGATCACACCCGCGAGTACGGCATGGTAGATACGTGCGATAAAATACGGGCGCATGCGGATGTCTGTATCGGTCAAGACACTCGCTACCTGGGCATGCACAGAGAGTCCACTCCATGCGATGATCGCACTGACAATCGTCACTTTCTCAATTAAAGGGGCCGTGGCGTTCGCTGTCGCAGCGGAGCCAAGGTCAATTTCAAAAAGTCCGGTGATAAACGGACGCACAAGACTTGGGTCAAGGTGCAAGACTTGAAAGAACGCGGTCAGTGGTACAGCTGCCAGCGTCACGACCCCGATCTGTGCAAGTACGCGCAAAAATACGGAAAAAAAGACGATGAATCCGCCAATCATCAGCAGTGTCTTGATCGAATCGTTCACTGCATCACCGAGTAGGCGCCCAAATGGACGGTTGTCCTCGTTCTTGGCTTTCATCATTTCAAGGTAGGCGCGCTTGAGTAAAAAGCCGTGCTGTTTGACCGCCTCCTGCAATTGTGGACGCGTGTTTCGTTCCTCGCGTCTACCGTACAGTTTAAAGGTGAGACCGACAATAAAAGAGGAGATATAGTGAGCCACTGCCAAGAGGGCGCCAAGCGCTGGGTAACCAAACATACCAACCGCCACTGCGCCAAACATGAATAGCGGATCGGCAGTATTGGTAAAAGCGAGTAGGCGTTCCCCTTCGATACGCGAACAGAGGCCGTTTTTGCGAAAGCGAGCGGTAATGACCGCATCCATCGGATAACCGGCGGCGAGCCCCATAGACAGAGCAAAGGCACCGACACCTGGCACGCTAAACAGGGGGCGCATCAGCGGTTCTAGCACGACGCCCAGCGCATTGACCACCCCGAGCCCGAGCAAAAGCTCCGACAAGATGAAAAACGGCAGTAATGACGGAAAAACGACGTCCCAGAACACCTTAAGTCCAGCAGTCGCAGATTCAAGGCCGGGTTTCGGAAAAATGACCAAGGCTGCCGTGAACAGGACGACAAGTACAGCCAGTGTGAGCGACGATAACTGCTTACGGCGGCGCACAGGCAACAAAAATCCCCTCCTCTTTGTCCATATGCTTCGTGATTACAGTATGATGGCTGTCCAACAGTTATGAAGGTATAATGAAGTACAGTGAGAAAGCAGGTGAGCATATGGAACTGACGATCCAACAGATGCAGCAAGACGTCGATCGTTACATAGGACAATTTCGCGAAGGCTATTTTGCACCCATGACACTGGTGGTAAGGTTGACTGAAGAACTAGGCGAGTTAGCGCGCGAGATCAATCACCATTTCGGGGAGAAGCCGAAGCGTCCGGATGAACCAAACGGTGACATCGCTCTTGAACTGGGGGATATGATGTTTGTCATCACGTGTCTGGCCAACACGCTTGATATTGACTTGGCTGACGCGCATCAGCGCGTGATGGAGAAATTCGATACACGTGATCGCACGCGCTGGACGCGTATAGACAGTACAGTCCCAGAGCCACGTTCAGGTGATAAACAGGGGAGTCGCCCAAAATGACAAGCGCGATACGTGTCGCCATCGCAGGACCGCGCGGTCGAATGGGACAAGAAGCCGTACTCGCGGTGGCCGGTGTAAATGACATGCAACTGGTCGCTTGTCTCGATCGGCATGTGCAAGAGGAAGTTATCCGTCCGATATCGGTGGCAGGACAGGAGATCCCTGTGTTTTACAGCCCATCCGCATGTTTCGCAGAAACACATCCCGATGTGCTGGTCGATTTTACGAACGCCCATGCTGCTCCTTCGTTGATCGATGAAGCGGTAGCGCAGGGGGTTCGGCCAGTCATCGGGACGACCGGCTTTCCCGAGGATTTCCTGCAACACCTGGATCGCTCGCTAAAGAGCCGCGAACTCGGTGGCCTCTACGCGCCGAACTTCGCCATCGGTGCGCTACTCATGATGCGCGCATCAGAGATCGCCGCTCGTTTTCTATCTGATGTGACCATTGTGGAGTACCATCACGCTAGCAAGCGAGACGCGCCTTCTGGTACGGCAAAGAAAACGGCCGAGCGCATCGAACGCACCTTCTTAGAACGAGGGGTGGATGCGACGTCACCGCTCATTCACAGTGTCCGTCTGCCTGGTTTTATGGCGCACCAAGAAGTCATTTTCGGGGGCTTAGATGAACGGTTGACGATTCGCCACGACTCGATGTCGCGAAAGAGCTTTATGCCCGGAGTGTTACTAGGGATTCGGGAAGTCATGCGCGTCACAGGACTTGTCGATGGCTTAGAGCACTTCCTATGGTAGAGGAGAGGGTGACGAAGATGAAGATAGCACTCGTTGCACATGATAAAAAGAAAGAGGATATTGTAAACTTCGCTATTGCATATGAGTCTTTATTCCAAGGTCACGAGATGTACGCGACGGGAACGACTGGGAAAAGGATCATGGAAGCCACGTCTTTGAAAGTGCATCGCTTCCAAAGTGGACCGCTCGGCGGTGACCAACAAATCGGCGCACTGATCGCGGAAAATGAGTTGGATTTGCTGATTTTCTTACGCGATCCGCTCATGGCGCAACCGCATGAACCGGACATCATCGCGCTCCTTCGATTGTGCGACGTCCACAACATTCCCGTGGCGACCAATATGGCCACTGCAGAGATGCTGTTGCGTGGAACACAGCGTGGAGATCTGGATTGGCGTCTAAAAAAGGACGTTTCTACTCAACACTAGACCCCGACATCAAGGAGGTGCGCCGCTATGCGCATTGGAATCAGCTGTTACGCTACGCTCGGAGGCTCAGGTGCAGTCGCCACAGAACTGGGGAAGGCGCTGGCGGCCCGAGGGCATGAGGTCCATTTTATCGTTGCCGGGATTCCCTTTCGACTAGGCCTTTTTCAAGAGAATATCTTTATTCACGAGGTGGAGACGGCGTCCTATCCGGTGCTCCAAAGCAGTCCATTTGATCTTGCACTTGCCGCAAAAATGGCGGATGTCGTCCAACAGTTTGACTTAGATATTTTACACGTACACTACGCCGTACCGTATGCCGTGTGTGCATTTTTGGCTCGTGAGATGCTTGGTGCGAGTCACCCAGTGCGCGTGGTCACGACTTTGCACGGAACGGATATTACGGTGCTCGGGCAAGATCCGCTCCTACGCGACGTGATTCGCCTCGGCATTGAGAAAAGTCATGTAGTCACCGCTGTATCACAAAGCCTGGTCGATCAGACTAATGAGCTGTTTCGTCCACATTGTCCTATCCGCAAAATCCATAACTTCATCGATCTAAACGTCTACCAGCCCACCCCGATGCCGCAAATACGACATCGGATCGCGCCAAACGGCGAACGCATTTTGCTTCATATGTCCAATTTTCGAGCCGTTAAGCGGATTCCTGACGTCATAGGCATTTTCGCTCGAGTGAGAAAGCAAGTTTCGGCGAAATTGCTTTTAGTCGGGGAAGGGCCCGATCTCGATCTGGCGCGTAGGCTATGTGAGCAAGAAGGATTGTTACACGACGTGCTTTTTCTCGGTATGCAAGGCGAGGTCGCACAGTTGCTGTCACTCGCGGATTTGTTACTGCTTCCGTCTGAAATGGAGAGCTTTGGACTCGTCGCACTCGAAGCCATGGCGTGCGGCGTTCCGGTCATCGGCAGTAATGCAGGTGGTATCCCGGAAGTAGTAGAAGACGGGGTTTCTGGCTACCTGTTTCCGGTAGGAGATGTCGCTGCCATGGCGCAGTCAGCGCTCACCTTGCTTGCTGATGCGGATCACTGGGCACGTTTCTCGGCAGCGGCACGCCAGCGCGCAACGCTGTTCTCGCTCGAACAGCAAGTTTCTGAATACGAAGCGCTCTATGAGCAACTCATGAACCCAACTTTGAATCCGTGCGTCTAACGCCTTACGTCGTCATCAGGAGGATAACAAGTGCAAACAGTAAAAATGCCACACGAGATACCGGGTGAGGCACTCTCTAGCGAAGCAATCACATCGAGACTTCCTGCAGATCTAAAAGGCCTACGGGTTTATGTATTCGATCGCGTACGCTCTACCAATGATACGGCGACTGCACTTTTGAAAGCGGAGAAGGAAGAACCATTCCTTGCGGTATTTGCAGAACTTCAAGAAGGAGGAAGGGGAAGGCGAGGGCGCTCCTGGAGCTCGCCCAAAGGTGTCGGTCTGCTGGGCACCTGTGCGTTGGCTTATCCGCCTGGGTTTGCGAGTTATCCGGGGGAGTGGCCCCTGTTGGCGGCACTCGCCGTACGTCGAGCCATTGCTTCTGTCACTGATCTTGAGGTGACCATCAAATGGCCCAACGACCTACTGATCGGTGGGAAAAAAGTGTGTGGGATTTTGACAGAAATGATTGCCGTGCGTGATGGCTGTGTGTGTCTTGCGATCGGAGCTGGCACGAATGTCAATACAGAGTTGTCCCTCCTGCCGCAAGAAGTACAATTGCGCGCGACATCCTTACTTGCCGAAACAGGCGCGATGGTCAACCGTAATGTGTTGGCTGCGGCCATTGTATCACGCCTTTTTGATACCTACACCGAAACCTTGCGCGGTCTGCGGTTCGCAGATCAGCACAAAGAGATGATCGCGCACTGTTCGACACTCGGTCAGCACGTGCGAATTTTGCAAGGGCAGACGTGGATCGAAGGCGTGGCCCAAACAATCGACGAAAGCGGTGCACTGCATATCCTACTTACCGACGGAACAAGGCAGAAATTGATCAGCGGAGAGATCGTGGAGACTTACGCGATCCATTCTGTTTGATCGCCCGTATAAGCCATCCTGTATTGGAAACACTAGGGAAAAACAGGTGGCGGTGGACTCCTTGTTCAAGGAATCATTTCAGACGCTTCATCGTGCGGTCGATCGGATCGCCAGACAACTGACGCTGGCGGATGCAGGGTCTCGTGAATACCTTTTGGAAGAACTCGATGCATTACAGGAGATTGGCAACCGTTTTCTTGAAAGCTGGATCGACTTTGAAGACAAGATCCAGGATCTACGGGATCGTTTCGAAGACACTGCCCATTCGTCGTCTCTGGCGAACACGGGTGAGTACTTGATCGAGCTCAATGACACGGAAGTCACCGTTGTCTCCGATGATAGCAATCCACTGCTTGGCAATCATATGCAGGCGGATATTGGACAGGCACTGACTACAGAACTCGGTGAACGCTGGTTTCGACAGGGAATTGGCTACTTTGATCTGCTTATGTACAAAGAGTCGCGCCTACAGTTCGAGCACATCGTCCACTTGGACCCTCATATGACCATCGCCAGACTCTACCTCGCACTTTGCCTCATCGCTTCCGGTGATGCTAAAGAGGCTTTGCGACATTTGCACATCGTCGAACAGACGGCCCGTGATCCTGCAGTGAAAGCGGCTGTGCACGACGCGCGCGCACAGTTGTTTGGGCGCGCAGGCCGCTATAAAGAGGCGATGACGGAGCTCGGCTTGACCTTGTCTATTCGACCAGAATACATCGATGCCCATGTCAATCTCGCCGTCTGCGCCTATTTGGCCCGTGACTACAAGGAAGCTACCGTACACGCCCAAAATGCGCTTACTTTGGACAAGAAAGATGTGACTGCGTGGCGGCTTCTCGGCGCTTCAGCCCATGCGCTAGGCTATCACAAAGAGGCGCTCGCGGCATATACGCGCGCTCATCAGATCGCACCTGGTGCGTCGGGCTTGATGATCGAGGCTGGGCGTGTGTGCTTGGCTGCTAGGCAGGCTCGGCTTGCCCATAACTGGTTTAGTCGCGCGCTCTACAGCGTTCACAAGTACGAAGCATTGGCCGGTCTCGTTGAGGTAGCGTTACTTGAACGTCAATATGCGCAGGCCGTTTTATTGACCAAGAAACAGTTATGCCTGCAACCGGATTCACCTACCGCTTTACTTCGCTTAGGGTGGTCGCTAATAGGCAGCGAGCGCATGGATGAAGCAGAGCGCGTGTTCACCCAGTATGAAGCGACGCACGGTGCTTGTGCCTATACCTTGACGGGAAAGGCGCGTATCGCAGTTCATAAAGATCATCTGGAGGAAGCCCACCGACTATTGCGACAAGTCGTGTCGGATCCGCAGCCTGCACATCGCGCGCACGGACTAAGTGAATACGGGCGCTTACACTTAGACCGTGGGGAATTGCGACTGGCCATTCGCTGTTTCCAAGGCGCCCTCGCCCTCGACAGAAAGCAAGAAGACGCGTTGATGGGCCTCGGTGCAGCGTTTCGAGAGCAGAGCAGACGCGAAGAGAACGCCGATGGCCAAGTCGCCAAGAAAGGCGAAAAGGAAGAGAAAACGACGCAGCTAGGAAAGCGGATGAATTGACACAGCGTAGAGCAGCACGTACACTCAAGTCATCGTCGGACTCACTTATTGTGTGCCCGTACTCGGACTGAGAGGTTTTTGCGCTTGGCCATCCTCATCTACTTTCATGACACAAGGCGCGTTCAACCGTCTTCGATCCCTTCATTTGACGTGGCCTCAGTCAGCTCTACAGGCTTGTTTGAAGAGCGACTTTGCGTGGTGCGAGATGACATCAATGATGATACCTACCGCGTCACGCACGGTGCGTCAGATCATCCCGACATCATTGAGGAACAATGGAAGGCCACAGACTGCGTGGCCTATTTGCATGACATGCTCAAGGCGAATATGACGATACTCTATGACTATGAGCGCGATCGTGAAGTCTGGTCTGCCGTGCAGCTCACCGATGCTGAGCGTTCACGAATGCTGGATTGTGCGTGGCTCGCACACATTGCCTACCCGCAGCTCAGTTTCAGCGGACTACATGATTTGTCCGATGCGCTTGCCTTAGAACCAGTTCAGGATACCTCCTTTAACGACACGCGAATCCTGTACGGTCTCTATCAGACGCTGGTCAAACGCCTCCAAGATTTACCCACGATGAGCTTGCAAACGCTGGCCGCCGCGACTGTGTCAAACGTTGCTATGCAGACGCTATGCAATCAGTGGATCGTCGACAAGTTGACGACCCACCTCGATGAGCAAAAGCAGTGGAAGGTGATCGATCGCTTGGCCTTTATCCCTGCTTCTAAAGACACAGGGACTGACGAGCGAATGAAGGAACCCGTGGATCGCCCGACCGTAGAGGCTCTGTACAAAGAAAGCGTTGAGCTGTTACGCACGTCTCTCACCGCATCTGCGGACTTTCCTATCCTGCGGCGCAGCGGACAGGAACGTATGATCGGGGCCGTGGCCGAATCTTTAGTCGAAGGCGGTCAATTGATTGTCGAAGCGGGAACGGGAACGGGCAAATCGCTAGCCTATCTGCTTCCTGCGGCTCTGTATGCCCTGTACACCAAGCAGCGAGTGATCGTATCCACGCATACGATTGCCTTACAAGAGCAGTTGCGTCGAAAGGACTTGGCCTTACTGTCTGCCAGTCTCGCGTCTCCCGTTCGTACGGCCGTGCAAAAAGGACGGACGCATTACCTATGCATGCGCAAGCTATCGATATTGGCGAATGCTGCAAATTCCCTTACACAGCCCGAGCGAGACGCGGCGCTCGCGATTACCGTGTGGGTCACCGATACAGTGGCGGGCGATCGCGAAGAACTGGCACTGACTTCTTTGGAACAAGGGTTTTGGTTCCAAGTACAAAGCGAGTCAGAGTCTTGTATTCACAAGCGATGCCCCTATTTTCGCGACTGCTTTTACTTTCGGGCGCGGGCACAGGCGGCGGCGGCAGACATCGTCGTAACCAACCATTCGTTGATCTTGTCTGATTTGGCCACTGATCACAATCTGTTGCCACCCTATGAGAACCTGATCATCGATGAAGCGCATCATCTGGAAGACCAAGCGACCCGCCAACTGGGAGCAGAAGTTCAGGACGATACTTTTAAACGTATCCAAGAACGGGTAGCAGGCACGCGGGGGCTCGCGCCAGAATTGCGTCGCGCTTTCTTGCGTGAGATCGGAAACGAAAAGCTGGAATTACAGCCGTACGTGGCATGGATCGAACAGGCACTGCGGATTCTCGCAGAAGTAACGAAAACGACACATGACTTGCTGCAATCTGTGGCGTCTTGGGCCGGGGTGGCGACTGATAGCGGAGAAAAACGAATCGGCAAAGCAACGCTTGCAAACCGCAGCTACCAGCCTGTTGAATCCTACGGGAAATTGATATGCGAACAGGAGAGGGCGCTGGCGAAGTCACTGAGCGACCTAGACACCTTGCGGACAGGGATCGAACTCGATGACCTTTTGTTCGGGCGCGTGGAGGATGTCCTTGGCCTTTTTCGCGAACTGCGCGCCGCGTTGAATGTGGCCGCAGACGTGCTATTGGTTCGCTATAGTCCAGATCGCTTTGTCGGTTGGGTGGCCTGGCGCAATGTACGCAGCCATCTGCGTTTGTCGTTGCACTTGGCGCCGCTGTCTGTCGCCCAGGTGCTGCATGATCAGTTGTTTGTACAAAAGGCCAGTGTCATTTGTACCTCCGCTACGCTCGCGGTAGACGGTGACTTTAGTTATTTCGCTGAGCGCACGGGATTTTCTGACGAAACGTTGGCAGGTACGCAAAAAAGGTTGTTGGTGCCATCTCCGTTTCACTACGAGAAACAAGCACTACTTTGTGTGGCAACCGACTTGCCAGAGGCGAAAGATCCTCAATTTGAGCAGGCAGTCGGAGAAGCGATCCGTGCGATTGCCACGGATGCCCGTGGGCGTACGCTTGTGTTATTTACATCGAACCAGATGCTAGCAAACGTCTATAGGACAGAGCGTCGCGCACTGCAAAGTAGCGGCCTCAAGGTTCTTGCACAAGGAATGCATGAATACCGCCGAACGAGTTTGGTAGATGCATTTCGCAAAGAGGAGCAGGCTGTACTGTTTGGTGTCAACAGCTTTTGGGAAGGTATTGATTTGCGCGGCGATGACTTGCGCTGCCTGATCATCGTGAAATTGCCTTTTGCGGTCCCCACTCATCCGGTGGCCCAGGCGCGCGCTGAAGTGCTGACGCAAGCCGGAAAAAGCCCTTTTCACGACTATAGCGTACCGCAGGCAGTCATTCGTTTTACTCAAGGGTTCGGGCGCCTGATACGGTCGGAGCAGGATCGTGGAGCGGTATTCGTGCTCGACCGCCGCTTGGTCACCACTTCCTACGGGAAACTATTTTTGCGCTCCTTGCCTAAGCCGACGATTGCCACCGGAACCCTCGCCAGCCTGCGCGTACGTGCACGCACATACTTTTAGGACTGTCTATACAAACTACACAGAAAGTGACGAAAAGGGCGTCTGTCAGTATGGCGATCGCGATCAAAAGGGGACTGCGACTGTGTGTACTTCTGGTAGGTAGTCTGTTTGGGGATTCGTCGGCGCCGTCTGCACAAGCTGCGGCTCAGGCCAACATCACCATCAGCACCCGCATTCACGTCCAAGCCACGCCTTTTCCTACTGTCACTGTGACCACCAGTTCTGGACGGATTCTATTGATTGAACCGTTTCAAACCTATGTTAGTGTCAAGAGCCCTGAAGAGCGCCATGTCAATGTCTATGTACTGTTCGGAATGACACCTAATCAATTGCCCTTGCTAGAAGCTTTACAAAAACGACATCCTGATAGCCAACTATTCATCGCATTGTCCCAGCCGCTTGGCGGGCGTCATGACTCTCATACCGCCTTTGAGCCATTTGTCCTAGATCGCATACTCACGCAGCATGCCGTCTCAGTAAGGGAATTTGGCCTGTTATCAGTCACCCCTCTTGCCGAGACATCAGAGCACTTGTCCCGGTGTGCCATTATTCGCTTGCAGATGCCACACGTGAGTCTCGGAGTCGCATATCCAGCGCGCATCCCTTCTGTTCATGAGCTTTCTGAAGAGGACGAAATCCTCATTTTGCATCCGGACGTACTGCCCTACCTCGATCACTCCATTGCGCTAGCTTCGATCGACCCAGACATGGCCATTGTGATGGCTACTAGACGTCAGGTGATGGCGACGCAAAAAGGCGAAAGTGCGATTGAGACGTTGCGCGAATGGTGGATTGACGTTTACACGATCGAGGGCAAGGGGATGGATATTTCAGCTGGACAACACGGTGTTTTACTGCCCTCCACAAGGCCCGTTCGCTAAGACGCAAATAGCCTTGGTATATGGTACACTGAGACAAATCATAGACATCTGGAAAGGACGTTCGTTTATATGACACAGGCACAGTACGCCATCATTGGCGGGACAGGGGTCTACGATCCGGCTTTACTCGATCATGCGACGGAACATACGATTGATACACCATACGGCAGCGCTTCTTGTACCATCGGCGAACACGCTGGACGCTCAATCGCCTTTATGCCGCGCCATGGCAAAGGTCACAGTGTACCGCCGCATCAGATCAATTATAGAGCCAACCTTTATGCACTAAAGGAAATCGGAGTCACACACGTATTAGCGACGGCGGCAGTAGGAAGCATGCGACTGTCTTTACCGCCAGGGGCGCTCGTCATTGTCGATCAGTTTCTCGATTTTACAAAAGGACGGGTCACCACTTTTTTTGAAGGGGATAAGCCGGTTACGCACGTGGATATGACTGACCCCTACTGTCGAAATTTACGTGGACACCTACAGCAAACAGCTGCGCGTGAAAACATCGTCGTCTCGGACGGAGGTACATACGTCTGCACAGAAGGGCCACGCTTTGAGACGCCTGCGGAGATCCGCATGTTCGCGCAATTAGGCGGTGACGTGGTGGGCATGACTACGGTACCGGAAGCGGTGCTAGCTAAAGAACTCGGTCTCTGTTATGCCACGGTTGCTATGGTGACCAATCTCTGCGCTGGCATGAGCGGTCAGCCGCTTACACATCAGGAGGTACTCGATGAGATGGCGAAAAACGTTCATTTACTTCGCCAGTTGTTCTTTGCTGCCTTCAGTACACTCGATCCGTCCGCTTCGTCTTGCGGTTGTCGTACTGCCGCGGGCAGTATGGGCGAGTAGGGGGTAAAGGACTTACCATGCGTACGATTATACATGACGTCTCACTACTAGATGACACCGGTCTCGATTATGAAGGATACGTGACGATCGACGGTCGCACAATCACCTCCGTCGGTCGCGGTCAATGCCAAGAGCCGCCTACAAGTTTTGATATGCGCATCGACGGGAAGAATCGGCTGCTGTTACCTGGGTTTATTAATGCACACGGACATGCCGCAATGTCTTTGTTGCGCGGTTTTGCCGATGATATAGCGCTTGAGACTTGGCTTTCGCAAAAAATTTGGCCTGCTGAATCTCGGCTTACGCCGCCTGACATCAAGATAGGCACCCAGTTGGCGATGCTTGAGATGATCGAGACAGGAACAACCACTTTTACGGATATGTACTTTGCCATGGATCAGGTAGCAGAAGCCGTTGAAGAAGGGGGGATGCGAGCTGTTCTCGGTCGCGGGCTAGTCGGTCTTACACCGAGCGGGGAACAGGCATTACAGGAAACGCGGGACTTTGCTCGTGCGTATCATAGGAGTGCGGAGGGAAGAATTACTGTAAATGTTGCCCCGCACGCACCTTATACGTGCCTGCCTGACTTTATGCATAAAGTGCTCGCCTTGACTGAAGAGCTCGCTTTGCCTATCCAAATTCACGTGTCAGAGACGGCCAAAGAAGTGGCGGACTGTATAGAGACCTATGGTGCAACGCCTGTTGCACATCTAGCGCAACTCGGTGTATTCGCTTATCCGACACTAGCGGCGCACTGTGTACATGTGAATCAAACGGATATTGAAATACTCAGGGCACACGACGTGCACATCGCACATAACCCTGGAAGCAACCTTAAACTAGGCAGTGGTGTGGCACCTTTGCCGCAATTTCTTGCTAGTGGCCTGATCGTGGGTCTAGGCACTGACGGCGCCGCGAGTAACAACAAGCTCGACATGTGGGAAGAGATGCGGCTCGCTGCTTTGCTTCACAAAGGCGTTCAAGAAGATGCGACGCTTGTCTCTGCTGCCACTGCCTTCGCACTGGTCACGTCGCAAGGTGCGAAGGCGTTGTTTCTAGAACAAGGTCTTGGACACATCGAAGTTGGGGCTCCCGCGGATATTCAATTGATCGATATCTCTGGACCGCGATACTTTCCGAGACACAACTTGCTCGCCCATATCGTCTACAGTTCCTGCGCGATGGATGTCACGGATGTCTTCGTAGACGGCAAGTTGCTCTACAGGAACAGGACGTTCTTAACACTGGATCGCGAACGTATTGTAGCCGAGGCGAGTGCGATCGGCGCGCGTCTAGGATAGCGTCAGCGGAGCCGGGAAACGGTACAACAACAACGGATCGCACGTCATCAACGGCTGTTTGCGAGCTTGCAAAAGCGACATAGGTACCGCAGGTATCTCATTCATCGTCGTCGACCTCCTTATAGCCGTACACTCAGTATGGCCAAGTTGAGCTCGCAACTTGTCTTGCAACAACTGGCCAGATAAGAAAGGAATGCGCGAAATGCACATTGTGCTTGTCAATGATGACGGAATTGGGGCCCCTGGTATCGGTGCCTTAGCCCAACATATTGCTCATTTTGCGACAGTCACAGTGGTGGCGCCTGATCGTCAGCAAAGCGCGACAAGCCATTCCATCACCTTACACAAACCGTTACACGTCGACGAAGTAGATCTCGGTTTAGGTGGTCCTCATCGAGCGTTTCAAGTCAATGGAACGCCGGCCGACTGTGTCAAACTGGCCGTTGGTGCCTTTTGTGAACACCAACCCGCCGATCTGATCGTCAGTGGCATTAATGGGGGGGCGAATCTAGGCCTTGATATTGTCTATTCTGGAACGGCCTCCGCTGCCGCTGAAGGTGTCTTACTAGGCCTTCCCGCCATCGCGATTTCTTTGACGGATGCCCCGTTTCACTATGAGGCGAGTGTAGTCGTGGCGCAACGGCTCATCGAAAAAGTGGCATCCCACGGGCTACCAGAGGGCACATATCTAAACGTTAATGTTCCGCCTGGACCCTATGAAGCGCTTAAAGGTATGGCGATTACCCGCATTGGAGTTAGAAAGTATCGCAATTCGTACGAGAAACGCATAGACCCTCTCGGGCGTAGCTATTACTGGCAAGCCGGCACTATTGTGAATCTGCGCAATGAGCCGGATACGGATGTGCACGCCATTGAACACGGGATGGTCAGCGTGACACCGATTCACTTTGATTTTACAAACGGTCAACTGCTTGCTACACTGAAGACTTGGGACTTGTCCCTATAGCGAGCGTTCCGCGTACAGAGGACACGGATACGAAAGGATTTGCACAAGGCATGGACGACAGGGAACATCGCGTCATCGGCGCAAAAGATGTCACTGCAACGGATGATTTGTACGTACTCGTTGACTTCTTAAACCGCATCTTGAAAGATAAAGACGTCATCTTCGGATTGGCAAAAGCCCGAGAAGAAGGAAAGTGCACAGTGACGATCTATCGGACCGACTGATGCCAAGAAACATTCTCTACTCTCTCTTGGCCGCCTTCCTGATCGTGTTGTGTATCGCTGTCCTTGGTGTCGTTAGCATCATGCCGAAGTTGACATCGATCGATGCACAGAACCAATCTGTTGTCGAATTGGCACTTGCCGACAGTCCGCTTGCTCACGCTCAAAAAGTGCAGTGGTTCACAGGCGGTGCGGCAGAACAGACTGTCGTGGGAAAGGACGCCCTCGGCCGAGCGATGTATGTGATTGCGCTTCCAGACCAGCAGTTGATACCTGTATACGCGTCTAGTATCGTGAGCGCCAAATCTGCCGTGGCGACCTTTTTGCGCCTGCACCCAGACGGTGGGTCCATTGTGTCCACAACACTTGGCCTGCTGAAGAATGCTGCTGTACCATCCAGTCTATCTTGGGAAATTGTCTCGCGTTTGCCGCATGGACAATTCTCCTACACATTCCTGTCTGCCCAGACTGATCGTCAATTGTGGAACTTTGTGACGTCTGACACATTCCGCTTATGGGACCAGTAGTTCCATGCTGAAAATGAATGCGACACGTGCTATACTTCTCGTAGACAATGAGAGAGGGAGTGGTGCGCGTGTCGCGCATTCGCATTTTGCCGACGATATCCGCACTCATCCTCACTTTTGCCATCCTTTTCGGTGGCTTTCAGGTCTATAAAAACTACGAGTTGGTCCGTCCGTTAGTCGCCCAGTTGCGGCAGATTCCTTCTGTCTTGTCAGTACAAGTGGCCACCACTGGCCAAAGTCCTGCCGTCTACTTAAAGCTCGGCCCTGTTTCTGACCTACAAACTACCTATTCCACCATCTCTACAGATGTCACGAACACGCTTGGAACCCCTGTGGGGATTTATTTGCAAGACAAGAGCACGCCTTATTTGCGCAACTTGTATGAGTTCATGCAGCCGACCTTGCGACAAGACATCGCGCAAAGTGAGTATACGCGTATGATTGCCGATCTCGATCAGATGGCTGCTAGAGACGGAGTCAAGGCTCGCGTCACGATGAATGCGCAAGACATCTTTATACAGCTTGCTAAAGGCAACGCCTACCTCTATGCCATCGTTTCATACGCGACAAAATCTTCGGGGGTGAGCGTGCAATGAAAGAGTGGTTGATTGGTGCCGGTGTAGCGATTGTCCTGTTTCTCGGTGTCATTGGTGTGCAAGTGTTACCGCTCGTTTTATTAGCAGGGCTCGCATATGGTGTTTATACGCTGATGGGGCGCCGTCAAGTCGCTCCTAGCGGTTCGCGCGAGGTAGCGGTCCGTCATGCGGTGCAGTTTGAACACATTGGCGGACAGGATCATGCGAAACGCGAGTTGATGGAGTCCCTGGATTTTCTTCGGTATCGCGAGAAGATCAAGAAGCTCGGCATTCGTCCGATCAAGGGGATCCTGCTGACAGGACCTCCGGGAACAGGTAAAACTATGATGGCCAAGGCAGCAGCGTCTTATACAGACTCTGCCTTCGTATCCGCTTCCGGTTCTGAATTCGTTGAAATGTACGTCGGTGTAGGCGCCCAACGCGTCCGCGAGCTATTTCGCAAAGCCCGTGCCAGCGCGCGCAAGGAAGGCAAGGACAGCGCGATTGTCTTTATCGATGAGATCGATGTGGTCGGAGGTAAGCGCGGTGGCCACAGCCACCAAGAGTACGACCAGACCTTGAACCAACTACTCACCGAGATGGACGGTATGCAGACCACACAGACACCTATGGTGCTTGTCATGGCGGCCACCAACCGCGCTGACATTCTGGATAGTGCGCTTTTGCGACCGGGACGCTTTGATCGGCAGATTAAAGTAGACCTGCCGGACAAAGAAGGCCGCCTTCATATTTTGCGCATTCAGACAAAAGATAAGCCGCTCGCGCCCGATGTCGACTTGGAACACATTGCACGCGAATCGTATGGATTTTCCGGTGCCCAGCTCGAGAGTCTGTGCAATGAAGCCGCCATTATCGCTCTGAGACAAAATGCAGCGCTCATCGAGCAAAGTTATTTTCGTGACGCCGTTGACAAAGTCCTGATGGGAGAAAAAACGGGACGTCAACCCACTCGCGACGAGTTGTTGCGTGTGGCAGTTCACGAACTCGGGCATGCCGTCGCGTCTGAACGCATGCGGGAGGGATCAGTGTCTCACATTACCATTGCACCACGCGGAAACGCACTGGGATTCGTGCGTCAGATTCCTGAGGCAGACGCGTATCTGTACACGAAAGAGCAACTAGATCAGCAGATCGTTGTGGCGTTAGGGGGAGCGGTGGCAGAAGAGTTGATTTTCGCCAATCGTTCGACCGGCGCACAAAACGACTTTTTGCAAGCGAGCCGATTGGCCCGCACCGAAGTCATGTGCGGTCTCAGCCGTATGGGTATTGTCGCGGAAGAGCACCTTCCGGAATCGATACTCGACGAAGAAGTCCGACATATACTGGCGGAAGTGGAGACCCGGGCACGTGAAGTGCTCACTCCATATCGCTTAGGATTGCGCTCATACGCAGACTATATAGTCGAGCAGGAAAGCGTGGATGGCGCGTCGTTTCGTGAATGGCTGGCGTCGACAAGGGCATTGGAGGCTGAAGCCGAGACAGTCCTGCTCGCCAATTGACCCGACTGCTTTTTTAGCGGAGCCTTGCTCATTGCAGAGCAGGGCTTTTGTCTTTACAATGGCTTTGTCATGGTGTCAAAATATATTGTTTTGAGGAGGATTACTACGTTGAGCACCGTGTTGATCAAGGATCTGCCTGCACACATAGGACAACGTGTGACCGTTAAAGGCTGGTTGCACCAAAAGCGATCGTCCGGTAAAATCGCTTTTCTTCAAATACGCGACGGCTCCGGTTTCGTGCAAGGTGTAGTCGTCAAGGATGAGGTTTCAGATGAGGTCTTTCATACTGCTGTAGGCTTATCCCAAGAGACGTCTATCGAGATAGATGGAGAAGTCCGCCAGGATGAGCGCGCGCCGAGTGGGGTAGAGTTGACCATTCACCAAATCGCAGTCGTGTATGCGTCACACGATTATCCCATTACACCGAAGGAACACGGCGTCGACTTTCTGCTGGACAATCGCCATTTATGGATTCGCGCACCTCGACAACGTGCGATTTTGAAAGTGCGCGCCGAGATTATCAAAGCGATTAGAGGATACCTTGATAGTCATGACTTTACTCAGGTGGATCCTCCTATACTCACCCCCTCGTCGTGTGAAGGAACGACCAATCTGTTTGCAACCTCCTATTTTGATGAGCAAGCCTATCTGACGCAAAGTGGTCAGTTATACATGGAAGCCGCCGCCATGGCTTTGGGGAAAGTGTATTCTTTCGGTCCTACTTTTCGCGCTGAAAAATCCAAGACGCGCAGACACTTGCTGGAGTTCTGGATGATTGAGCCGGAGATGGTTTACGTGACGCACGAAGAGAGCCTCGTGATTCAAGAACAGTTGCTCGCACACGTCGTCAGTCATGTGCTTGAACACTGTTCGGTCGAATTGAAAGTCCTGCAGCGGGACACGAGCCTACTAGAGCGTGTCAAGGCGCCCTTTCCGCGCATCAGTTACGACGAGGCGATTGCGTTCTTGCAAGAGCAAGGACATCAAATCACTTGGGGAGACGATTTTGGCGCTCCGGATGAAACGGTGATTGCCAAGCAGTATGATCGTCCTGTTTTCATCGAGAAATACCCGACTGAGATCAAAGCATTTTATATGAAGCCGGATCCTGCTCGCCCGGAAGTTGTACTATGTGCCGATCTTTTGGCGCCGGAAGGATATGGCGAGATTATCGGTGGTTCTCAGCGTATCGATGATCCGGAGTTACTGTTAGCTCGTTTCAAAGAGCATGATCTGCCGGAAGACGCATATGCTTGGTACTTGGACTTACGTCGCTATGGATCTGTCCCACACTCCGGGTTTGGACTTGGGCTAGAACGAACAGTCGCTTGGATTTGCGGACTCGAACACGTTAGAGAGACCATCGCGTTTCCTCGCTTACTCTACAGATTGTATCCGTAAAGAAGTGATCTCTTCGCCTTTACGGGTGTATTTTTCTGCTTTCGTATGTCTTCCCGAGCGTATAGGAGAATGATATAGTATAGGAGAGGGGTGAGGTCGTGGCGATCAGTAGCAAGACAGCTCAGCAACTACTAGAGGCACTAGAGCGAGGTCACGTCTCCTTTCCTATGCTTTTTTTCATGCGTTACCGTGATCTTGGACTTACTGATCAAGAAGCGATGCTCCTCTTACAAATCCTTACTTACCAACAGACTGACGGTAAGTTTCCGGAAGTCGATGTGTTGGCAAGTCGTATGTCTCTTTCCAAGGACGAGATCGCAGCGAGCCTGCAACGTTTCACCCTGTCCGGTGTTGTCCTTCATGAAGGCTTGTTCTTGAGCATACGCCCGCTCATCGAGCGCATGGTAGGCATGGGAACCAAAAAGCCGGACGCTTTATCAGTCTTTCACCAATTTGAAAGTGAGTTCGGTCGGTTACTCTCTCCGCTCGAGCAAGAGCAGATTGCACGTTGGCTCGAGGAAGATGAATATCCCGAGTGGATGATTGTAGAGGCGCTTCGTGAATCCGTGTTATCTGGTGTATATAAATTTCGCTATGTCGATACCGTTTTGCGGGAATGGTCACGCAGCCATATTAAAAGTGAGCAAGAACTGTCAGCTCATCGCGAACAGCACCGTACGCGCCCGAATGCGTCACAAGGCCGAAGCCGTGGCGCAGGGGTAGCTCGAGCGAGTGACGCGAAGCAGGGAAGTACGCGCGGGGAGACTGCCCGTGTCGTGCCCGCCGCCCAACCGGGAAAATATGAGCGGTTCTATCAGCTCTACAAGAACCGGGATGAGGCTGCTGCCACATCGGAAAAGTAAGTCTCGATGTGGTCGACACAGGAGCAGTAGCCAAGTGCGAGACCAGGAGGCATTGCGATGCGCCGAGTCGTTGTCAAGATCGGGACGAGTAGTCTCACGGACCGTACGGGTGGTCTCTCGCTAGAGCGACTGGGCGCATTTGTGTCGCAAGTGATCGCCGTGCATACACTGCCATGCCATGTAACGATTGTAACCTCTGGAGCCGTGGCCGCTGGTGTTGGCCACCTAGGCTGGCGCCGTGCTTCGATCACCATACCTGAAAAACAAGCGGCAGCAGCTGTAGGGCAAGGGTTGCTCATCGGCGCCTATCAGCGCAAATTTCAGGAAGCTGGGATCTCGACTGCCCAGCTATTATTGACTCGCTCGGACATCGAAGATCGACGACGCTTCGTACATATTCGCAATACACTGGAGACGCTTCTCAAAAATCGCATAGTCCCCATTGTCAACGAAAACGACTCTGTTGCAGTAGATGAAATTCGCTTCGGTGACAACGATACCTTGGCAAGTCTCGTTACTTTGGTCGCGAACGCTGATTTGCTTGTATTACTGACCGACCAAGCTGGTTTTTACGACGCTGATCCACGCACGAATCCAGCCGCGCGATTGATTCCTCATGTGTTTGACTGGACACCAGAGATCGAAGCCATGGCCACCCATACCGGCTCAACAGTTGGAACGGGCGGTATGTCGACAAAACTGAAAGCCACGCAAGTCGCCGCAGCAGCTGGCATTCAGACGGTGATCGCCGCCAGTCACGAGCCTCATATCCTGACACGGATACTCGCTGGCGAAGAGATCGGTACCCGCTTTCACTGCGGTGCCAAGGCTCGTCGTAGCGACAAGCGTGCCTGGCTACGTGTACGTTCACAGGTAGATGGACATCTGCGGATCGATCACGGTGCAGCTGAGGCCCTGGTGAACACGAGATACAGTCTTCTGCTGCCTGGCATCGTTGAAGTGAACGGTCACTTTCAGGAAGGAGCAGTGGTCGATCTCTGGTCGCCCGATGGCGAGCGAGTCGCAAGAGGAGCGGTGAACTTTGCAGCAGACGACCTGCGCTTGTTACTGAAGCGACGCCACGCTGGAGAGGCGCTGTCCGTTGGGGAAGTGATTCATCGTAACGAACTCCTCATTTGGGATAGGGGATGACGCACGAGATGGAAGCCGTTATTAAAGAGTACGCTCACCGGGCCAAACAAGCGGCGTCAGCGCTGGCGTTGTTGTCCCCTGAGGTGAAAAATCAGGCGTTACACGGCTTAGCTGAGGCGCTACGTGATAGTCGCAACGAGATCTTGCTCGCTAACCAAAAAGACATTGCAGCGGCTGTGAAAGGCGGAGAGCCCGAGAGTCGGTTGGATCGTTTGCGACTTTCTGAAGCGCGTATAGAGGAAATGGCGCATGGTCTGCAAATGATCGCCAAGCTCGACGATCCGGTCGGCGTGGTGGATGACGTACGGATCCAACACAATGGCCTAGTGATTGAAAAGACCCGAGTACCGTTTGGCGTGGTGGCCGTGATTTACGAATCGCGGCCTAACGTCACAGTCGATGCAGCTGCACTCGCATTCAAGACGGGGAATGCAGTCCTGTTGCGTGGGGGAAAGGAGGCGCGACACTCTAACGAAGCCATTACAAACGTGATGCGAGCGACCTTTCAATCTCTACATTTGCCAGTCGATGCCATACAATTGATCAGCGTACTGGACAGGGAAGTGGTCGATCAGTTGATTCAAGCGCGTGGGTACATCGATTTAGTAATCCCGCGAGGTGGGGCTGCGCTCATCGAACGTGTCGTGCAAGGAGCGCGGGTTCCGGTCATTGAGACCGGGGTCGGGAACTGCCACGTATACGTCGATGCCACCGCCGATCAGGCTATGGCCGAAGAGATTGTCGTCAATGCCAAGACCCAGCGTCCGTCGGTATGCAATGCAATCGAGACAATTCTGCTTCACGAATCACTCGATCCCAGTTTTGTTCGCCGCCTTTTGTCTCGTCTCTTGTCATGTGGGGTAGAGGTGCGAGCCTGTGAACAGACGCTTTTGCGCCTTGGCGAAGAAGAACAGACTGCCATCTCACTCGCCACAGACGACGATTTTGCTACAGAATTTCTCGATCTGATCGTCGCCGTTAAAGTCGTGCGCGATCTTGATGAGGCACTCGGTCACATCGAGCGCTTTGGCACGAAGCACTCGGAAGCGATCGTGACGAACGACGCCGCGTCTGCGCAGACTTTTCTATCTCGCGTCGATGCTGCGGTCGTCTATCATAACGCCTCAACACGTTTTACCGATGGTTTTGAGTTCGGCTTCGGCGCCGAGATCGGCATATCAACCCAAAAGTTACATGCCAGAGGTCCTATGGGGTTACGTGAATTGACCACCTATAAGTACGTAGTGAAAGGCTCCGGTCAAGTACGCGGGTAAACCGTTATGCCACGTTCCTGCAGTTTAGCCTCTGCTTCGCGTAGTTGCAGAAGATCATTACACTGCACACTGTGCAAATGATAGCCATCTGTCAATGAAGACAGCAGACTGGCATGGGACGCCTCTAGTTGTTGCAAAAATAGATCTACGTCACGCCGTGACGACAAGTGCAGTCCACCTGTAATCTCACCGTATACAGGATGAGCAACAATTACATCGAGTACTTGAATACCATAGTCCACGAACGTATATAGCTCGCTACCGGTCAGTGCCGGTGGATGCGAGACAGCCACCACTTCACGGATCTTCTCCGTCGCTTTCATCTCTAATCGGTAACCTTGTGGTGTCGAAAGAATGGGCGTGCCCGACGCGCGCAACAAAGCGATGTCGTGAACGACGACTTGCCTGGTTAC
The DNA here is from genome assembly GCA_026627345.1 of Bacillota bacterium. Classification (GTDB taxonomy): domain Bacteria; phylum Bacillota; class Bacilli; order Alicyclobacillales; family SLC66; genus JAPNUJ01. The sequence goes on along the minus strand of JAPNUP010000138.1, from coordinate 87,805 downwards.
TGAGCACCGCTCCGCCAATTCGGCACCAGTAATAGCCCCACTTGCAACTCGCAATTCGTCTAACAAACGCTCCTGACGTTTACCTCTTTGCAATTCCGATCACACCCCAAAACGGATTGTTCGCTGCAACTATGGCTTATTGTACCTGTCGCTGATAGGATAAGTCCACTAGCCAACTGAGCGTTTTTAATGTTTACATAATGTATATTATCGGACGTAAAAGAAGACAAGAATAAACGCACAAAAACATCCGACCAATAGCGGCGGATGTTCAGTCGAGACTGTCATGCAATCTTTTCATCAGGTGCTATACCAGGAGCTGACCATCACCATGCAGGATCTACCCGCAAGATGACGCGCTGATCTACGCTGCACACGGCAGTGTCTGCGTCGAGTGCTTTGGCCAACTGGCCATCTCGATAGTATGCTAAAAAGCGACAGGCATAACACTTTCCTTCGCCTTGTGAGCGCAGAAATGCTGATTCTGCAAGTCCACGATCGGTGGTCTTGTGCTTATACGACGCTTTGTGCTTAAACTCGTCGTTGCTACACTGAACATCTCGTCTGAGAAACATGAGCATTCTCCTCTTGCCAGTCGGCTATCATTTGGTGTTTACATAATCATATTATGGGCTCAACGCTGTCTACAACCACATTCCACTCAGTGCCAAGTTCTGATGCACGCGGTCAATCGCAGTCGCCAGTAGCGGTGCAATCGGCAATACGGTAATGGGCAGCCGCTTCATCTCTTCTCGTATGGGGACACTGTCGGTGACAAGTACCCGAGCGATGGACTCGTGCGCCAACCGCTCATGCGCAGGTGACGAAAAGACCCCATGTGTCGCGCACAGTACAGCTCCTGAACGAGCGCCCATTTTCTCGAGCGTCTGGGACACCTGCAAAATAGTGCCGCCAGTATCGATAATGTCTTCGATGACAACCGGTGTCTTCCCTTTCACATCGCCGATTAGATGGGTAATCAAAGCCTCGTTGTGCGCGGGTCTACCTTTATGCATGATCGCCATCGGCAGGTCAAGCATAGCTGCGAACTTTTCTGCGGTCTTGGCACGACCTGCGTCAGGAGATACGACCACGGCATCAGACAAGTTCAGGGATCGTACTTCCCTAACCAAAATCGGCAGCGCCGTCAGATGGTCGACAGGAATATCGAAAAAGCCCTGTATCGCAGAAGCGTGCAGATCAAGTGTGATGACTCGATGTGCGCCTACCGTTTTTAGGACATCGGCGACCACCTTAGCAGAAATCGGTTCACGCGCTCGGCCTTGCTTCTCTTGTCGACCATATCCGAAATACGGAATGATCACATTGATGCGCCCTACCGAGCTTCGCTTTAACGCATCGATCATGAGCAATAATTCGACAAAGTGATCATTGATCGGTGGTGCAAATGACTGAAGCAGATAGACGTCCACACCGCGCACACTTTCAGGAAACTGGGCATACAACTCACCGCTGCGAAAGCGAGAGAGTTCCACTTGCCCAAGCTCGACCCCTAAGTGCTTAGCGATCTCAGACGCCAACTCGCGGTGGGACGACCCGGCATACAAAGCAAAGTGCCTATAACTTTTTAGATTCAACACCATTTCGCTCCTTGTCATACAGATATCGCGGATATTCTGACGTACATATAATCGACTGTCTGACACTATATAATGTTCAGCGGCGTGTCGAAAACTGATGATTTTACTGTATCACGGACCGACCATTGTGTGAACGTCCGACTGTGACAAGTTGTCATCGCTTTCAAGGGTCGGCTGTGCGGATACGTCTATGATACAATGCGAGATAGCGATTTTTCGAGCTTGGGAGGTGTGCATTTGTCCACAAGTGGTCCCCTGTTGTCACAGCGGCTCACCCGACCGCTTCTTTTTCTACTTGCCACAGGTGCAGCCGTATCCGTTGCGAACCTATACTACAACCAGCCTTTGCTACTGCTCATCGGGCACACTTTTCATCAGTCGGCGTCGCATATGGGTCTCATTTCCATGGCGACACAGGCTGGATATGCGGTCGGCTTATTCATTTTTACACCTCTAGGGGACGTCTGGCCACGGCGTAAACTGATCATCTGGCTGTGTTTGGCCTGTGCAGTCTCGCTATTCGGGTTGGCTACCTCTCACACGCTATGGGAAGTGGCTGGCTTTAGCTTTGTGACTGGCGTTTGCGCTGTCACACCGCAGATTCTGCTTCCGCTAACGGCAGACTTGGCAGACGACAATAGACGCGGTCAAGCGGTGGGCACAGTCATGAGCGGTCTTTTGCTAGGAGTCCTCGCGGCGCGCACAGTCAGTGGCCTCGCCGCCACGTGGATCGGCTGGCGCGGCGTCTACATAGCAGCAGGGATTTTGATGCTGGCCCTAGCTGTGCTGATGCGCTTGGCCCTCCCTGCCCTGCCGGCCAAGTCGCGTGCGCGCTACCTGACCCTCGTCGGCACTATGTGGCACCTGTGGCGAAGTGAACCGTTACTTCGCCAATCGAGTGCGATCGGCGCTGCTTTATTTGGCGCTTTCAGCGTTCTGTGGACCGTACTCGCGTTTCGCCTCGACGCACCGCCTTATCACATGAACAGTGCTGCTGTCGGCTTGTTTGGCATCGCTGGTATCGCAGGAGTGCTAGGCTCTCCGATCACAGGTCGCCTGGCCGACAAGCGAGGGCCATACTTTATGGTCGGCGTCGGTATTATCGCGACCTTGCTGGCATTTGTGATCCTGTGGAGCGTAAGTTCTGCCATTGTAGGCCTCATCATCGGCATTTTCCTTATGGACTTTGGTGTTCAGACCGGCCAAGTATCCAATCAAGCCCGCATTTATGCGTTGGCTCCAGAGATGCGAAGTCGCATCAATAGCGTATTTATGGTGTGCTATTTCTTAGGCGGCGCAATTGGTTCCGCGGTCGGTAGCACGGCCTATGATCACTTCGGATGGACGGGCGCCTGTGCCACCGCCGTGTTCTTGATTGCGTGTGCCTTGACGGTGCACCTTCTGCGGCGTCCCGCACCGCGCACGCGAGAATTAGAACAATCCGTTTAACGCTAATCGAGCCTGTTCACGGTCAGCGCGACAGCAGTCCTGTGTACCCAAGCCAAAGAAGAAGCAGAATCCATCCGATTGTCCCGACCGGGGCGATCACCTTGAAAGAGGTATGTAGCGTCTTATGGCGAAACAAGTACATGCCAACCCAAATGCCTAGTCCGCCTCCGATACAGGCGAGGATGAGAAGCGTGCGCTCACGGACCCGTCTCCGACGGCGCTTACGCGCGCTTCGCTTGTCCTTAAACATCAGCATCAAGGAAACGAGATTGATGACCAGCAGGTACAGCAATAATATTTGCACCTCACTCCCCCTCCCCGAACAAGTGTTTGCATTCATCTTCCACATCATGCTATACTCGCAGTAGCGAATGAGCGACTCTCCCATTATTGTACCATTACATAGCTGCTGACGAGACTAGTTGAGGCGGTGGTCGGATATGTCCAGAGGCAACACACAGGCGAAGCAAGAAGCGATTCTGGCATTTATCAAGCACGAGGTGTTAACGCGCGGTTACCCTCCATCTGTACGCGAGATTGGCGATGCCATCGGGGTTACAAGTACCTCAACAGTACACGGCCACCTGTCGAAACTGGAACAGCGTGGACTTATCCGGCGAGACCCTACGAAGCCGAGAGCCATCGAGATCATGGAAGAGACACCGCGGCGCGGGCCTGTGGCGATGGTGCCGCTGCTTGGAAAGGTTACAGCGGGCATGCCGATCACGGCTATCGAAGATATAGAAGACTATATCCCACTACCGCCAGGCCTGCCAGACGAAGATGGCGTTTTTGCGCTACGGGTTGAGGGCGAGAGTATGATCGAGGCAGGCATCCTTAGCGGCGATATCGTGTACGTACAGAGACAGAGTAGTGCTCGAAACGGAGAAATTGTAGTAGCGATGACGGAAGACGGCGAAGCCACGGTCAAGCGTTTCTTTTTAGAGAAAGATCACGTCCGTCTGCAACCAGAGAACGCGACGATGCCTCCCATGATCTATTCGTCAGTCATCATTCTAGGGAAAGTCGTAGGGCTTTGGCGAATTGTTGACTGATGGTAGGCGAAGAGAGATCCATGCATCTCCCTTCGCTTGATTGCGACATTTGTTCAATACAAGGTCAGATACTGCTCTCTCTCCCACGGATGGACCGCGGTGCGAAACATATCCCACTCGATCATTTTGGCCTCATAAAAGTGCGTATACGCATGCTCACCGAGCGCCTCTCGCATGACATCATCGTTGGCCAGATCGTCCAGTGCCTCGCGCAGATTGGCGGCGAGGCTATGGATCCCAGCGCGCACACGCTCGACTTCATTCATCACATAGATGTTCCGGTTGACAGGCGAGCCGAGTCCCATCTTCTGTTCGATACCGTCGAGCCCAGCGCGCAGCATCAGCGCGATCACCAAGTACGGGTTGGTCGAGGGATCCGGGCTGCGTACTTCCAGTCGGGTAGCGAGTCCGCGCGACGCAGGCACCCGAACGAGTGGGCTACGGTTCTTCCCCGACCACGCGATGTAACACGGTGCTTCATACCCCGGCACAAGACGTTTATAGGAGTTGATGATCGGATTGGCGATGGCGGTAAAACCTTTGGCATGCGTCAAAAGTCCGGCAAGGTAGTGACGGGCAATTTCACTCAAGCCAAGTTCATCACGCTCATCGTAAAAAGCGTTATCCCCTCCTATATACAGGGACTGATGGCAGTGCATCCCCGATCCGTTGATCCCGTATAGAGGTTTCGGCATAAAGGTCGCATGCAAGCCAAACTGCCGTGCGATCGTTTTGACAACCAACTTGAAAGTCATGATATGATCCGCGGCCGTCAGTGCGTCCGTATACTTGAAGTCGATCTCATGTTGTCCGGGCGCCACTTCATGATGAGACGCCTCAATCTCGAATCCCATCGACTCGAGGACAAGCACGATCTCTCGCCGACAGTTCTCACCGAGGTCGACCGGCGCCAAGTCGAAGTAGCCGCCCTGGTCATTCACCTCTGTCGTGGGATTGCCGTGCTCGTCGAGCTTGAATAGAAAGAATTCAGGCTCCGACCCTACGTTCATGGCGGTGAATCCCATCGCTTTCATCAGTTCCAAATTGCGTTTCAAGATCCCACGCGGATCCCCCGGAAATGGTGTGCCGTCTGGCATATAGATATCGCAGATCAGGCGCGCAACGCGTCCTTCACTCCCGTGCCAAGGGAACACCAGCCACGTAGACAAATCCGGATACAGGTACATGTCGGACTCCTCGATGCGTACAAAGCCTTCGATCGAAGAGCCGTCAAACATGATCTTGTTATCCAGTGCCTTATGCAATTGACTGATAGGCACTTCCACGTTCTTGATGACGCCAAGTAGATCCGTAAATTGCAAGCGTAAATAGCGAACGTCTTGCTCCTTTGCAAGCGCGATCACGTCGTCGCGCGTATACGAGCGGTGCATGAAAAGAACCCCTCTCTCTTTAGACCGAGCGATCTCTATGAAAAAATCTCGACAATTCGCCTTGAATCGTCATGGCGGGTCCCCCCCGCTGCCCAGCTCTATCCGCAAGTTCCTGTAAAAGCAAATCGTGCAACTCCCGCTCTGAGAGTTCTACAGCCTCGCTCACTGGGACCGTCGTCGGCGTACCGAAGAGGCCACCTTGACTGATGACCGTCTTGATGCCAGCGATATTCAAGCCCTTGTCAATCAAATTCTTGATTTCCAGCAAACGCTCCACATCATTGAATGAGAAAAGCCGCTGATTACCCTCGGTACGTTGCGGATGAATTAATTCATGTTGCTCATAGTAGCGAATCTGTCGGGCCGTGAGATCCGTCAGTTTCTGTACGATCCCAATCGGAAACAGCGCGAGATTGCGCCGCGTCGTGTCATCCATCTTCCATCCCCCCGCAAGTAACCCTACCTAACTTCGAAGGCCGCGTAGGTGTACACACTCGCAGTCATGCAGGCTGAGTCTACCACGGATGAAAACTCTGCGTCAATGATTGGTGACACTGATGTCAACTTATATCCCGTCTATGTTCGCGACAAAGCCGAAATCGCGTGCGCCATCGCCCATTTGACATGAGAAAACGTCAAGCCACCTTGTAGATATGCGACGTAAGGCTCGCGGATGGGACCGTCAGCAGACAGCTCGATAGATGATCCTTGAACAAAAGCCCCGGCTGCCATAATCACCGGACTCTCGTACCCGGGTAAAGCGTCCGGCTCGGGGCGCGCGTGTGCATCAATCGGAGATGCTGCTTGAATAGCTTGACAAAATGCGATCAGACGCTCGGCCGACTCCAGTTTGATGCGCAACACAAGATCTACTCTTGGTTCCCCGACCGCTGGTGCAGATTCGATTCCCGCGTCGGCAAGCATGGCCGCTGACAGCAAGTTGCCCTTCAGGGCTTCGCCAACCGTATGCGGAGCCATGAAAAGCCCTTGATAAAATAAACGGTAATTTTCGTACGATCCCGCTTCCCGTCCGAGACCAGGCGCCGTCAGTCGATAGGAAGCAGCGGCGACCGCCTCGGCTGTCCCTACCAAATACGCGCCTGTCGGAGCCAAGCCACCGCCTGGGTTCTTGATCAGGGAGCCGACAGTCAAATCGGCACCGACTTCAGACGGCTCTTGCAGCTCCGTGAACTCACCATAGCAGTTGTCCACCACGACACGAACATCAGGCCGCATCGTCTTAATCAACGTAATAGCGTCTGCGATCTCCGCTACAGACAACCCTCTTCTGTAAGCGTAGCCAGCCGATCGTTGTATGGCCACGACGCTGACAGTCGTATCTGCAAGGGCCTTTCGAAGACTAGGTAAATCTATGCCACCGGAAGGTAGCAGTGAAATAGATGTAAAGCCGATTCCGAATTCCCGTAGCGAACCCATCCCATCTTTGGCCAGGCCGATGACCGGAAACAGCGTATCGTAAGGATCTCCTGTGATGGACAGCAACCTCTGTCCCGGACGCAACAGAGCAAAGTAAGCGATCGTCAAGGCGTGTGTCCCTGAAACGATCAGCGGACTGACCAAAGCATCCTCAGCGCCAAAGGCCTTTGCGTATACGACCTGCAGTTGCTCGCGCCCGCGATCATTGTAACCGTATCCTGTCGACCCATGCAGATGACTTTCGCTGACCTGCGCGCTGGTAAATGCCTGTAGCACCTTAGCTTGATTAAGATCCACCAAGCGCTCGATCTGCGCGAGTGGCGCTCGTATCTGCTCTTCGATTTGCCAGGCGCGCTGCAAAGCATCTTGATTACGGCTGCTCATTGGCAGACTCCTTGACCTGTGATCCCTGATCAATGAACGGCACAAAGGCAAGTGATCGACGGCGGTCAATCTCAAGATCAAATTCCAGGCCGTGCTCGTCCTCCATGATCTCCCCTAGTCTTCCCGCGCGGTACGCCTGTGCCAAAATGTCTGATCGATCGTGCGGAATCCGCAGGTGCATCGCCACGCGATGTCCGACCTGTTGGTCGATCCGTTGTAAAAGTGCATCCAAGATCTGCGGCTCGAGTACGGATCCGAACAGTGAACCCGTACTTTTCGGATCTGATAGAAGTTGTGAGGCTAAAGTGCCGAGAGCTCCTTTGTCGTTAAACAACGTCACGACCGGAGTGGTCACGTGCAGATCTTTTTCCAACACGCGATAGACGGTTTCAGACTTCTCTTCAAAATACGGGTCGTTTGCATCCACTACATGGACGATGACGTCTGCATCCACTGCTTCTTCAAGCGTCGCCCGAAACGCATCCACCAAATGGTGGGGTAAGGATCGTATGAAGCCGACAGTATCGGTGAACACGAACGTAGAGCCACTGTATTCGATCCGACGCGTTGTCAGGTCAAGCGTATCAAACAACCGGTTGTGCCCGCCGTTCATCACCTTTTCGCCGTAGCGCTTCGCAAGTTCTGCCAGCAGAGTGGTCTTGCCCGCATTGGTATAGCCCACAATGCCTACAGAGAATACACCTTGCCGTTGACGCCGACGTCTAAGCTCCCGTCGGCGCTCCCCACCAGCTTGTACAATACGCTTCAGGTCCGTAATCTCCTTGCGAATCTTGCGCCGATCCGTCTCAAGCTTGGTTTCGCCAGGACCGCGCGTACCGATCCCGCCACCTTGCCGCGACAATTCCGAACGCGCGCCGATTAACCTCGGTAACAAATAAGAGAGCTGTGCGAGCTTGACCTGGGCTTTGCCTTCAAATGTCTTAGCCCGACTGGCAAAGATGTCGAGAATCAATTGTGTCCGGTCGATAACGCGCACTTGACATTCATGCTCAATATTGCGTGTTTGGCTACCGGATAAATCGACACTACAAATGACAAGGGTAGCCTCGTTTTCTTGCACGGATCTAGCTAATTCCTCCAATTTTCCACTACCGATTAGCGTAGCTGCATGTTCGTGACTCAAAACCTGGCGCACCTGGGCAACGACTGTCGCACCAGCCGTCTCAGTCAGGCTAATCAGTTCTTGCTGTTCGAGTACCTGTTCTCGCTCCGACTGATCAACGATCACATGGACAAGCACGGCGCGTTCAACGCCTTCGGATTGAAGGTTAGTAAAAGTAGTCAAAGATGCGCACACCTCTTCCCGCGACTTTCTTATAGTGTACCATATGGAGCACCTTACACAGTCGCTGGTTGTGCCACATCTTTCCACCCCCCATACACACGATCTCTTCCGGATGCTGTCCCCTTACCATCCCTCAAATCATCTGCTAATACGTTCATCAGGTCCACACGTGTCGGCGCTTCGAGCTGCACAACCCGCATCGCCTGCTTTCGCATAGCACGTTCCACGACATTACGCACAGTTCGCGCGTTGCTGAAATTGGGCTGATCGCGCAGCGTCCGTAGAACCTGACGAAACTCCGCTCGTGCATCGACCGTCAAGCGGTAGTCTCTTTCCTGTAACGCTTGTTCGGCGATCTGGATTAATTCACGCTCAGAGAAATCAGGAAATGTCACATGAAAAGGGAAGCGGGAATGAAGGCCTGGATTCAAAGACAGAAAGTACTGCATCTCCGCCGGGTAACCGGCGAGTATCACCAGCAGATCATCGCGTCGATCTTCCATTCCCTTGACGATCGTATCGATCGCCTCGCGACCAAAGTCCTTCTCCCCGCCACGTGCGAGCGCATAGGCTTCGTCAATAAAGAGAATGCCCCCTTGTGCTGCATCGAGGCTCTTGCGCGTTTTTTGCGCAGTCTGCCCAATATACTCACCAACCAAATCGGCGCGTTCTAGCTCCACCAAGTGACCGCGACTCAAGATGCCAAGGCGCGCCAGGAGCTGTCCGATGGCGCGTGCGGCCGTGGTTTTCCCAGTACCCGGTCGACCCATAAAAATCATGTGTCGACTACTCGCCAACGTGCGTAGACTGGCTTCTTTACGCAAACTCTGGACAGCGGCTTCGGCACAAATTTCCTTGGCAATGGACTTCACATGCTCTAGACCCACCAGACGATCGAGCTCCGTGAGCCACTCGTTCATGATGCGTCGCCAGTCTCCTACCAGCAGAGGCAGTTCTTTAACTGCGGTCTGTTGGCGCGTAAAACGCATGGACCGATGGGCGTGTTCCTCCGACGAGTCCCCCGCTTTGGGACGATCCACCCATGGTTGTAGACTACTTGGATTCATCAATGACACAGCCTGCTCACCACCCGGAACCAAGCATCGAAAAGCGTAAGCCTTGCAGTATACGCGATTGGATGCCCATGGGTGAACGCCTAGTGTCAGACGATAGAGAAGCGGCTTATAGCTTTAGCAGGGGTGGCGGCAGCGCGGTATCTAGCCGCTTATCCCAATTTTTGTGAAGGCTTTCTCCATTGCAGAAAAAACGTTCCCAGCAAGATGATCACACCGCCGGTGACGGTGCTGACTGAGGGAGTCAATCCGATCGTCAACCACTGCAAGAGGGCGGCGAAAAAAGCCTGCGGGTAGAAGGTGAGAGCCGAAGCAAGACCTGTCTCGACACGCGAAAGTCCATATCCGTACAGAACATAAGCGAGTCCACTGACGATAAACGCGATAAAGGCGAACTGTAACCACTCGCTACCGTGAAGATGGACAAACTGCGTGTAGACACTGACTACTTGCCCACTAACCAGCGTAATCAACCACAAAGATACAGCTCCGATGACAGTGGTAAACGCCAATACATCAAACAGCTTCAAGCGCCCGAATAAAGACCGCGACAAGACTGTGTAGGCGGCAAAGGAAATCGTCCCAATCAATGCATCCGCAATCGCACCGAAGTCCTGTGCGCCGCCGCCACGCGTTTGCACGCTGATCAATACGACGCCGGCAAAAGCCACTGCCAGACCGAGCACCTGCAGGCGGCGCAGCCGCTCGTGCAAAAATACGAAAGCCAAAATTGCCGCGACAACAGGTGCGCCGTTGACTAACAGCAAGGATTCTACAGGAGGCAAAACAGCCAGCGACCGATAATAAAACAGAGGATAAAAGACCGCCCACAAAAGCCCGGCGGCAATCAGTGCCCACCGGTCGCGGGAAGACAGTGTAGCCGAGCGCACTAGTGCGCCCGGCAAACTAAAAGCAAACAATAAAGCGGCAAATGTGAATCTCCAAGTCGTCAGCGCGAGTGGCGATAATGCGCGAATGACCTGCGCCCCGATAACCGCATGAGCACCCCAGATGGCGCTCACAACCAAAAGTGTGACAGCCGCTAGGGTCGAAACCCGTGAGGACTGATTCACAGTACCAAGCCTGCCAGCTGATCGTGAGCCCAGACACCTTCGCAGATCCAAGCGGCTGCGCCCCGCATGTACACGTGACCGTCTTCGTCCCAGCGAATGCGCAGGTCACCGCCAAGCAGATGAACGACCACCTCTTGTCCACGCTTTGTTTGCCCGGTCAGCACGGTGGATACAACAGCAGCGCAGGCGCCGGTACCACAGGCCTGCGTAATACCTGACCCGCGCTCCCAGACGCGAAAATCGAGCTCAGCCGGATCTTTGACGGAGACAAACTCGACGTTGACCCGTTCTGGGAATCGCTCATGGTGTTCGATCTGCGGGCCGATCAACGCGACATCCACGTCTTTCACATCGGGAACAAAAATCACCGCATGCGGATTGCCCATAGAAACCCCGGTAAATGTGTACGCATCGTCGTCGACCAAGATGGTATCGCCAAGCGCGATCTCCTCACTCGGTCCACCCAAAACCGGCAGATCTGCGCGACGTAATCGCGGTTCCCCCATATCGACAGTCACTTCATCCACGTAGCGACCGGATGCCTCCAAGTGTAAAGTCAGGTGCATGAGACCGCCTTTGGTCTCCACAGACAAGGTGTCTTTGCTCACCATCCCTTTCTCGTAGGCATACTTTCCTACGCAGCGCAGCCCGTTACCACAGTTTTGACCCTCTGAGCCATCCGCGTTGAAAATACGCATGCGTACATCGGCGATTTCCGAAGAACCGATGGTAATGAGTCCATCCGACCCAATTCCGGTGCTTACATTGGACACGCGTACTGCCAGCGTAGCGAGCATATCCTCGGCCAACGGCTCCTCGAGCAAATTGACATAGACATAGTTATTGCCAAGGCCATGCATTTTGGCGAACCGCACAGTTGTCTCCCCCCGTCAGTGATCCTATTTCACCACAATATTAAACAATTTGCCTGGCACATAGATCTCCTTGACGATCTCCTTACCTGTGATCGCCGCTTGCACAGGCGCAAGCGCATGTGCTCTTTGCGCCACGTCCGCCTCCGCTGCTGCGCGATCCACCGTCAAACGGTCGCGGATCTTCCCGCTGACTTGGATGACAATCTCTACAGTCTCGTCAACGAGGTAGGCCTCATCATAACCTGGCCACGCCTGCGCAAAAACGGAATCCGTCGCACCAAGCGCCTGAAAACACTCTTCGGCCAGATGCGGTGCCAGTGGCGCCAAACAGATCAGTAGCGTTCGCCAAGTCTCCCGATCGACCGACTGCGGTCGCTCAGAGAGAGCCGTCACAAACTCCATGAATCCGCTGACCACTGTGTTAAACCGAAAGCCTTCAATGCGCTCCGTCATCTGATGGACAAAGCGATGACGCAACTTTTGCACCTCATTCAGAGGTTCTTTAGGCGCATTCGGCCCAAATTCCATGACTAACCTGTAGGTCTTGCTCAAGAAGCGGTAGACCCCTTCAATCGCGCGTGGATTCCACTCGGCGTCGACTTCCGGCGGTCCGATGAAAAGTTCATAGAGCCGCAAAGTGTCGGTGCCATACTGTTGCACCATCTCCTCAGGCGTCACCACATTGCCTTTGGACTTCGACATTTTGGCACCTTGTAGCGTCATCATCCCTTGGTTAAACAAACGCAAGAAAGGTTCCGAAAAAGATAGCACTTTACGGTCATATAGGACCTTTGTAAAAAAACGTGCGTAGAGCAGATGTAGCACAGCGTGCTCTACTCCCCCGATGTACATGTCGACTGGTAGCCAGTAGTTGACTTTATCCTGTGCAAAAGGCGCCCGGTCGTTATGTGGATCCGCAAAACGCAGAAAGTACCAGCAAGACCCTGCCCACTGCGGCATCGTATCGGTCTCGCGTTTTGCCGGACCGCCGCATCGCGGACAATCGGTATGGACGAATGACTCGATGGCCGCGAGCGGTGAGTCACCAGTACCAGTCGGCTCATAGCGCTCCACTTCGGGCAACAAGACAGGTAGGTCGGATTCTTTGACAGGAACGATTCCGCAGTGTTCACAGTGCACAAGTGGAATTGGCTCGCCCCAATACCGCTGACGGGCAAACACCCAATCCCGCAGTTTATAGTTGACAGTCTCCTTGGCACACCCTTTTTCAGCGAGATAGGCCGTCACTGCCGTTTTGGCCTCAGACACTGTCAAGCCGTCAAAATTGCCAGAGTGAATGAGCACGCCATCTCCCGTGTACGCTTGCGCCAAAGGCTCATCGTTTTCCTTCATCGTTTGCCCCTGCGGCGCGACCACCCGCTGTACCAACAAATGAAACGCTTTAGCGAACGCAAAGTCGCGCTCATCGTGGGCCGGCACAGCCATAATCGCTCCGGTGCCATAGTCCATAAGCACATAATCCGCGATCCAGATCGGGATCTCCCGACCATTGGCTGGATTAATCGCATACGCGCCCGTAAAAGCTCCTGTTTTGGTCTTGTTTTCCTTTTGTCGGTCTAGCGTGGAACGACTCATAGAGAGCGCGACATACGCGTCCACGGGCGCTTTTTGCTCCGGTGTAGTCAATGTAGCAACCAGTGGGTGTTCTGGGGCGAGAACCAAGTAAGTCGCGCCATACACGGTGTCTGGTCGAGTGGTGAAGACTTCGATTACCGTATCACCCTGTCGAGCTACCGCGAAACTGAGGCGCGCGCCTACGCTTTTACCGATCCAGTTGGCTTGCATTTTTTTCACTTTTTCAGGCCAGTCTAATCGATCCAAGTCTTCTAAAAGCCGCTCAGCATACGCTGTAATACGCAACATCCACTGATTCATGTTGCGCTTAGTCACAGTCGTACCGCAACGTTCGCATCCGCCGTCAACCACTTCTTCGTTGGCAAGGCCCGTCTTACAACTCGGGCACCAATTGATCGGCATTTCCTTGCGATAAGCCAACCCCATATCATAAAGCTGAAGGAATATCCATTGCGTCCATTTATAGTATTCCGGGCTACTCGTATTGATCTCGCGACTCCAGTCAAACATGGCTCCCATTTGCTCTAACTGCGACTTGAAATTGGCCACGTTGCGCGCTGTTCCAATAGCCGGATGGATCCCTTTTTTGAGGGCATCATTTTCTGCTGGCAAGCCAAACGCGTCCCAACCCATCGGATGTAGAACCTGGTAACCGCTCAGCGTCTTGTACCGGCTCCACACATCTGACAAGACATAACCGCGCCAGTGTCCGACGTGCAAGCCTGATCCGGAAGGATACGGGAACATGTCCAAGCAGTAGTACTTAGGTTTATCTGTTTGCTCCACTGCGCGATACGCGTCTTGCTCCCGCCACATCGAACGCCACTTTTCCTCGATCTGCTGCGGTTGATACCCTAAGGTCTTTGTCTTGCTCCCTGTCATTTGCGCGCGCCTCCTTGTAAAAACCAATAAAAAAGGAACCTCTATCCCCTATCTTTCAGGGACGAGTGTTCACCCGCGGTACCACCCTGCTTAAGAACGCGCATGCTGCGCCTCTTCGCTTCATTCGTCGATAAGGAGACTATCCCTTGTCGCTCCGGAATGAGATTCACCATGCAACGTTTCGCTGGCTCGCACCACCCGCCAGCTCTCTGACTGAACGTTCCACGGCTACTATGTTCCTTCATCGCGCCTGTTCACTTTGTACCATTATAGTCAGTTACAACCGTACTGTGCAACTTCACGCAATCTCCACCTGCAAGACGATCAGGGCCCGTCAAAACCGACTGGCGTACAAGCACCTTACTGAGCAAAAAGAGCACTTACGCAGACGCATCAACGCCTAACTCAGTGCTCTTCATGCCGAACTTACTATGGCGGAGTGAGAGGGATTCGAACCCTCGATACGCCTTTAAAGCGTATACTCGCTTAGCAGGCGAGCGCCTTCGACCAACTCGGCCATCACTCCATCTCTGGCTCCCCGAGTAGGATTCGAACCTACGACCCTCCGGTTAACAGCCGGATGCTCTACCGCTGAGCTATCGAGGAATATGTTGCTCCGGTTCCCCATTGCAACATGGTGGAGATAAGCGGATTCGAACCGCTGACCCCCTGCTTGCAAGGCAGGTGCTCTACCAGCTGAGCTATATCCCCATGAGTGAGAATCGGTGTTGCAGCAGTCGTTGAGTGCCTGTCTGCTTACGCATTGTAGCGTATATCACACAACTTCGCAAGCCCTAAAGTGCACTTATCGGGCTTTTTCATAACGAAACGAGACAGTGGGAATAGTACCTTCATTCAGACAATGGTGGAGGTGCTATGCCTTATCAAACGGTCCTCTTTTTTGCTTCTGCCCGTCGTCGGACTTTGCGCCACACTCGCCGGTTGTTCAGCAACGCAAAACACAGGTGCCATGGTCAGTGGCGCCAAAAAGGCAGTCAGCAGCTATCTCCCGGCTGGTGATGTCTCGATTTTGAGTGCACAGTATAATGCCCGCACGCATGTCGTCACGCTCGCTGCCAAGCCGATCGGTGCCTTGGCGATCGGTGAAAACATCGTCGATGTTCACAGCTCAACTGGGGTTTCCAACTATGTAGCAGCGCGATTCCCAGGTAAAGATGTGCGTTCAGTGACCTTGCACGCACAAGGGCACACCACTAAGCTCCCTGTCTCCCAGAGCACGTTGGCGGTTACTGTTCAGGCACCGCACACGATTCAGATTCCGCCGCCTGGTACGACCATGGATCCGACGCTGCACCCGCTGGCAGGACCCAAAGCTTCTCAGACCGCCAAATTTCATGCCGTCTTGTCTGTTGCGATCAGCAAGATGGGCACCCCGTACATCTGGGGGCATAACGAAGACCGGGGACAATACGGCTTTGACTGTAGCAATTTCACGGCCTACGTCTATCATCACGCGCTTGGCTATAATATGAGCGGCTCTAGTCAGATGCAGTATCACCAAGTGGGGGTTCCGATTGCAACGCGCAACATGCGCCCTGGCGACCTGATGGTCTTTGATCAGGGCGCACATGTTGGCATTTTCGTTGGTCACGGACAGATGATTGAAGAAGGCGGAGGCATCGGCAAAGTGGGCTATCTCTCAGTGAAGCCCGGAAGTTACTGGGGCAATCACATTACCGTGATCAAGCGGATGTTCTAATCACTCACTTGCCGCGAAACACTTCTGGACTGTGCTCGTATGCCACGTCTTGGTACTCGGCGCGCGCGTTCACAGCTCGTGCGATGACAAACAGCAGATCGGATGTGCGGTTGAGATAGCGATAGGCTGGCATATGAATGGGTTCTGCCTGCATCAATTTCACCGCGCGCCGCTCTGCCCGTCGCACCACTGTACAAGCGACATGGACGCAAGAAGCAGCTGTCGTGCCACCACGTAGGATAAACCGCGTGAGCGCTTCTGTCTCCTCCTTGTAACGGTCAATGACCGGCTCTAGTTCCCCCGCGGCTTCTTCTGGTGTCCGGTATACGTACCGCTCAGTTCGCGCGGCACCGAGGTCTGCCCCAACATCCCAAAGTGTCTGCTGTACACGTGTTAGGGCTTCACGGATGTCGTCGTACCGTGCATCATCTAAATAGCTGATGGCAAGGCCGATAAAAGCACCTGCCTCATCGATGCTCCCATACGTTTCGACGCGCAAGTCGTCTTTATAGCGTCGCACCCCACCGATCAGCCCTGTCTTGCCCTCGTCGCCGCCGCGCGTGTATATCTTCATAGAACGTCCGCCTCTCTATGTACAAGTCTGCCACCAACCTAGCATACTGAGTGTTGCAGGGCAAATGCAATCACGAAAAAGCCCCTTGACAAGGGGCCATGCGAATCCAGCCTAGATCCCTCAGTCACGCTCGCTCGTCTACCAGAAGAAGGCGAACGCAAAGATCCAAGCAAATGCGAGCCACCACCACCACCAACCGCCTGCCCACCAGCCATAGCCCGGGCGGCCGTACCCGGCGCCTGCGCCATACCCTGGGCCTCCATACCCGTATCCAGGGGCGGCACCGTATCCTCCACCGCCATAACCATATCCCCACTGTGCCAAAGCGACATCGAGCCTCTCTTGCTCTGACTGCGATGTCATCTTGGCGCCCGCGAGGTTGGTAGGCGCGTATTGACGTGGCATGCGGACCAAGACAGCCTGATGATTGACAGATTGTACAATACCTCTATGGGCACCCCACGGCGTGCGAAACTGCACCCACTGGCCCACTGCTTTCTTACAATCCCCCTGTATGCACATCGCGCTTCACCTCCATGCCACTGTATGTGACAACAGTGCGCTTCAGGCAGGGCGTCCGCCACGGGGATCTCAGGCCTCCTACAAAGTTCCGCTGTTGCCCGCAAGCTAAAGGCTACGGTTTAGGTGGGATAACTAGAAACGCATCAGGCAAAAATCGCATACCATAGGGCGGGTTATTGGTATCCGGGGTGTTGACCAAGTGCAGCGTCTGATGCGGCAAATGTACCATCATCGTGGCCGACCCGCCGCCGTCCAGATTAAAAGCATTGACTACCCCCTGCGCACGAAGCAGCGAGGCGACCTGGCCGAGAGAGGCTCCTACATCCCAGACGCCATTTCCCCATCGTCCGTCGTTTACCCACATGACAATCTCCCCATTAGCCTTCTGCCCAATAATGGTGCGAGGGGCGTAACCCCAGCCGTCTGTATCCGTGACGAGCACCTTGCCATTGGCGATTAACTCGGGACCAAACTGGATGGCATAAGACACATGATGCGCCAACAAAAAATCCCCTGTATAATCACCCATGAACCATTGTCCGTTGGCGGTCATACCCATGACTTGGTTGGTACCGACAAGGTACGAGGCGGGATTGACCAGTTTCCCGTCAATGATGATCAGGCCCACTGGCGTACCACCGTTGCCATCGCCACCCGGGTCAACGAAACCACCAGCGTTGATTCCAGCGATCGCACCGTATTTTTGCATAGCCTCGCGTAACGTTAGGCCGCGTCCATCAGGGCCGCCTGTCGTCATGGCAAGTCGCAACCAAGATGGGTGAGTCAAGGTGATTTCGTAGCCGGTGTAGCTACCTTCGTTCAAAGTGCGGACTGACACGGCCTTGTCTATCGAGGAGACGGACCCATCAGTGGCCGAAGGGTCGTCAAAAGATGACCCCCCAGGGAACAAATCGACGACCGACGGATGCGCATATGCATAGGCAATTTTGTCTAGCATGGATTTGCCCACTAGGTATTTCGCTAAATAACGATGTTGGGAGGTAAACAGATCTTCAGCCAGGATGACGCGATCACGCAGGAAAAACTGTGTACGCACGGTCCAAGCCCCAAAGGCCACAACCAGCACGAGAAATGCAGATAGCCAAAAGCGACGTCTGCGCTTTCTCTTGTGCCGCAAGCCTCGCTTGGTCACGACCGCTTCTGACACTTCTTCGAGTTGCATAGTGGGCTCCTTATGAATGTGTCTTTCGCATATAAACGCTAATTAGACCAATAATCATTATCCTACAAGAATTGATCCAATCTGACTAGTTAAAATCTTTGACAAATTGTCCAGCGGTGGCGGGCGTGGATGAGAGGATGCGAGGAAAATGGGTGAGATAACGATTCGGCGAGGACGTTTTGCACCGACGCCCTCGGGTCATATGCACCTTGGCAACGCCATGACTGCGCTCTTGGTGTGGTTGCAGATGCGTTCCTGCAAAGGCACTGTCATCCTGCGCATCGAAGACCTCGATCAGGCTAGAGCCAAGGAAGCCTATCGGACGATGATTCTAGAGGATTTACAGTGGCTGGGCCTGGACTTTGATGAAGGGCCTGAGATCGGAGGCGCCTTTTCCCCGTACGTGCAAAGTCTGCGAAGCGACAGCTATGAGCGGGCCTTAGAGAAGCTACAGAACAAAGGCCTACTATACCCATGCTTTTGCAGCCGCGCAGACCTCGCCTCACTCGGACACGCACCCCATGGACTGGCAAGCGAGGGCGCCGCTTACCCAGGAACATGTAGCGCACTATCGCAAAGTGAAATTGCGCAACGACGCCAGATCAAAACACCTTCTTGGCGATTCAGACTTCCTATTACAAAGACTGTATGGCGGGATGGAGGCGTGGGGGTATGTCACTACGACGCCAATTTCGGCGGTGATTTCATCGTACGGCGCGCCGATGGTGTGATCAGTTACCAGCTTGCAGTCGTAGTCGATGATGCGGCCATGGCTATAACCGATGTGCTCAGAGGACGTGACCTCGTAGACTCTACACCACGGCAACTCGCCTTATCTGAGGCACTAGAGCTGCCGGTACCCCGTTTCACCCATGTACCGCTCGTCATCGCGCACGACGGACAACGCTTGGCCAAACGCGATCACGCGCTATCTCTAGGCGCCCTTCGCGCCAAAAAAATAAGCGCCGAGGCTGTTATCGGCTGCCTGGCGCAGATCTGCGGATTACAGCCGGATTGTACTCCGGTGAAGGCGCAGGATTTGATTCCCTTATACAACAAGATCGATTTTCGCCAAAACGCCTGGCGTATGTCTGAAGCTGTAGTGCGGCGGCTTAGTCTGTGACAGCGCCCCTGCCCCTGCCAGATCCGCCATTCGCCTCTCTAACTGTACTGAGCCATGACCCGTGAGCGTTTATTGACATGTTTGTCGGCAGACATGGCTGCAATCGCTCCGTCTGCGGCAGCCACTACCGCCTGCTTCACAGGTGTCCGCCGTGCGTCACCTCCGGCAAATACCCCGTCGACGTTGGTGCGCAAAAACGCGTCCACCTCGACGTAGCCATCAGCGTCTCGCGCGACCGATTCGCCAAGGAAATCTGTTCCTGGCTGATTACCGGAAAGATAGATAAACACACCATCCACTTTCACTTCATGGTCGCCATCCGGTGTTTTGACGACGATCCCAGAGAGTGTATCCTCTCCTGTCACTTCGCGTAGAGGATGCGCCGGATAAACGTGGACGTGACCGAGACCTTCTAGCTGTGAATATTCTGCATCGCTAGACCATTTCTTGCTAGGCATAAAGACGTGAACCTCTTTGGCAAAGCGCGACAACTGAATCGCATCTTCAGCCGCTTCAGCATTGTCTCCGACAACCGCGACGACGCGACCTTGAAAAAAAGCGGCATCACAAGTGGCGCAATAACTGACGCCACGCCCTTCAAATCTGTCCTCGCCTTTGACCTTCGCCGTTCGACCGCGAGAGCCTACGGCCACAAAGACAGCGCGCGCGCGTACAGTCCCTTCAGGCAAGTGCACCGCTTTGAGGTCACCTGTGAAATCGACACCCATGATATTTGAGCGCACAAAAGTCGCACCGAACTGCTTGGCTTGTCGCCGCATGAGTGTCAACAGTTCGAGACCGGACACCTCGCCTAAGACACCCGGATAATTGGCGATTTTGTGCGTGAGTGCCAATGCCCCGGCCGTCGGCGCTTTATCGATCACGAGTGTTTTGAGTCGCGATCGTGAACTGTAAACAGCGGCCGATGAACCTGCAGGCCCAGCGCCGATGATCAGGAAATCGTAGACGTCATCTACCAGAGCCGCGCTAAGAGGAGTGAAGACACTTTCGGCCTGTGCTTCCTCGTCTTCCGCTTTCTTCGCTTCTTCACTAGGTACGTTCGTCGACAAAACACCTAGCTCCAGTAGCTTCTTTTTCATGGCGTTTGGCCGATAACCGATAATCGGATGCTCGCCGATAAAAGTCACAGGCACTGAGTAGATGCCCTTAGCATGAAGATCCTCAAAGTACGCTTCATTTTCCGTCACATTGCGTTCTTCGTAAGGTAATCCCCAGTTCGCGAGGTCTGTTTTGATTCGCTTGCAATACTCACACCCTGTGCTGGAATAAACGATGACGTCCATTCACCAAGCTCCTTATTTTTCCCTATTTAATCGCCAGATGCAGCCACTCTTGTCTCTTCTACGCCTTTGGCCTGTTCATGTGCGTGATAAGAACTGCGCACCAGAGGACCCGACTCCACGTGCAGGAATCCACGGGCTTTGCCTTCTTTTCGCAACAAGGTAAACTCTTCAGGCGTATAATAGCGTTCCACAGCTAGGTGTTTTCTTGTGGGCTGAAGATATTGCCCTATTGTCATGATCGAGACGTCAACTGCGCGCAGATCATCCATCGTGGTCAAAATCTCTTCGAACGTCTCTCCTACACCGAGCATCACACTCGACTTCGTCGGGATCGCTGGCTTCATGGCTCGGGCACGCGCCAGCAGTTCCAACGAGCGCTCGTACTTCGCCTTCGAGCGAACGCGATCCGAGAGCCGACGCACCGTCTCAATATTGTGGTTGAGAATATCAGGCTCAGCATCCATGACAATCCGTAGGGCATCCTCCGACCCCATAAAGTCGGGAATCAATACTTCTACCTTGCAAGTCGGCGCCGCTTGGCGAATGGCGCGAATGGTCGCCGCGAAAACGCCGGCCCCGCCGTCTTCCAGATCGTCTCGTGCAACGGACGTGACAACGACGTGGCGAAGTCCCATTTTGACCGTGGCGTCCGCAACGCGTGAAGGTTCTGCCCAGTCCAGTTCCGTCGGGCGGCCCGGCGTGACAGCGCAAAAACGGCAGGCGCGTGTGCAAACATTGCCTAGAATCATGAAAGTCGCTGTGCGATGCGCCCAGCACTCGTAGATGTTCGGACAGCGAGCTTCTTCGCATACTGTATGAAGCCGCTCACCGCGCATAATCTCCTTGAGTTCCTTAAAATCGCCACCGGTTTTAAGTTGAATCTTTAACCACTCAGGCCGACGCAACGGACGCACGGGCGTCGTCGCTTCGGCCACAGTGTCCTTATGCGGTAGACTGTCTGACACTGTTCACCCTTCTTTCTCGTGAGACAAAATGGCACTGTGTCTAGTGTACCCTTGCTCGTCGCTTTAGTACAGCGGACTGTCTACTGTATACGATTCCACGCGTTGCTTGATCGACTTCATAAATTGTCCAGCTACCCATCCATCCAGTATCCGATGATCGAGACTCATACACAAATTGACCATCGATCGGATCGCGATACTGTCATCTGCCTGTACGATAGGACGTTTTACGATCGCCTCAACAGATAAAATCGCCGCTTGCGGTGCATTAATGATCGGCTGCGATAAAATAGAGCCAAAAGCCCCCGTGTTATTGACCGTGAACGTACCGCCTTGCACATCAGCAAGCGTCAGTTTGCCAACACGCGCCCGCTGCGCCAAGTCCTGAACAGCCTTCGCGAGACCGAAGATGCTGAGGCGATCCGCATGGTGAATCACAGGCACTGCCAACGCGTCCGGTGTTGCTACGGCAATAGAGATGTGCACATCGTTTTTTACCAAAATATCGTCTTGCGCCCACTCTGAATTGACAATCGGGAATTCCTTCAATGCCCCCACGGCTGCTTGAATGAAAAAGGGCAAAAAAGTCAAATCTACGCCCTCTTTGGCTTTGAACGCGGCCTTTTGCTTCTCACGCAGACGAACCAGTGGGGTGGCATCGACTTCCATCATCATCCATGCATGTGGTGCCTGATGCTTGCTTTCGACCATCCGACGTGCGATCGTTTTACGAATAGGTGTAACCGGCACGCGCTGTACGCCCTCATCTGTCTGTGCGGTCGATGCACCCGTGGCAACTGCGGCCACAGGCGTGAACGCCGCCGCTGGCGAGACTTCCGGCTGCCGCGGCATCACGTCCGGCGCACTCCTTACTGCTGCCGGTGGCAGCGCTTGCGGTTGCCAGTTCTCTACGTCCTTGCGCGTCACACGCCCGCCCAAACCGCTACCTGGCACCTGACTGAGGTCAATGCCACGCTCTTGCGCCATTTTCATGACCGCAGGAGAATAACGCGCTTTTGTACCTGTACCGACCTCGGGTTCTTCTGATCGTACGAAAGTCGTGTCTGCTTGTGTAGAGGCAAGAGTAGATGGTGCGGCTGAGTCCGCAGGTGCTACCTTTGACTCGGGGGCTGCCACTTCTCCCGCCACTTCGATGATAGCAAGCGGCGTGCCCACCTTCACGGTCTGATCTTCACCGACAAGGATTTCTGTCAAGACACCCACAAAGTCAGAAGGAATCTCCGCGCTAACTTTATCCGTAACGACCTCTGCAAGTGGTTCGTACTTAGCGACCTGATCACCGACTTGCTTGAGCCAGCGTCCAATCGTGCCTTCGGTCACACTCTCGCCGAGTTTTGGCATCCGCACTTCAGCCATTTATACGTCCCCCTCTAAAACGCCGCTAGCGTACGCATCGCATCTGCAATTTTGGCAGGATTCAACATATAAAACTTCTCCATGGTCGGACTAAATGGCATAGCCGGAATGTCAGGGCCACAGAGTCGGGCAATAGGAGCATCCAAATCGTACAACGCTTCTTCCGCGATCATGGCTGACACTTCTGCTCCCACCCCGCCTGTCTTGTTGTCTTCGTGAACGATCAGTACTTTGCCCGTGCGGCGTGCCGCTTCAATGATCGCATCGCGATCTAGCGGCAACAGCGAGCGCAAGTCAAGCACATGCGTCGAAATCCCGGCATGCGCCAATTCCTCCGCTGCTTCGAGCACATAGTGAACCATGAGCCCATAAGTGATCACGGTGATGTCTGTGCCTTCGCGGCGCACCGCGGCTTTGCCGATTGGTACGACGTGCTCGCCGTCTGGTACTTCGTCTTTGATCAGGCGGTACAACCCTTTATGCTCGAAATAAAGCACCGGATCAGGGTCGCGCAACGCCGCGATCAACAGCCCCTTGGCATCCGCTGCAGTCGAAGGCACCACGACTTTCAGTCCAGGGATATGGTAGAACAGCGCTTCCACACTTTGCGAGTGATACAGTGCCCCATGTACACCGCCGCCAAACGGCGCGCGAATCACGAGCGGGCAACTCCAGTCTCCGTTTGACCGATACCGCATTTTGGCGGCTTCACTGATGATCTGGTTAACCGCAGGCATAATAAAATCTGCAAATTGAATCTCTGCGACAGGCTTTAACCCATACGCTGCAGCGCCGATGGCCACCCCGACAATAGCCGACTCAGCCAGCGGCATGTCGATCACACGGCTCGCCCCGAACTCATCGATCATCCCTTGTGTGACGCGAAAGACACCACCGCGCAAACCTACGTCTTCTCCCAACACAAATACACTGTCATCCTGCCTCATCTCATAGACCAGTGCATCGCGAATGGCATCGATAAATAGTTTTACAGCCACGTCAACATCCCCCCACGTACTGACCTACTGCGCGTATACATGTCCCAGTGCCTCTTGTGGCTCCGCATAAGGTGCCTGTTCTGCGTAAGCGGTCGCCTCGTCGACCACTTGCTCGACATCGCGCAAAAGTGCCTGCTCCTTGTCAGCGGTAAGCACGCCTGTAGAACGCAGATAAGCCCCAAAAGTAACGATGGCATCGCGTTGCTTGGCCTCATCTACTTCTTCGCGCGACCGGTATACGCGATCGTCGTCATCGCTCGAATGTGGGTTGATGCGATAGGTAAGCACTTCGATCAGTGTAGGGCCGAGGCCGTCTAGTGCGCGGTTGACCGCTGTGCGGGCTGCTTCGTAGACCGCGAGGACATCGTTGCCGTCGATCGTGACGCCCGGGAACCCGTATCCTTCGGCACGTTGTGCAATCCGTTCACAGCCTACTTGGCGTGCGAGCGGTACGGAGATGGCGTACAGGTTATTTTCACAAAAGAAGATCACCGGAAGTTTTTGTACCCCAGCAAAGTTACACGCCTCATGAAAGTCGCCTTGATTGCTTGAGCCTTCGCCAAAAGACGTATACGTCACCAAGCGCTCGTTTCGCATCCGCGCTGCGAGCGCCATGCCCACCGCATGTGGAATCTGCGTAGACACCGGGCTCGACCCAGTCAAGATGCGGTTTTTCCTCGACCCGAAGTGACCTGGCATCTGCCGGCCTCCGCTGTTCGGGTCTTCTCTTTTGGCAAAACCAGACAGCATGACATCGCGTGCAGTCTGTCCAAATCTCAACACGACACCTAGATCGCGGTAATAAGGCGCCACGTAGTCGCGAGTCGGATCGAGCGCGAAGGCAAGACCGACTTGTGCGCCTTCCTGCCCTTTGCAAGAGACGACAAAAGGCAATTTGCCGGCTCGATTCAATAGCCACATACGCTCGTCGAGCGCACGCGCCAAAATCATCGTCCGATACATGTCCAGCACTTGCTCATCGGATAACCCGATCTCGCGATGCCGTACCGCAGTCTGTTTGGACATCTTCTTTCACCTCACATTCAAGTCATTACTAATCCGTTTGCCTCATGCGTGAATAGCCAAGCCATCCACTGCAAGCGCCGCCTCTCCTAGCGCTTCCGACAACGTAGGATGCGGATGAATCATCTGTCCGATCTCCCACGGCGAAGCGTTCAGCAAAAGCGCCAATCCAGCCTCCGAAATGAGGTCCGTTGCGTGAGGTCCGATCATGTGTACACCTAATAAATCGTTGGTCGCTTCATCACACACGATTTTGACAAAGCCGTCTGTCTCGCCTTGAACGAGTGCCTTTCCAATCGCCCGAAAGGCGAACTTACCGGTTTTAACTGTCAAGCCACGCTGTTTGGCTTGCGCCTCAGTAATGCCGACACTCGCTACCTCCGGTTGGCTATAGGTGCAGCGTGCAACTTGCGCGTAGTCGATCGGTCGCGCATCATGCCCTGCAATAGCCTCCATGGCAAGAATTCCTTCGTGCGCGGCCACGTGTGCGAGTTGCAAACCGCCTACCACGTCACCGATCGCATAGATGGCCTTTTCTGCAGTACGCATTTGGCGATCGACTGCAATGACGCCTCTATCCACAATGACTGCAGTCGCTTCAAGACCTATGTCTTGCACGCGCGCCTCGCGACCTACAGCTACGAGAATCTGCTCGGCAGACAACCCTTCGACTTTCTCGCCAGAGCGGACACTGATATGACAAACCTCGTCTTGTACGCGGTAGCTTTCGACATCCACCGCGGCATTTGTCAGGACGCGAATCTTGCGCTTCTTTAGCAGTCTCGCCATTTCTGCCGAAACTTCTTCATCCTCTTGCGCCAAAAGACGAGGCAGCGCCTCCACCACCGTGACGTCTACGCCAAAATCGTGCAACATCGAGGCCCACTCGATACCGATTGCGCCACCGCCGATGATGAGCATCGACGATGGCAACTTGGCGAGTGCAAGCGCGTCATCCGACGACAAGATGCGCTGCCCGTCAAACGGTAGTCCTGGCAAGGAACGCGGGCGCGAGCCAGTCGCGATAATCGTGTAGCGCGGAGAGAGGATCTCCGACTCTCCATCCGGTCGCTGAACACGCACGGCTCCAGCAGTAGGCGAAAAAATGGAAGGGCCCATCACTCGCCCATAGCCTTCGATGACTTCGATCTTGTGTTTTTTCATGAGAAATTCGACACCTTTGTGCAACTGCCCTACGATGTCATCTTTACGCCGCATCGCCTGTGCCAGATCCAATCGCACATCACTTGCGAGAACGCCGTACGACTGCGCCTCCTTGGTTTGCGCAAAGACTTGTGCAGACCGCAAAAGCGCCTTCGATGGGATACACCCTTGGTGAAGACACGTGCCGCCGAGTTTTCCGGATTCTACGACAGCGACTTTCAGGCCGAGCTGTGCGCCGCGGATGGCAGCGACATACCCGCCTGTTCCGCCGCCTAACACGACGACATCAACCGTTTGCTCTGTCATTGCCAGCCTCTTTTCTCTGTTACCTTACGCTACCGCTTACGCGCGGTGCAAAAGCGAACGCGATACTGGCAAAAAGGTACTTCTCACTTGACGCATAGCTGCAATGCGATCTTCTGCCAGACGATCCGCCGCTTGGTAAGTCGGAATGTTACGCTCCTTCGCCATCGCGAAGATATCGCGCATGATCTGATAAATGCCCTCCACTTTCTTTTGCGCCCGCTCCGGATTATAGCCTTCCAACTCGTCTGCGACATTGATCAGTCCACCTGAGTTAATGACGTAATCTGGCGCATACAAAATACCAAGTTCCTGCAAACGATCGCCATGCCGTCCTTCTGCCAACTGATTGTTTGCGGACCCAGCGACGATCTGGCAGCGCAGGCGATCCACAGTCTCATCAGAGATCACGGCACCTAGTGCACACGGCGCAAACACGTCACAAGAAACGGAAACAATCTCCTCTGTGGATACGGCAGTCGCCCCAAACTGGGCTACCGCACGTTGCACATTATCCGTGGCGATATCCGTGACGACCAGTTTAGCGCCAACCGCATGCAGACGCTGACAAAGATCGAACCCGACGCTGCCGAGTCCCTGCACCGCCACGGTCTTACCCGACAAATCATCACTGCCAGTGACCTCGCGCACCGCAGCTTGAATACCGCGAAACACGCCGAGCGCTGTCATCGGACTCGGATTGCCGGAACTGCCATACGCTTGCGAGACACCGGTTACATAACGCGTCTCCTGATGAATGATGTCCATGTCAGCCACGCTGGTACCGACATCTTCAGCTGTAATATAACGGCCGTGCAAGCCTTCGATATAGCGGCCGAGAGAGCGGAACAGCAACTCCGATTTGTCAGTTTTAGGATTGCCGATGACGACTGTCTTGCCTCCCCCTAGATTGAGGCCGGCTGCAGCAGCTTTATAGGTCATACCTCTGGAAAGGCGTAAAGCATCGACAATCGCCGCCTCTTCCGTCGCATACGTCCACATCCGGCACCCGCCAAGGGCTGGCCCAAGCGTCGTGTCATGAATGGCAATGATGGCGCGTAGACCTGAAGTAGCGTCTTGGCACAAAACCAATTGCTCATAGTCGTATTGGGCTAACGTATCAAAGAGATTCATGGATGTTCCTCCCGCCAAATGGCAAATGGGTGATTCACCAAATAACTATAGCAAGATTTGTGCCACGTCGCGAATGCCCTTCATCTTCAGCGCAAACAAGGACTCACAGAGCTTAAACAGGGGCTTTCTCGACAGGCGCCAAGCTTGTCCACGCAATAATTTGCACAATGCGCAATTTATTGCGTGTTATTTATTGCGCATCGCATCCAGCTGATAGCGTTCCATCTTATAGTACAGACTCCGTATCGAGATACCGAGCAATCGCGCGGCCTCGGTTTTGTTGGAGTCAGTCCGAGCCAGTGCAGCCGCGATCGCAGCGCATTCGGCAGCTTCCACGACAGCGGCGAGCGAACCGGTAGGTTCGCTCGGGCCAGTGGTATCGTGAACTACTGTCTGCGCTGGATTAGACGGCAGATCAATCAACTGCGCGCCAATCTCGGCTTCCTGATAGCTAATGCCGATCATCGCTCGACCGACCACGTTTTCCAGTTCGCGCACATTGCCAGGCCAGTGATAAGCTTGCAACTTGACTAACGCTTCTGCGGACAATCGCGTCACGTGACGTCCATACTCGTGGTTGAACTTACGCATGAGCATGGTCGCAAGCAACTCGATGTCTTCCTTTCGATAACGCAGTGGCGGAATGAAAATCGGCACGACATTTAGTCGATAATACAAGTCTTCACGAAAACGGCCTTCCGCGATCGCCTCTTCCAAGTTGGCATGCGTGGCGGCAATGACCCGCACATCGATGGCAATGGCACGCGTCCCACCGACGCGAACGATCTCCTTTTCCTGCAGCACCCGTAACAACTTGGCTTGTGTGGAACGTGAGAGTTCAGCTACCTCATCCAGAAAGATCGTGCCGTGGTTGGCTTCTTCAAACAGCCCTTTTTTTCCACCTTTGCGCGCACCACTAAAGGCGCCTTCTTCGTAGCCAAACAGTTCACTTTCCAGAAGACTTTCCGCTATGGCCGCGCAGTTTACGCGCACAAGGTCTTGATAACGACGATCACTGGCATGATGGATGGCGTGTGCAAAGAGCTCCTTGCCACAGCCGGATTCACCGCGCAACAAGACGGTTGCAGGCGTGGCGGCGGCCCTAGTGGCCGCTTCTACCGCAGCCATCATGACAGGACTGTGGCCAACAATATCCGAAAAGGTGTACTTGGCCTCCAGTCTACGAATGCGCTGATGCGCTTGCGCCAGTTCCTCTGTCAACTGCCGCATCTCAGAGATATCGTGAATGACACCCACGCTACCTTTGATCTGTCCGTCTACGACGAGCGGCGCCACATTGACGATCACATCGCGTCGACGGGGGCCAACTTTCATTTTGGCGTTTCTTACCGGCTCATGTGTGCGCAAGACGCGAAAGTGCATGCTGTCTCCTTCCGCGATATCGACATCTGCCGGTTTGCCGATCACATCGATATCCGTCATCCCTGTCAATCGCGTATAAGCCGGATTGATGAGGATGCCATTGCCTTTGGCATCAACCACGGAAATCGCATCTTGCGTCGAGTTAATGATCGCATGCAAAAGCATCTGCACTTCCTTGAGGTTCGAAACTTCACTGGTCAGCGCACGAATATCTGTTTCATCGCGAAAAACGGCAAATGCACCGATTACCTCACCTGTGTGCGTACACACGGGAAAGCGATCGGTCAGAATTTGCCTAGCGCTTAAGGACTGCACTTGTCTCAGTTCACTTTGGCCGGTTCCCAGCACATGATGTAGTCGACTGTTTGGAATTAATGTGGCAGCAGCCGCCCCCAACGCATCATGGCGAGAAATCCCTGTAAGAACTTCCGCTGTGTGATTAAACACCGTGATGCACCCCGCATCATCGATGGCAATCACGCCATCTTGCACAGCATCGAGGATCGCGTCACGCAGCTTCCGCTCCTTGGTAACGAGTGCATGCACTGTTGAAGGCAATATGTCTTGATCCATTACGCGCCCCCACCTATGGCCCTAGCATCTTGACGTCATTGATTCGACATCGATATTTTTCATCCGTGATCAAAGTGCGATGCTCGCAAAACGTCCACTGCGTGTGGAAGGAGCGTCTCCACGCTCGCGAGCGACTGAGAGGCGCCTTTTGGACTCCCAGGCAAATTGACGATCAGTGTCTGGCGGCACGTTCCACAAAGTGCGCGGGACAAAGCGGCCAGCGGTGTGTACTCAGCGCCTGTGCGTCGCATCACCTCAGCGATCCCAGGCACCTCCCGGTCAATGACCTGTCGCGTTGCCTCAGGCGTCACATCACGCGGCCCGAGGCCCGTCCCACCTGCTGTCAGAACAAGTGGCAAACCGCGAGCGCACAGTTCCAGCAAAGCATCGGAAATCTGCGCCACTTCGTCCGGTACCACCCGTTGCTCCATCACATTCCACCCATTGGCCAAAGCCCACTGCACAACGACAGGTCCCGTCACATCGGATCGTTCGCCACGAAATGAACGATCACTGACGGTGACGACGGCTACTGCGCGCGCCTCACTCATCGCCCACCTCAGCACGTACAAAGTGACCACTCTTGCCGCCTTTTTTCTCCATTAAACCAAGGAAACGCACGCTCATGCTACGATCGATCGCCTTACACATATCGTAGACGGTGAGTGCTCCAGCCGAGGCCCCGCACAGCGCCTCCATCTCTACTCCCGTGCAACCGGTCGTTCGCACCGTCACGTCTATTTGCAAGTGATGAGCATCCGTAAAACAAAAATGCACATCCACACCAGTCAAAGGTAAGGGGTGGCATAGTGGAATCGTATCAGACGTCCGTTTGGCCCCCATGATGGCTGCGACCTGAGCAATCGACAGCACGTCGCCTTTCGTCACGCCACCAGTCTGTATCCGCTTTAGCGTGTCCTCTTGCATAAAGAGAACAGCCCGGGCAATAGCTTCTCGCTTCGTCTGATCCTTGTCGCCTACATACACCATTTTAGCTCGCCCGTCGGCATCCAGATGGGTGAGCCCGTCGTCTCCAATATTATGTTGCATCTGCGCATAGCTCCTTTTAAACTGCTCATCTAAAACGTGCGCTTGTGAGTCCTAGTATACCACGCGCCTTACAGCGCACAGGAGCCTACAAAGCGTGTACGAGTCTTGGCTTCGTGTATAATAAAGACAAACACGTCAGGAGGTCATCTACATCTATGCGCATCACCGTACGCTTTTTCGCCGGCGCAGCTGAGGCCGCTGGACTCCGAGAAACGCAGGTTGAATTACCAGCGAAAGGTGACATGTCCTTACGTTCCTTGCTCGATTATTTAGGCGAACAGTTCCCTTCGCTACAGTCCGTATTGAGCCGCGCTTGGTGCGCACGCAATGAGGAATATGTCACTGTAGAGACCATCTTGAGTGATGGGGATGTCATTGCTGTGATTCCACCAGTCAGTGGCGGCTCCGGAAAGAAGCAGGACAGCAATGATTGGCTGGAGGATGTGGCGATCGTACGAAGCCCGTTGCTCCCAGCCTTGATGCACGAACGAGTGACAGACGCACGAGCCGGAGCGGTAGTGGTCTTTGCCGGAACAGTTCGCGAGTTTACACGGGGACGGCAAACCCTTCGACTACAGTACGAGGCTTATGAAGAAATGGCCACTCGCAAATTGAGCGATGTGATTGTCCAGACCAGAGACCAGTGGCCGATCGTGCAAATGGCGATTTGGCATCGTACAGGGACGCTCGCGCTCTCTGACATAAGCGTTCTGATCGGGGTCTCCACAGCCCATCGCCACGACGCGTTCGAAGCCGCAGAATATGCAATTAAAACGCTCAAACAAATCGTGCCGATCTGGAAAAAGGAATTTTTTGCCGACGGTTCAGAGGAGTGGGTGGGTCCAGACGGGCCATGGAAACCAATCGGTTAGCACACCGTCATGGGCTAGAGGATAACAGTAAGCGTTTACAGCTGATCCGCAGGCCTAAGCCTGCTTTGTCAGCTCTCTTCATCATCTTGCCAAGCAACCGGCAATTTCTGTTCGCCCGGCTTACGCTTACAAGACTGAGTGAGCGCTACAAAAGGATCGTCTGCCAAGCGCGCCGTCTGTCGCAGCATCTCTTCAGCCGCTCGGACGGTTTGCGCATTGCCAGAGGTGGAAGAAGGATCGGCCACCTCGCACACCCCTTGCGCACAAAATGATTGCCTGTCTGTTATTGTACTACGTCGATAGCCCCAGTTCTAGTACTTGCGCGAAATCATCGTGCACATTCTTGTCGCCGTCGCGCAAAGTAGCCTTTGACGAAGCGCGCAAGGACCACTCAATGGTCTGCCACATGCGATCAGCGTGATACGTTAGCAAGCGGTCCAGCGCTTCGACAGGCAGCACCAATACGCCTAGTTCATCTGCATCCATATACACATCAGGCGACACCGGACCGAGCGCGAGCACCACACAGCGCTGCGCATTCTCTCGCGAGCGGGCGGTGTATGCCCGCTCTATCGCACTAGCGCTGACATAGTCGCCGCTACGCCACCCTACTTGAAAGACGATACGCTCGACACCGCTGTCGGCTAGAAAATAGCCTAATGTCGAAGCTTCGCGTTTTTGCGCCTTCTGATCGTCGGTTCCAGTAAACACCTTGCACAACCAGCCCGTTACACGCTCTGGTGACGCCTCAAATTGCGCAGCCAACTGGGTGGCCGTGACAGCCCAATCGAGATCTGCCTCTGCCGCCTGATCTTCATCTTTCTTGGCCGTAGCTACACCCTCATTAGTTGTGCGCATAAACGCCTCCAACTTCATGGCCCGTTGGCGACGCAGCAGCTGTTCTTCTGCCTGTGCGATCCCTTTGTCGATCAGGCGCGTGAGCGAACGGTCCGATAGCCGTGGCAATCGTCTGACTAGCTGTTCCGATAGCTGCTCGACGATATAGTTGGCCAATTCTTCTCGATAAAGTAGGGACTTGCCCCCTTCTTGAGCTTGCCGTTCCCGTTCCCATAAAGCGAACCGCAACCATAGACGCCCCCACTGATCTTCGCTATCGACTGCGATCGCTTGTACGACCTCATCTTGCAACCGTAAGCGAATCCCGCGCCTGACTTCTTGGTTCAGCAAAAGAATCGGCAACAATGGGTGTGTAAAGTGAATACCGTTTTTAGCCATAATAGTTTGCAAATCGAGATAGGGTGCAGGGATCGCCGACATGGCAAAGTCGCGACATGACTTACATCCCATACAACGAATCACGACCCGCCCTTCTTCAGTCAACGCAAAAGGCACGCGCACATGATGCGGATACCGTCGCAAAAAGGTCCGGCAAGTTTGCCTCGCTCGTTCTATCTCCCGTTCATCCAGGCGAAATGCGAATTGCAGGTGATGTCGTTGCCACTCTAAGCGCAATCGACTAGCCAAATCGACGAGTGCCGTGTCTCCCGCTGCACCCCACCACAGCACAGTCGCGGCTCCGGTGCCAATCACAGTCAGGCCCGGCCAATGGATCAAATATCCGGTATATGCAAGTGCTACAGCGACGGCAAATAGTGGGGTCATAGGGTCCTCCGGTTTACAAGATGTCAACTTCGTCTCATTAGTATGGGCGTGCAAACCGATGCCAAAACCACATTCGCCTAATTAGCCCATTCGGAATATCTAGCAAACCCGCTCATAGAGTAGTAGAAAGACGACGATGAACAAGCAGGTGACTTCAGATGAAAAACAAACAGCGTCTTGGACGACTGGTTGCGTTCGCATCCTCCGCCCTTTTTTTACTTGCCACAGGCGCCGCCATTAGCCTGTCACTGTCTTACGCCCATTCCGGCCGCGGCTCAATGCTGAGTTGGTTTGCAGCCGACAGTGTTGCCGGCACGCTAACGGCTGAGACTCTCGGGATAGGACCCAAGAATCCGAATCCTGATGCCGCGGGCTGGATTTTGCGCGTATCGGCACTTTCACTATCCGAATTATCCCTTGAGGCGCCTAATCGACTGGTAGCTCGAACGCCGCTCGATCTCACAGGAGCGTTGATCAACACCAGTGCTAAATCGACAGCTACCGTGCCATGGTCGACCATTGTACAGCGAGCCAGTGCCAGTTTGCCTGCCAAGCGACTGACCATAGGCTGGGTCCTGGATTCAGGAACAGCTGATCTCGACACGATTATGGAGCAAAGTCCAGGCCTGTCGGTGCTAGCGCCGAAGTGGTTAGAAGTAGATAGCCCCACTGGAACGCTGATCGGAGGGGCCGAGAACGGTGTAGTGCAAAAAGCCAAACAGCTCGGCATCCAAGTCTGGCCGGTAGTAGACAATGGCTTTAATGGGCCTATGACGCACCAGTTTCTCGCCTATCGTGACCGTCAAGACGCACTGATCAACAAGTTAGTCCATTTCACGGTGCAGTCCGGGGTGGCCGGGCTAAACGTAGACTTCGAAGGACTGCTGAACGAGGATCGTTGGAATTACGCGCGCTTTATAGAGACGCTAAGTGTAGCCTTGCACAAAGTGCATAAATCACTATCGGTAGATTTGCCCCCTGACTATGCGAGTGGACAAAATAGTGGTCCGTACAACCATGCGGCATTGGCCAAAGCCGCCAACTACATCATTTTGATGGGATATGATGAGCACTGGGGTGGCGATCCTGCGCCTGGTCCGACTGCCTCCTTGCCGTGGGTACAAAGCAGCGTTACCGACATGCTCGACACAGGTGTTCCGGCCGATAAACTCATCCTAGGCGTGCCCTTTTACACGCAAGATTGGACCGTGAATAAAAACGGAGAGGTGTTGAACAGCCAGGCGCTTTCGCTGTGGCAAGTGCGCAATATTCTCGCTCAGTATCACGTAAAAACCACTTGGAACAAAGGGTTAGGCCTTCGCTTTGGCGAGTACACAGTGGATGGACAGGAGCATCAAATCTGGGTAGAAGATAACCGTTCCTTACTCTTGACCCTCGAGCTTGTCGCGAGGCAACATCTTGCCGGGGCAGCCGCGTGGTACCTAGGCCTTGAATACCCTTCGACGTGGCTCTCTTTAG
This sequence comes from Bacillota bacterium, assembly GCA_026627345.1. Classification (GTDB taxonomy): domain Bacteria; phylum Bacillota; class Bacilli; order Alicyclobacillales; family SLC66; genus JAPNUJ01. The sequence goes on along the minus strand of JAPNUP010000138.1, from coordinate 53,313 downwards.
TCGACACCGTCCGGTCTACAATCGGCTGAAAGGCTAAGCACAAAATGGGCAAGCGCGGCATATCGCCTAACGCTTGCCCGTCCTCGCTCTTCCACGGATTAACGCAAACCGCGTAACACGTCGAAAATCTCTTCATTATCCGGTTGAATGTCAATCGGGTGAACGTCGATAAACCGCACGACGCCTTCTTTGTCAATGACAAAAAGTGCCCGCTCGTTGATTCCTTCAGGACGCAGTACCCCGTACTTTTGTGCAACTTCACCATGTGGATAGAAATCCGAAAGCAGCGGATAGGTAATCCCGCCGATCGACTTTTGCCAAGCCTCGTGACTTGGGATACTGTCTACACTGATACCCAGAACCTGGGCATTATGCTCTTCGAAACGATCGAGATCATCCTCGTACGAAGGCATCTGAGCGCCTCAAACGGGTGTCCAATCGAGTGGATAAAACGCGATGAACACGTTTTTGCCGCGCAACTCGGACAGCGTGACGGTACGACCGCCATGCGCCTTGAGCGTAAAGTCAGGCGCTTGATCGCCGACTTTAAGGGTCTTCGTTACTGTCGCTCCCTTTGGCATGTTTCCCCTCCTAGTGTGGTGATCTACCCGACTACGTCTGGCGAGTCGGGATCAAACACGCAAAATGTGTGAGTCAGGACTAGCACTCTGCTTCATTATACAAAAGTATCTCTATATTTCCAAGCTGAGACCTTGCCTCAACTGGCCATATGCGCACTGATCCTCTTATATAACGAATATAGATCCCAAAGGGCGTCCGACAGTTCCGGCACATCATAACGCATCGTCGTATACCGCTGTTCGAGAATGGTAGCTGCTCGCTCATGCGACCACAGCCCGGCGGCGATTCCCGCCAAGACAGCGGCGCCGAGGGCACTGCTATCCCCTGCACGCACGTACAGAGGGCGTTTGCAAAGTCCCGCTTGTAAGGAGAATAGTGAAGGAATCCCATAACCGAGCTCATCGGCGTAAAGAACCTCGATCCGTGCGGCAATCAGTGTCTCCGCCTTTTCCACGATGTCCGCCACCATGAAGGCCATAGAGCAAAGGGCACCGGCGTACAGTTGTGCAGTTGTGACGCTGGGATCGAGTCCGACGACGGTCGCTTGGCCCGGTAACCAGCGATCCGCAGGCAAAACAAGCGGCACTTTGCCTCCCGTCAAGGCAGTGGCCACCTGCGCGAGCAGCGCGTCTTCGTGCACGTGCGCCTGTAGCCATCCCGCCACGAGCTGCGGAGCTACATAGCGCCCCATAAGCGCAGAGGCCGGCACATCGCGTGCAAGCGTGACGAGGGGGCGCACACCTAATTCCCCTGAAGTTTGCTGCGTCGAACGCAAGTAAGGCATGCGTAGTGAAACAGAACCCTCTGCATCATAGGTGACAAACGCCGAGCTGTTTGCCGCAAAGCGAGCACCCACCAGAGCCGCCGTTTCTATGTAGGTCAAAGCGCAGATCGCCGGTCGTGAAGCATCGAGGTAGATCGGACTGATACGAGCGGCTTGTCCAGGTTGCATCAGTGTCGGAAAACAGGACGACACGACACCGCAACGCTGTGCAAACGCCGCATCGACTTCTTTGCCTTCGCCATACGCATATAAGGTCAAGTCATGTCCTTGCGAGATCCAACAGCAAGCCCCTTGGGTCAGACTGAACAGCAGCCAGCCGTCCATGCCGCCAAGCCGCAAATCGCGAGCGTCACTCGGCGCTTCTGGTTCACGCATGGCGGAATCCACCACGTCAGCCAAGAAAGTCGCAGCTTGTTGCGCTCCGAAATGGATCCAGTCCATCGGAAAGTCAGTCGTCAGCAACGGGGTACCAGAAACGCCATTCCATACGATCAGTGCATGGCAAGAAACGCACAAGCCAATCCCGCTTACATCGTATGACAAAATACCCGCCCGCCGAAGTCCACTTTCCATCAAGGTGATGGCACTGCTGAGCGCTTCATCAGCCTGAAGGTGAAATACCGTCTGGTCGTCCGACTCGCGTTCAAATGTGCGACTTACACGCGAGATTTCTTCGCCACTTGCATCAAAGAGATGGACTGCCATTTCCGTCGTTCGATGCGTCAGAGATAACAAAAATCCACCGCGCTCGCTCATCGGCTCGCCTCCCCGTCGAGAATGCGAACCATGATGCGCTGTGCAACATCAGGCGCGAGTGCGACTCGCTGTCCGTCGACCTCCACCGCACAGGCACCTGCATACAAATCCCTCGGGACAACCCGCAAACGGCGCGTGGGAATAAATCCGGTACGCTCCAGATAGCGCAACAACTCCACATCTTCTTCTGCTTGTTCAAAGATGCGCACAACTTCAACGTCTTGCGTCGCATCCACGCTAGACAAGGGAACAGCCGGCGGTACTTCTTCTTCGCGACCAGGGATCGCATTGCCGTGTGGACACGTTGCAGGATATCCAAGAAGGGCTTCTAGTCGACTCTCAATGATCGGTGAAATCGCTCGCTCTAACCGACTGGCTTCGACGTGTGCTGTTCCCCAATCCAAACCGAGCACATCGGTCAACCATCGTTCCAACAAACGATGACGGCGGAGAATGGAGCGGGCGATCGCCTCCCCCTGTGCGGTCAGTGTAATCAGTTTGCCGTCTTGCACAGTGACGTTCCCATCCGCCACCAGTCGCTTGATCATCTGGGTAACCGTCGGTCGCGCGACGGAAAGATAATCTGCCAAGCGTGCCGAAATCACTGTCCCACCTTCAACGCCGAGAACATAAATAGCCTCAATATAAGTTTCCGAAGTATGATGCATTTTCACGATATAGGCCTACCCCCCACTGACAAACAGATGTCTGTCACCCTCTATTATACCAGACGCTTTACGGCCTGTCCGACTGGACATCGGCGCTGCCGTCAAGTCTGCAAACGGCAGGCGCAACCAGGCTTACAAGACGTGATCAAGGAGGGCGCACACATTGTCCACTACGACATCCGGGGAGGAGGCCAAACCTGCGAAACTGCTCACTTCACCAACACCGATAAAGGCAAAACCTGCCGCCTGTGCGGCTATCGCGTCTGCTACTGAATCGCCTACCACACACACCTCGCGCCCCTTAAAATAGCGACTGCCGGCCAGGTAAGTAAAAGGGTGAGGTTTACCCAAACTCCCGTGCGCCATACCACGCCTTTGTTCCTCGCGCCGCACGTCATCATAAGTCACCATGTGGTCAGAGGCAAAAAAGGACCATAATCCGGCTGATACCAGAGGCCTTTGCGCCTCGACGCGCGGTCTGCCGGTGCCAATGCCAAGCGTGAATCCAGCTTGGGTGAGCGTCTGCAAATGGCGGTGAATGACAGAGGCTGGCATCAAGGTGGTGTCGCGTGCCACCAGCCCCTCATGTCGCCACTTAACACACGAACGCTTGTCGCCTAGGAAAAAACTTTGAAAAACGCGTTGCACCGTCGCAAAATCTGGCGCGGCGGGAGCTGTAGCGGCAAGGGCCTGAAGATAGTGATCGCCGGAACCTGGAACACGCTGCAAGCTCTCGTACAGATACCCGCCTACTGTCGTAAAGGTCGCAGGCACATCTCGATATAGCGCGAGTAGACACGCATAGGCTTTATCCCAGTTGCTATTGATAGCGCGCCCGCGCAGTTCGGCGATCACTTCGTCGGGCAACCAGTGCGCGCGCAGTTGCGCGATCGCTTCATCGTCGTCGCAGTTGTTCAACGCAGCTAGCGCGTCATTCTGGAGTGCCACGGGTGCGAGGCTGGCGACCGTGAGTGCGGCAGCGTCTACATAACGCTGTTCAGACAACAAAACCCCATCGAGATCAAACAGGAGCAGACGCAACCGAGAACGATCAAGCGTCATGAGACGTCAAAAGAGATGGCGCCCGCTACGCCTGCGGTCATATCGCGTCGCCACTCCCTTTCTTCGAGCGCTTCAAAAAGCGCCATGCCAAATCCCCGGAATGTTGCTTCCCAGATATGGTGTCCGTGCCCGACCCGCCCTTTTAACAAGTCAAGATGCAGTGTACACTGAGCGCCTTGGACAAAGCCTTCAAAAAAAGCGACCAAGTCCTCAGCATGCATGCCTTCCATCTGCTCCGGTAGTTGCACATCATTGCGAGTAAAATCGAGATAGGCTCGATTCTCAAAAGAGATCACAGCCCGCGTCAAAGCCTCATCGATCGTACCATACGCGTGTCCATAGCCAACGATCCCACGTGCTGCCCCGCGCTCTAGGTACTCCTTTACAGCCTTGCCAAAACAGATGCCCACGTCTTCGGTGATCACATGCGCGAGATCAAAGTGATCAAGGGCAACTTCCATCACGATGTTCATCTGTCCACGCCATGCGACATGCTCCATCATGTGATTGAAAAAAGGCAACGGTGTCTGTACCCACTTCTTGGCTTCCGGATGGCGAGGATTGCGATCGATCCGAACCACCATGCGCGATTCACGGGTCGTGCGGGTAACGCATACAGGCTCTTTCACATCCATCTTGTCGTTCTCCTTTTTTCTGCTTTTCTCATAGGCGATCGCGCACGGCCTTGGCGTGTGCTTCAAAGCCTTCCCACTCTGCGAATACGGCCGCCTTTTCCTGCACGCGTAGAAATCCTTCCTTAGTCGCGTAGCCGATCGAAGTGCGCTTTTGAAAATCTTGTAATGATACAGCAGAGACAGTACGGGCTGCGCCACCTGTAGGCAAAATGGCGTTCGTCCCAAGCATAAAATTACACAGCGTAATCGGCGTCCACTCACCGAGTAGCAGTTCGCCCGCGTGGTGCAAGCTCGGCAGTAAGGCAAATGGCTGCTCAACGAGCACTTCCATATGCTCCGGGGCATAAGCGTTCACGAAATCAACCGATTGTGCTAACGATTCGGTCAGTACAATCCCCCCGTAACGCTGCATCACGGTCTCTATATAAGCGCGTCGTACGTCGCTGGACAAAGATTTCACGAAATCTTGAACGTAACCTTCCACGGCGTCAGCGAGCGCTTCGCTGTGTGTCACAAGAAGCGCCGCGCTGTCAGGGCCGTGTTCAGCTTCGATCAACAGATCCTGCGCCACCTTCCTTGGATCGGCCTGCGCGTCGGCCAGTATGATCGCTTCACTCGGACCAGCTGGCACACCTGGGTCGATAACGCCTGCGACGTATCGCTTAGCAGCAGTCACATAAGGGTTGCCAGGCCCGATGATCTTGGCACACTTTGGAATCGATTCCGTCCCATAGGCCACCGCGGCCACCGCCTGCGCGCCTCCGACGCAATAGACTTCAGTCAAACCCAGCAAATCGGCAGCATACAAGATCGCGGGATCGACCCCGCCTTCTTCATTAGGCGGGGTGAGCACGACAATGCGCTGCACACCCGCGACAACAGCCGGCGTGCCTAGCATGAGGAGGACGGACGGAAAACTGCCTTTGCCCCGTGGCACATAGAGCGCGACATCCGGAATCGCCGTTACCTTTTCACCTGCCGTAATGCCTTGGTCTACCTCCATCATCCACATCTCAGGAGGTTTTTGCGCACTGTGGAAGCGCCTGATGTTGCCTGCCGCATAGGCAATCGCCTCCTGTACAGACGATGGCAACAGCGACTTGGCCCGCGCAAATGCCTCTGGCGCGACCCGCAGAGCGTGCGCTGACAGCTTCACGCCGTCGAAGCGCTCCGTATACTCGACCACTGCCGCATCCCCACGTATGCGCACGTCGGCACAGATCATAGCCGCTGTCTCCATCTGCTCACTGATATCTTGAGTCGCACGCATCAGCACCTTGCGTCTTACAGCGTCCGATTCTTGCGCCCAGTGATAGCGTTCTATGTGCATATGACAACATCCCTCGCTCCATCATATTGTTCAAAATCTCGTAAGCCAATACTTTAGTATGCTAATATACTAAAGCATCATCCCGTCCTCTGTCCAGTGCTTGCGCTCGTTCGTTGCCCGACAATTTCTCGCTGTGCTACCATAGGTGACAAAGGAGCGATGACTGATATGCAAGACACAGCGGCAACACGAAAAATAGCCATGGTCACCGGGGCAAGTGCAGGGATCGGCAAAGCGACGGCTCTTTTACTCGCGCAAAATGGGTTTGATCTGATTCTCGGCGCGAGAAGGCGCGAGGCGCTGACAACCGTTGCAAACGAAGCGCGCGCGCATGGCTCCACCGTTTGGGAAGGTCCGCTAGACGTGACAGACAAGGCCAGCGCCACAGCTTTTGTACGAGAGGCGGCAGCCGCCATGAACCGTATTGACATCCTGGTGAATAATGCAGGTCTTGCGCGCGGAGTCACGTACATAGCCGAACAAGATAATGAAGATGAATGGCAAGAAATGCTCGACACGAACTTGATGGGGCTACTACGGATGACGCGTCTCGTAGTCCCGCTGATGATCCAAAACGGCTACGGACATATCGTCAATTTGGGATCCACGGCAGGTCACGACGCTTATGCGGGCGGATCTGTGTACTGTGCAACCAAGTTTGGCGTACGGGCGATCACCTCAGCACTTCGTCAAGAGTTGCTCGGCAAACCGATTCGGGTCACCTCCGTCGATCCGGGTATGGTCGAGACCGACTTCAGCCGCGTGCGCTATAACGGTGACGAGGCGAAAGCTGGCGCCGTGTACGCTGGGATCACGCCGCTGACAGCCGAGGATATTGCAGATACCATTGTTTATGCGGTAACGCGTAAAGCGCACGTGAACTTGGATACGATCATCATGCGTCCGATCCAACAGGGCCCTAACGGCACAGTGTTCCGAACGCCGTCTCTCTAGTTCGTAGCCCCCCTTTCTCTATGCGCGTCAATCGATATAGAAGCGGCAAGCGTGTGCGACCGACATTCCGGTCGTACACGCTTTCTTATTGGTCGTCTGCCATAAATCGGTCGCCTGCGAATACCTTGACTATAGATCATGTTGCGGAGGTGAAAGGTTTGTTTATCTACACGGCTCGTACCGGAGATACACTAGATACGGTAGCCCAAGCGTTTGGCGTCAGCGCGGCCACTTTGCAAACGCTCAATGAAACGCCAGGAACGACGCTGACGCCCGGTGTCAACTTGATGGTGCCGGGCGCGCCTAGCACCCTGATCCATCATACAGTCGGTGCGGGCGAGACGCTCACGACGATTGCTCGCAAGTACAAGGTGCCTGTCATCGCAGTGGCCGGTGCCAATGGGCTAGAAGTAACCGACTACTTAGAGATTGGGCAGATTTTGTTTGTGCCAGCTCCTATTGCCACAAAGTACACGGCGGAGGTCAACGGCTACATGATTCCGTCAGGCACGTCAGGAGACAGCGAAATCCTACAAGAGTCAGAGCCCATGACATTCGCAACCATCTTCAGCTATCACGTCAAGCAAGACGGCAGTCTCGTTGCCATGCAAGACCAGCAGGCGCTTTCTAGCATGACAGCGCTCGGTGTCGCGCCACTGCTATGCGTGACGAACTTCGATGGATCCAATTTTAACTCAGACTTGGCCCATACGATTCTGGCCGCTGCATCGCTTCGCCAGAAGGTCATTGCGGCGGCCAAAGCGACCATGGCGAACAAAGGCTTCAAAGGGGTCAATATCGATTTCGAGCACATGCACCCAACCGATCGCCCGTTGTACAATGCGTTTATTCGCGAGTTGCAAGAGGCGATGCACCAAGATGGATACAGTGTCTCAATCGCCATGGGGCCCAAGACCAGTGATGATCCCAGTGCTGCGTGGATGGGAGCGTTTGACTATAAGACCCTTGGTTCGCTTGTAGACTTTGTGATGCTCATGACGTACGAATGGGGCTGGGTCGGAGGACCTCCTATGGCGCCAATGAACTACCTCCGGACAAAGGGGGTTCTTTAAACACATAGGACAGTTCAATCCCGGTGTAGGTGATCACAATGCGTTTAAGCAGGACTTGAAGCAGTTTTCGCGCAAGATCAGGGCGCGTGCAACGCGTACTGAGCAGCTCATCCATCGCCACTTGCAATCCCTCGTGCAGGTCTTGGCCAAAATTCTCTTTCTCATCTCTCAGCCGCACGCACAGAGCCTCCTCGTCTCCTTTTCGACTAGCGATTTGCGCCCTTAAAGTCTGGTTGACATGAGTGAACTGCTCCTCGGACAAGTTGCCTCTGGCATACGCATCAAACAATAAATCAGACTTGCGCATGAGCCCCGCAATCTGTTCTTTGGTCTCGTGAAGCTTCCTCTCGATGCCCCCATCTACCTGTATGTGAACTTGCATGTTTTGCAGTGTCACCACGTCCGCAATTGCCACTTTGACGGCTTGCAGGACCGCCGCTTCGAGTGCGTCTGCGCGCCAGTACCGCTGTTGACAAAACGCCTTTCCTTTTTCCTTTTGACCCAGACAGTGATAGTAGGCGGTCCCATGACCATTGTATTTAATGGTCATACTACTGCCACAACTGCAAGTGGCCAATCCTTTCGTCAACAGATGCGCCTTGCCGATTTGTCCTTTTTCCTGCTTGCGGCTTTGTAACCGCGCGGCGACAGTGGCAAACAACGAGCGGCTGACGAGTGCCGGATGCGCATCGCGGCAAATGACGATCGCACTTGCATCCGGGTTGTTTGCCACCACTTTACTGCGCTTAAGGGGGTCCTCTGGATCAGGAAATGACGTTCGCAAGACACGGCGACCATACGCCACGTCGCCCACATAGGCTGGATTGCGCAAAAGTCGGGCGATGTGACGCTGCGTCCACCAGTTGCCTTGCTTGGTACGGAGCCCTTTTTCGTTCAGTATATGGGCGATACTTCGCACGCCATGGCCTTCCCCGTACATCGTAAAGATGTCGCGAATCACCGCCCCGAATTCAGGGTCGATCTCCAAGCGTTTCGTATCGGAGTTTAACACGTAACCGTCCGGCGCTCTCCCATTCCACTTGCCTTGCTGTGCTTTTTGAGAAGCCCCCATGCGTACGCGAATAGCCGTCTTCTCTGATTCTGCCTGGGCGAGCGCCGAGTGTATGGTGAACACAAATTCTGCATTGTCGCGCTGGCTATCGAAGTTCTCTTCCAAGGACACCACATGGACCCCGCAAGCCATTAGGTTGCGCAGCATCAAAAGCGCGTCCACGGTGTCTCTGGCAAACCGCGAAATGCCTTTAAACAATACCACCTCGAAGCAATGGTTTTGGGCATCCTGTAGTAGCCGCTGCACTTTCGCACGTTTGACTAAGCTTGTGCCTGTAATTCCCTCGTCCACATAGACGAGTTCGTCCGGAGTCAACCAAGTGTCACCTGATTCGAGTGACCTTCTTCGGGCAATTTCCTTACAGACACTGATCTGGTGTTCTGTCGACTCGCCTTTGACTTGAGATTCGTCCGATACACGCGCGTAGATCGCACACTTTCGCATCGCTACATTCCCTCGCGATTCAGGCGCGGTTGATTTTGCTCCAGTGCAGGTCCAGGTTCTTCATAGGAAATTTGGTAAGACGTTGGTCTGATATCGAGGTACTGTAGAAGAAGGGGGACTACGGCCATGGTCAGTTCTTGTGGCGTTCGTTCCTCCCCAAACGTGACGCGAGTCACTTCAATACGTCGCGACGGCATACACATCACCTCAGTGATGTGTATGCCGCGCGTGATTGTCCAGTTGCCTGGCTAACTACTGGTGGGTCGCGTGCAGTTCGCCAAATCCGAGAACTTCGGCCGTCGACTGTTGAATCTCACGGTACAAGTCGGGGTGCTCTACAAGCGACATACCGTAGGAAGGAATCATCTTCTTTAGTTTATCCTCCCAGGTAGGAAAGTCTTCTTGAAAACACCGCTGCAAAATGCCCAGCATAGCGTGGACTGCAGTCGATGCGCCTGGAGAGGCACCTAAAAGGGCGGCAACGGAACCATCGGCAGAGGTGATCACTTCCGTGCCAAACTGGAGCGTTCCTTTGCCGCCTGCTTCGGTGTCTTTGATGACTTGTACACGTTGCCCTGCGACCACCACATCCCAGTCTTCACTCTTCGCATTCGGAACAAATTCGCGAAGTTCCTCCATGCGCTGCTCATTCGTCAACATCAATTGTTGCACGAGGTACTTGGTCAAAGCCATTTCTTTGACCCCTGCTGCGAGCATAGTGGCGACGTTATGGGATTTGACAGACCGCGGCAAATCCATATTAGAGCCTGTCTTTAAAAACTTCGGTGAAAACCCGGCAAACGGACCGAAGAGGAGCGTCTTCTGATTATCGATGAAACGGGTGTCGAGGTGTGGGACGGACATTGGTGGGGACCCTACTCGCGCCTTTCCATAGACTTTGGCATGATGTTTCTCGACCATTTCACGGTTATTGCACACGTAGAAAAGACCGCTGATCGGAAAGCCTCCAATGTGCTTCGATTCAGGAATGCCTGTCTGTTGCAGGAGCGGAAGGCTTCCCCCACCGCCACCGATAAAAATAAACTGTGCCGTGTGATATTCAAAAGTCCCCTTGTCGATATCCTGCACTTTCACTTCCCACGAGCCGTCCGACAGTCGCCGAATATCCTCCACAGAGTGCCTGTAACTTACAGCAACCCCTTGGCGCTGCAAGTGCGCAAACAACATGCGCGTCAGGGCGCCAAAATTGACATCCGTGCCCGATTCAATCCTAGTCGCCGCAATCGGTTCCGTCACAGACCGGCCCTCCATAATCAGAGGCACCCATTCCTGTAACTTGTCCGGGTTCTCTGAAAATGCCATCCCCTCAAAGAAAGGATGATCCTGTAGCGCGGCGAAACGCTTGCGTAAGAAGCGAACATTGTCTTCCCCCGCTACCAGACTCATGTGCGGAAGTGGCCTGATAAAATCTTGCGGATGTTGAATCAAACCATGAGTGACCAGGTGCGCCCAAAATTGCCGTGAGAGCTGAAACTGTTCGTTAATTGCAATCGCTTTGCTGATATCCATCGAGCCGTCCGATCGTTCGGTGGTATAGTTGAGCTCGCATAAAGCTGAGTGACCAGTCCCTGCATTATTCCATTCATTGGAGCTTTCTTCACCTGGCGTGCTCAGTTTCTCAAAAACCTTGATATCCCACTCAGGCGCCAGCTCCTTGAGCATCGAACCTAAAGTAGCACTCATGATCCCCGCTCCGATCAGGATCACATCTGTTTTTTGTCGCATGTCGCTCATGGCAACCTTCCTTATCGCCCATATTTACGATACAAATAAGTCCCGTCACATCACGGATACAATATAAACACACAATCAACGAAGGGATCAAAAATGCATAACGGTGGTGCGACAGCACCGTGTAACCGTCTCGGAATAACGGCGCCAGCCGCTTATTCTCCCCGTGGACGGTGGTGCGACAGCACCGTGTAACCGTCTCTATATTATAACGAATCCCACGCCAATTAGCCCGTAGTCAAAGCTGCATCGCGACATCGAAAGCGAATATGTCAGTACTTTGTCGAACGTGGGCAAGCCGATCATAGCGGGACTAACTCTGTAGTTGATTGCCGGCATGAGGACCTCCGATGGCCATCGCCCCCCTTAATCAAGTCAGGGCGGTTTTGAATTATGCCACGTCCACCATCCCGCCTGACAAGATCTTGCTCGGCATTCCGACCTACGGATATAACTGGACACTACCCGAAAAACCGAGTGTACTGGCTGCCGGAATCTCGCCTAAGCGAGCGCAAAACCTGGCCATTGATCGAGGCGTGACAGTGCGCTTTGATCCGCTAGCCGCGAGCCCGATGTATCACTATTATGTGGGCCAAACAGAGCATGAGGTTTGGTATGAGGATGCCAAATCGATCTTAGCCAAGTTTCACCTCGTCTATGAAATGGGATTACGCGGCGTGAGCTTCTGGGTGCTGGGGCAGCCCTTTCCCCAATTGTGGCGACTGGTGGAGGATACCTTCGAGGTGAAAAAAGTTTGACGCAGCCACTCGCCATGTGGGCGAACTGACGACGGTTGCCCACTACCGCCAATCAGATAGGCTCCACCGGCTTTGTGGCATCGGTGGAGCCTATTTAGGCGTCAATTACGCGTTAGCGCGCGGGCGTGGGGCACTACCAAACGGGCGAGCGTAGATAAACTCCTCTGTCCAGTCATCGAGTTGTTCGAGCACTTCGTTCGTCAGTCGCAAATCTACGGCTCGACTGTTTTCGTCGATCTGCGCTTCGCGTGTCGCCCCGGCAATGACCGTACTGACGGCCGGTCGACTCATCAGCCAAGCTAAGGATAGCGCAGTAGGCGTCGTCCCGAGATCCCTCGCCAAAGCGACCACTTTCTCTCCCACCGCCATACGCGCGGCATCCATTCGCTGTGCGAAGTTCGGGTTTTTATCAAGCAATGAACCAGTGGGAACCGCACCGCCTGCATACTTGCCGGTAAGAATGCCACCTGCCAGTGGGAAGTAGGGGATCACTCCGATGCCATATTCCACACAAAAAGGCACCAACTCGCGTTCAATTCCGCGGTCCACCAGAGAATAGCCAGGTTGCACAGAGACATATGGGGAAAATCCGTGCCGATCGCTAATATCTAGAGATTTCAGCAGTTGCCAGGAAGAGTAGTTAGAAGCGCCTATGTACCGAACTTTTCCTGAACGCACCAAATCATCCAAGGCGCGCAGGGTTTCTTCGAGCGGCGTATACGGGTCAAACGCATGAATCTGATACAGGTCGATATAATCAGTTTGCAGACGCCGTAAACTTTCCTCCACTTCGGCCATGATGTGTTGACGCGAGGATCCGCGGTCATTCGGACCGTCTCCACGTTTCATGCCGACCTTAGTGGCCAGGATGATGTCTTGCCTGCGACCGGCAAATGCCTCGCCGATGATCTCTTCCGAGCGCGTATTGGTATAGACGTTCGCGGTGTCAATAAACGTGACGCCGACGTCCACTGCATGATGCAAAACGCGAATCGACGTCTCTTTGTCGGCGCGACCGCCAAACGCGTTAGCGCCTAGTCCGAGAACAGAAACGCGCAAACCACTTTTCCCTAGTGACCGATACTCCATCTTGAATCCCTCACTTCGCCTAAAGTCGCTGTCCAAACGATTATACGCCAGATTGGCGAAAGGTTGTACGACTCGGATACAAAAGAGCCTGGTCTCGCAGATGATGCGGAAACCAGGTCTGTTTGCGATGTCAATCATGGATTACCGCGATGAAGAGGTGGTGTGCAAAACGAGTCCAGGATTTTTTTCGAGAAGAAAACGGACGGAAAACTCATTGGGACAGAGGATCACCCAGCGTTCGTCTTGATCTTTCACTAACAAATTCGTATAGCGGTCATAGTGAAACTGATCCATATCTTTCCACTCAATCCAGCGCGCAAGCGAGTAACTGAGTGGATTCAGCTCGACTTCAGCCCCATACTCTGCCTTCATACGATACTGAAACACTTCAAACTGCAATTGACCAACCGCTCCTAACAATAAGTCTTCAGTTCGGTTGACTTGCCGAAATACCTGAATCGCACCTTCCTCGGACAACTGTTCAATGCCTTTATGAAACTGCTTATATTTAAGGGTACTCTTTACAGATACACGTGCGAAGTGTTCTGGCGAAAACAAAGGCAATTCCTCGAATGAAAAATTTCCGTTTTCGCATAGACTGTCCCCGATGCGAAACAGTCCTGGGTCAAAAATACCGATGATATCACCTGGATAGGCTTCATCGATCATTTCCCTCCCCTGACCAAAAAACTGTTGCGGTTGCGCCAAATTAATGCGTTTGCCGGTACGCACGTGCGTGACTGCCATACCTCGCGAAAACCGACCGGAACAGATCCGCACAAACGCGACCCGATCGCGGTGAGCAGGATTCATATTGGCCTGGATCTTGAATACAAAACCGCTAAAGGATGTGTCGTCAGGGGACACCTCACCTTGATCGGTCGACCGCGGCCCAGGCGTCGGCGCGAGTTCGATAAACTGATTGAGAAACGTCTCCACACCAAAATTGGCAATCGCGCTACCAAAGTACACTGGGGTTAACAGCCCACGATTGACAAGTGCTTTATCGAACGGATCACCTGCAATATCGAGCAACATAACCTCGTCTTTAAGGCGTTCATGCAACTGATCACCCAGTGCCTCGCGCAGCCGTGGATCTTCGATATCTCCGGCGGCCAAACTCTCAGACGCGTGTCCACGCTCTGTATAGCGCTCGAACCGCGCCTCCCCTCGGTTGTAGATGCCGCGAAAGTCTCCGCCCATGCCGATCGGCCAATTCATGGGACACGAGCGGATGCCCAGCACCTCCTCTAGTTCTTCAAGCAGTTCTAGTGGCGCCTTGCCTTCCCGATCGAGTTTGTTGATAAAGGTAAAAATAGGTATGCCACGTAGCCGGCAGACTTCAAATAACTTGATGGTTTGCGGTTCGACCCCTTTGGCTGCATCGATGAGCATCACGGCGCTATCGGCGGCGGTTAACGTACGAAAAGTGTCTTCGCTAAAATCTTCGTGCCCCGGGGTATCGAGAATATTGATGTGCTGTCCGCGATATGTGAACTGCAAGACCGTCGACGTCACCGAGATCCCCCGTTGCTTCTCGATCTCCATCCAATCAGACGTGGCGTGTCGCTTCGCTTTCTTTCCTTTGACAGCGCCCGCTTCGCGAATGGCGCCTCCGAACAAGAGAAGTTTCTCCGTCAAGGTCGTTTTCCCCGCATCGGGGTGTGAAATAATCGCAAATGTACGTCGCACTGCTGGCGCGTTTTCTTGTTTTACGGTTTCCGTTAGCACTTTTGCCACTCCTGTAGGTCAAATCATACCTTTCAGTGTACCACGGATTCGTTCTGGGTGAAGCCCAATTTTTCAATATGCCGAAAGTGTTAACCATCTTAATATTATGTAAACCAGCATGCGAATTGACTGCAGTCATGCACCCTCTTTTAACCTCGAACTTTGCCGCGCCTTGTAGAGAGACGTGACGGCATACCCGCTTGATCTCCTGTTGTACGGGGCCTCGCCTCATGATCCACCGGGTCCCCTGCGAAACGCGACCAACAGACGATGATTTCTGCACAAATCAGCACGATATTGCTGACGATGTAGATCCAGAACAAAAGCAGCATCACAAAAGTAAGTGCACCGTACACCGATTGATATTGGCCCAGATGGCCCAGATACCACGTGAAAAGTGCGCGTGAAATAAAAATAGCCGCTGTGGACAGTGCTGCCCCCGCGAGAAGATAGCGCGCCCGCAGAGGTTTACTCGGTAAAAAGCGGTAACTCAGAAATGTGGTCGCGAAAAGTAGAATAGGAAAGGCGATACGTGAGGCGAGAGCAATCACGGCCCACAGATCACTTTGATAAGAACCCTGCGGCAGATCCTCTGCCAATAGATGTGGCACGCCGCTGACTACAGCCGCGACAATCGTCAGAAGCAAAAAAAAAGTCATCATTAGAAAGCCAACGATATACTGTACGATAAAGGAGCGGCGCTTAGTGGCACCCCAGATAAAATCGAGAATCTGTTGAAAAGAGACAAAGCCGCCAATAGCTGTCCAGACAAGACTTAAGATGGCAATCAGGCTCATACCAGAGCGCAGAGCGATTAAACGCTTTATACTTTCATCGAGTAGACTGGATTCACTGGGCAAAGTCGGGACGAAAGTGTGTAGCGTGTATGATAATAAACGGTCTACATTGCCAGGTGACACGAAGAAAGTCGTGCCAAGGACGATAACCAAGAGTAAAGGAATCATCGCCGAGAATCCAAAGAAGGATACGGCTGCTGCAAGCATTCCGACGTTGTGTCGCCCAATCGATTGAAACAAATCTTTAATAAATCTCCACCATTTCATCCTATATCCTCCGCCACTGTCCGGCTCGGTCACGGCGAGCACGTCTTATGAAGGTTAGAATGACCTACTTTACCCTCCCCCATGCAAGAAAGGCCCCTAGCAGGGGCCTTTCTTGCACTTCGATCTTATTCGGTGTAAATGTAAAAGCACCTTATCATTACTGCTGTGCCCATTCCGTGTGGAAGACACCGTCACGATCGGTTCGCTCATACGTATGAGCACCAAAGTAATCACGCTGTGCTTGAATCAGGTTGGCTGGCAGACGATCGCGGCGATAGGCGTCGAAATAAGCCAAGGCACTGGATATCGCAGGCACTGGAATACCGCGGGTTACAGCGATGGCAACCACTTGCCGCCATGCATCCTGATAGCGTTCAAATACATCGCGGAAGTAGGGATCTAACAGCAGATTCGCCAGTTTCGGATCGCGGTCGTAAGCGTCCATGATGTTTTGCAAAAAACGTGCACGGATAATGCAACCTCCGCGGAAGATACTGGCAATCTTACTGAGATTCAAATTCCAGTTGAGTTCCTCTGAGGCAATTCTCATTTGAGCAAATCCTTGTGCGTACGAGCACATTTTACTCAAATACAGTGCGCGACGAACGGCTTCCTTAAACTCCTTCGCATCGACTGCCGGTGCCTTTGCTTCCGGACCTTTGAGGACCTGTGAAGCGAGTACCCGCTCTTTTTTCATGCTCGACAGCGCGCGTGCGAAAACAGCCTCGGTAATGACCGAAAGCGGCACGCCGAAGTCCAAAGCACTCTGGCTCGTCCACTTCCCTGTTCCCTTTTGTTGCGCAGTGTCGAGTACCAAGTCAACGAGCGGGCGCCCTGTCTCAGGATCCATCTTTTGAAAAATATCAGCAGTGATCTCGATCAGGTAGCTGTCCAGATCACCTTTATTCCACTCGGTAAATGTTTCGTGTAAGGCGCTAGCGTCCATGCCGAGCACCTCATGTAACAACTGGTAAGCCTCTGCTATCAACTGCATATCTCCATACTCAATGCCGTTATGCACCATTTTCACGAAATGTCCAGACCCGTCCGGACCAATGTACGTACAGCACGGATCGCCGCCGACTTTCGCTGAAATGGCAGTGAGAATAGGTTCGACCAGTCGATAGGCTTCCGGGTGACCAGACGGCATGATAGAAGGCCCATGAAGCGCCCCTTCTTCGCCACCGGATACACCTGTACCGATAAAGTGAATCCCATCTTTCTTCAGATCAGCCTCACGAGCCACTGTATCTTTGTAGAAGGAGTTGCCGCCGTCAATCAGCACGTCTCCTTTTTCCAGGTGCGGGCGCAAGAGTGCGATCGTGTCGTCAGTCGCAGCCCCTGCCTTGACCATCATGATGATTCGACGCGGACGCTCCAAGGAAGCGATAAATTCTGGGACGCTATATGTACCCGTCAAATTGCGCCCTGGGGATTCCGCGAGCATTTCCTGCGTTTTTTGCGGCGACCTGTTAAACAGCGACACCTTATAACCACGGCTTTCAATATTCCAAGCCAGGTTTTTTCCCATGACAGCCAAACCGTATACGCCAATATCACTACCAGCCATTTTCCTCATCCTCCAATTCAGTTGCTCGTTCATGAAAGACTGTTTACCACCACTTAAACCCATCCGCGCGCAAGAGTTCACTCGCTTCTTTAGGCCCCGCACTCCCAGCTATATACGGAAAGAGCGGTTGATCTTCTGCAAAGGCTTCTAATACCGGCTCAATCCATTTCCAAGCAAGCGATACCTCATCCCATCGGGTAAAGAAGGTGGGATCATCGCGCATGGCGTCAAAAATCAGGCGCTCGTACGCTTCCGGCAAATCTTTGGTCTCTTGTGAAAAATCGATTGAGATCGGCAGAACAACGCCGTCTTTCTCCGGACTCTTGGCGTTTAGCCTCATGGAAATGCCTTCGCTTGGATTCACCTGAATCGTCAGCAGGTTCGTTTTCAACTGCCCGTCCTGATTGAAATACAGACGCTCTGGCGTGCCTTTGAATTCAATTACGATCTTCGTCGTCTTGGCGTCGAGTCGTTTCCCTGTGCGAATATAAAAGGGTACACCCGCCCAACGGAAATTATCCACAAAGAGCTTCGCTGCAACGAACGTCTCCGTATTGGAGTGCGCGTCAATGCCAGGTTCATTGAGATAGCCAAGTACGTGCTGCCCATCCATTTTCCCCGGAATGTATTGCCCACGCACCACGTACTTCGTCATATCCTCCTGCGTAAACTTGCGCAGGGAGCGAAGTACTTTGACCTTCTCATCCCGAATAGCCTCTGTATTCAACCTGCTTGGCGGCTCCATCGCCACCATCATCAACATCTGCAGCATGTGGTTTTGCACCATGTCACGGAGCGCGCCTGCATGCTCATAATAACTCGCACGATCTTCGACGCCGACGAGTTCACTCGAGGTAATCTGCACGTTGGCGATGTAGTGGCTGTTCCACAGCGGCTCAAAAATCGAATTAGCGAATCGGAGCACCTCGATATTTTGAACCATCTCTTTACCAAGATAGTGATCGATCCGATAGACTTCATGTTCAGCAAAAGCCGAAGAGATTCGTTCATTGAGCAGTGTCGCCGAAGCCAAGTCGTGACCAAACGGTTTTTCGATGATGAGTCGGCGCCACCCGCTGGTGTCAGTCAACCCGCCTGCTTTCAAATTGAGCGCCACTTCATCAAACAAATCTGGTGCCATGGACAAATAAAAAATGCGATTTTGCGGCAAGTCATTTTCCTGTTCAATGGAACGAACCGTCTCATTCAGCGTGCTATACTGCTCTGGCTGACTCGCGTCAAACGGCAGATAGTACACGTGACTAGCAAACTTTTCGACCTCGTCTGCGCTATGAATCTTATGGCGCGAGAATTCTTTCAAGGAGTTTACGATAAATTCCTGGTACGCAGCCCTTGGCAATGGTTTTCTCGATAATCCGAGCACCGCGAAACGACTCGGCATCTTACCACCTAGATACAGGTTATAAAGCGCTGGAATAATCTTTCGCTTAGCCAGGTCTCCGCTACCCCCAAAGAGTACAAACACTTGATCGTCCATTCTCATCCCACCTTCCACTATCCCTCTATAGGTCTATTGCCTTGTCCTTACTCTTGCTCCTCAATGCAATCACTTGCCACTTCATCGTGATAACACAATTTTCGTCACGTTGCAAAGACAGCGCTTTCTTTTGACTGATCCCATAGACGCGGGTCACACGTCTAGAAGACAGCGAGTAGCACCTTCATAAGCGGAGAGCTGAAATACCGGGTTCATGAAGCCGACCGCGTCTTGACAAGTATTGACGATATCTTGACGATCATACGTTGCTAGAGCTGACTGCTCCTGCTCTGTGCCAATGGATAACTGACGGAGTAATTCATTCGTAATCGTTGGGATGCATTCTTTATTCCCATCTTCGATTTTAAAAGCAACGCCGATATTGCGTTCCCGATCGCAAAAGCCAAAGAGACCCTTGGCCCCTTCTTTCGCGAGCACGCGACCATGTAATGCGCGAATGAGATGCGTGTTGTAACAGTCCTCCTCCACGATCATTTCAGGATAGCGCACCATCGCCTCGACGATCCGCTCCACGGCATGGCCTCGCTTCTTGGTAAACAACTCAGGTTTCGTTAGACGCGCAAATCCCCAAGCCATGTAGGCCAGCGGCATCGCATAGGTGGGAATCCCGCATCCATCAATGCCGATGTTCACACGCGCTTTTGGATAATGCGTAACGTCGCAGACCGCCTCAAACACACGTTGTTGGACAGGGTGCTCAATATCTTCATACCCATGAACCGATTCGTTACAGTAGACCGCGGTGGCGATCATGCCGGCGTGTACCCCGGAGCAGCAGTTACAGAGTCGGTTAAGTTCTCCTTCTTTGCGAATGATATCATCGTGATCACTCGGATTAGGCGGTGGTGTCGCCCCGCAAATGAGGTCCTGAAGCGAGCGTCCCGTCTTCTCCAGCATCTGCAAAATGAGCTCTCGTTGCTTATCCTTCGCGCTGTGCGACGCGGCGCACAAGACAATCTCCTCGTCCGTAAGGCTAAAATGATCTGCAGCGCCTGTTTCGAGCAGAGGTAAAACCTGCATAGGTTTGAGTGCAGAACGTCCATAGGCGAGAAAAAAAGGGTCTCCGCAGCTATGCAAGATGTTCCCTTGCGAGTCTACGACGGCGACATGACCATAGTGCGTGTTATCGACAACTGCAGCGCGCCTTTCCTCTAAGAGTAGAGCCATACGTTAGCCATCCGCCCTCTCCGCAGTAGAATCCCGTTATAAAATGCCCCTTGCAAGTATGGTCATACTCGCGATCCGGGCTCATTATCGTATGCCCTTTTTTTGAAGGATCTCATATCTTTCGTGAATCTCTCCAATAGCTGTTCTAACTGGTCAATCTCCTGATGATCCCAACTACAAAGAATTCGTTCATACGCCCTCCACCTCGCTGCCCTTACCTCCATGTACCGAGCACGCCCCTTATCGGTCACCTCTACTAGGGAACCCCGTCCATCTTTGGGATCTGGAAAGCGAGCGACTAACTCCTTGCCCTCAAGCTGC
The DNA here is from genome assembly GCA_026627345.1 of Bacillota bacterium. Taxonomy (GTDB): domain Bacteria; phylum Bacillota; class Bacilli; order Alicyclobacillales; family SLC66; genus JAPNUJ01. The sequence continues at coordinate 32,982 of JAPNUP010000138.1, read as the reverse complement.
GCAACCTGCCGACTGGCAGTCGAAATGTCGAGGAACAAGAGGTCCGCCAGTACACCGATACTCAGTGCGCCTGCTCTTTCGAGTTCAGACAGTAGCAAGTAGGCTGACCGATCCATACTCGCGATGACAGGATCGCTCATTTTGGCTGTTAAGAGTCGTGCCAGTACGGACATCTCTTGGGAGATACTCTGAATTGCTGGATTCACACGATTCACCTCACTATTCATTTGACGTGTACAAGCCGGTTTTGTGGTCCTTCTATTTAGCCCTCCATTCGTGTATAATGGAGCAGATATAGTTGTATCATACAACATTATGTAGAGGACGTGTATCCGCCATGCAACAACCACCCAATCCGTCAGCCGCGCATGGTCACGCTGTGCCACGCGGCACACTTTTGCGCCAACCCCCTGCTGTATGGGCGGTCGCCTTCGCCTGCGTCGTTGCCTTTATGGGTTTGGGTCTGGTCGACCCGATACTGCCTGTCATCGCCAAACAGTTGTATGCCACACCGAGCCAAGTGGAGCTCTTGTTTACCAGTTACATGTTGGTTACAGGTTTGGCCATGATTATCACTGGCGCGGTCTCCAGTCGAATCGGCCCGAAGTGGACACTGCTCACAGGCCTTTTTCTCATCGTCTTATTCGCGGGTCTTGGTGGTTCTGCCCATGACATCGGGCAGATCGTATGGTTTCGCGGTGGTTGGGGGCTTGGCAACGCACTCTTTATCGCCACGGCCTTAGCCGTGATCGTCAGTGTGGCCAGTGGTGGCACCGCCGGCGCGATCATTCTCTATGAAGCGGCACTCGGTCTCGGATTGTCTGTCGGTCCTCTGCTTGGCGGAGAACTGGGAAGCATCAGTTGGCGCGGTCCATTTTTTGGCGTATCCGTGTTGATGGCTATCGGTTTTATCGCCATCCTCACATTTTTGCGCGATGTACCAAAACCTGCGCGCAAAACTTCTATTCTTGATCCCCTTCGCGCCTTACGGCACCGCGGACTTTTGACCATGGCGCTGATGGCCCTTCTCTATAACTTCGGATTTTTCACCTTGCTGACCTATACGCCCTTTGTCTTGGATATGACCGCGATTCAACTTGGCTACGTGTATTTTGGCTGGGGGGTTTTTCTCGCGATCACGTCTGTCTTTGTGGCGCCACGGCTGCAGCAGCGGTTTGGAACACTGCGCACGACGTACACCATGCTGGCACTGCTCGCGCTCGACTTGCTTGTCATCGGGTTACATGTACACGACCACACAGTCGTCGCCGTCGCCATCATCGTTGCCGGAGGTTTTCTAGGGGTCAACAATACGCTCGTGACCACGGCTGTCATGGCCGCAGCGCCGGTAGAGCGACCTGTCGCCTCAGCCGCCTACAGCTTCGTCCGCTTCGGTGGCGGTGCTCTCGCTCCTTGGTTGGCGGGTCAGCTAGCTGTGTGGTTTAGTCCGCACGTACCGTTTTATGTCGGAGCCGTAGCGGTTACACTCGGTATTTTCGTCCTGTTTTCCGGCCGTGGGTACCTTCGTACGGTGTAATTCTGATGAGCCCACCCTGATGGATGTCTCTTCACAAAAGTGGATATATTACCCGAGATAATGTCCATTTTGATTGTGGAGGGACTCATGAGCGCATTGACAGTAATAAAAAACTGCAATCTGTACTCCCCGCGGGCCCGCGGCATCAAGGACCTGCTTATCGGGGGTGGCAAGATCCTTGCCATCGCAGACAATCTCGACTTACACGGATCTTTGCCAATGGTTGAAACCCTAGATTGCCGCGGACACTACCTATTTCCTGGCCTGATAGACCAACATGTGCACATGGCAGGAGGCGGCGGCGAAGGCGGGTTTCACTATCGCACGCCAGAGATCACCTTAAGCCACATCACCAGCGCCGGCGTTACGACTCTCGTCGGCGTACTAGGCACAGACGGCGTCACGCGTACCACGCGCGAGCTACTCGCCAAAGCAATGGCACTAGACTTTGAAGGAGTTACCACGTACATCTACTGCGGAGCCTATCAGGTACCGACGCGAACGATCACCGGTATGCCACGGTCTGATATCGTCCTGATCGATAAGGTTATCGGCGTCGGAGAAATCGCCATCTCTGATTCACGTTCGAGCCATCCAACGACCACTGAACTTGCAGAACTTGCGAGTGAAGCACGCGTCGGGGGGCTTTTAGCCGGTAAAGCCGGCGTCCTGCATTTGCATGTAGGTGACGATGATTCAAAACTCGACATCGTCTTTGACGTATTGCGTCAGACAGAGTTACCAAAAAGTGTATTTACCCCGACGCACTTGAATCGCAATCCTGATTTGCTCAAGGAAGCGATTCGCTATGGAAAGGAAGGCGGTTTTGTCGATGTCACGTCAGGTATCAGACCCGACGAGCATGACCATATCTCCGTCAAACCATCCAAAGCCATTCGACAGCTGATCGACGGTGGCGTCATACCGACTCGCATAACGATGAGCTCCGACAGCAACGGCAGCTCCCCGATCTTTGATGACCAAGGAAAACTGATCGCTATGGGTATCGGCTCGATCGCCACACTCTGGGAAGAAACGCGCGATGCCATTGTACAAGAAGGCGTGCCCATCGAAACCGCTGTCGGCATCGTCAGCAAACACGTGGCGAGGGTCTTGAAGCTAGGACAGAAAGGTCAGATTCGCGAAGGACTAGACGCAGATTTTATCGTCACTGATGAGCAGTTTCGCATCCGCCACGTGTTCGCCAAAGGACGGCAAGTCGTGGAAGATGGTCAGGCCATTGTCTTCGGAACATTTGAAGATGCCAAGCGAGTACCAGGAGCGCCTGAGTCACAGGAACATACAGGAGAGAACAGTCCAAAGCGTGGTCGCCCGATGCTGTCACCGGACGACGACGATCCAGACGATTTCCCCGACGAAGAGGAACGCCAAGCCAAGAGCAAACGCCGTCATTACTGCTGTTAGTTAGAGGTTCTCTAATAGGGTGGCTTTTGGACGTAGTGACCGTGGATATACTCACCCTGCGGGAAGTAGTGTTCTTGTGTCGTACCAAAGATGTGAAACTCGTCCGGCGGCCAGATAACCGCGTCCACCCTGCCTGTCAGCTTGTCAACTGCTATCGGACCGATATAGCGACTGTCATAGCTCACGACGCGGTTATCGCCCATGACGAACAAGTGTCCTGGCGGAACGACGGACGGTCCATAATTGTACTTAGGATCACTCGGTCCGTCTGTGATGAACGGCTCCGGGATGTACTTCCCGTTTAGATAAAGCTTCCCTTTAATCAGTTGCACGGTGTCTCCCGGCAACCCGATCACGCGCTTGACCCACTGTTCCCCGTCTGGGGCTTCAAATACAACGATATCTCCACGCTTGGGCAGCCCGAAATCATAGGGGATGCGATCGATCAACATACGGTCTCCGTTGGCCAATGTATGGTCCATCGAATGACCGGACACAATTCGTTGTGTGAACAAAAAGTGCTTGATGCCAAAGGCGATCACGATGGCGATGAGAAATGCCTTGCCCCAGTCCCAGGCAACGCGCCACCCGCTATTTCCTTTCGTCGCGGGGGTGCCTTCAGGCGCATCATCCGGTTGGTTCATTTCACATTCCGCCTTTCATGACTTTGATGACTCAGCACACTTCTCCGCTTCCCCACCTATATCCTGCTACCAAAGAGCAGTTTCCACATACTGTTCAAGTATGCGCCGTTCCTGAGAATCACTCAGTTGTACCTCAGAACAAGACGTGGCGCTCCCCGTTTAATACCACAACAGCATGCAAATCAGCACTTAGTGAATGACTTGCTGAGCAGTAAGCCTCTTGAGACAAGCGTACAGCACGCTGCACTTTATCGAGTGGAGCGTCTGGCGCTTCAATCAGATACGTCAGCGTAATCTCAGTGAATTTCTCCGGCGGCTTACTGGCGCGTGCACCAGTGATCTCGATATCTACCGATGTGAAAGGGATGCGCATCTTCTCTAGGATCATGGTCACATCAATGCCTGTGCATCCGCCAAGTCCCATCAACAGCAATTCCATCGGTCTTGGCCCGCGATTTTCTCCACCTACATCAGGTTTGGCATCGATGGTTACCGGATGGCCAGAATCCCCAACTGCCTCAAATCTCCGCTTGCCTTGCCAACTCACGCGGACATCCATGCGACTGTCTCCTTCCGAGTATCGCCCTAAAACAGATCCATGCTAAGGTACCGTTCTCCCGTGTCGGGACACAAGGCCACGACACGTTTGCCCGGCCCCAGATCCCGTGCCACACAAATGGCTGCCCAGACGACCGCTCCACAAGACACGCCGAGCAAAAGGCCTTCTTCGCGCGCTAAACGCCGCGTCATCTCCATCGCGTCTTCGTCTGCAGCTTGATAGATCCTGTCATAGACGCCTGTGTTCAAAATCGACGGGACAAAACCTGGACTCGTTCCCACGATCTTGTGTGGCCCTGGTTGGCCGCCGGACAGCACTGGCGAACCTTTGGGTTCCACGACAAAGATGCCGATGCCATCAACGCGCTCTCTAAGCGTTTCTCCAACACCCGTGATCGTCCCCCCGGTCCCTGCGGAAGCCACGAAGGCGTCCAGCCGCCCATCCATTTGCGTGAGAATCTCGAGGGCCGTTGTCTTGCGGTGAGCGTTCGGGTTGTTCGGATTATCGAATTGCCCGAGGATAATACCACGATCTCCGAGTTCTTCGCAAAGCTCCACCGCTCTATCCACGGCCCCGCCCATGCGCAAGTGTCCGGGCGTCAGCTCGACTTTCGCACCGTACCCTTTAAGGATGGCGATGCGCTCGCGTGTCATGGTGTCTGGCATGACGAGCACCGCATGATAGCCGCGAGCCGCGGCCACCATGGCAATACCGATCCCGGTATTGCCTGAGGTGGGTTCGACAATCGTCATCCCTGGATGCAGCCGGCCTTCCTCTTCAGCGGCGACGATCATGTTGAAAGCCGGGCGATCTTTCACACTACCGCCCGGATTAAACCTCTCGAGTTTGACGAAGACCTCAGCGCATCCACCTGGAACGACGCGTTGTAACTGTACGAGCGGGGTGTTGCCAATCAGCTCGGTAACATTATCGACCACCCGCAAGCGTCGTCGCCTCCAGTGCAGCCCGCTGCGCTTCGTAGCCAGGTTTCCCGAGCAGGGCAAACATGTTGGTCTTATAGGCTTCTACGCCAGGTTGATCAAACGGGTTTACTCCGAGCATGTAACCGCTGATCGCACAAGAGATTTCAAAGAAGTAAAAGAGATAGCCGAGCGTATGGGCTGTCATATCCGGAATTTCCAGCAGGATATTCGGCACTCCACCAGCCGTGTGTGCTAGCAAAGTCGCTTGTAAAGCAGTGTCATTGACTTCGCGCCACTGTTTGCCAGCCAGATAATTGAGTCCATCCGGATCCCCTGGCGCCGCTTCGATGGGAAGGTCTCGGCGCGGCTTCGCGACTTTGAGCACTGTCTCAAACATGACGCGGGAACCTTCTTGTACAAACTGCCCAAGTGAATGAAGGTCGGTCGAGAAATCGGCAGAAGATGGATAAAGCGCCTTGTTGTCTTTGCCTTCACTCTCTCCGAACAACTGCTTCCACCATTCCGCAAAGTAGTGCAGTCCAGGCTCGTAGCTAACCAACATTTCAACCGCCTTGCCTTTTTGGCGCAAGATCGCCCGCAAAGCGGCGTAGGCGTACGCTGGATTTTTCTCCACGTCACAAATCGCGAGGTCGCGCTCGGCTTGCAAAGCGCCGGCCAACATCGCGTCAATGTCAATTCCGGCAACGGCAAGCGGAAGAAGCCCAACTGGTGTCAATACCGAGTAGCGACCACCGACATCATCTGGAATAACAAATGTCTCGTATCCGCGCTCGCGAGCGACTGTCAGCAGTGCGCCGCGCTCGCGATCGGTGGTCGCCACGATACGCTTGGCCGCTTCCGTAGCACCGTAGCGTTTGTGCATATAAGCCTCGATCGCGCGAAATGCCAACGCCGGTTCTGTGGTGGTCCCGGATTTTGAGATCACATTGACGGCAACTTCGTGCTGATCGAGAATATCCATCAGGTCTGCCAGATACGTTGAACTCATTTGATGACCGGCGAACACGACTTGCATTTCACGCTTTGTAGGTGGCATATACTCGGTAAACGAATGGCGCAAAAATTGAAGAGCTGCGCGAGCGCCAAGATACGAGCCGCCGATGCCAATGACAATGAGCAGACTGGCGGAATCAGACAAGCGTTTGGCCGTCTCTTGCAGACGACGCAATTCTTCGCGATCAAATGTACTGGGTAAATACAACCACCCTAAATAGTCGTTACCAGCTCCAGTGCGTCCATGTAGCACATCGTGTGCCGCTTGCACGAGTGGCGCTTGGTAAGCCAATTCATGTTCCGCTACAAACGGTTGTCCAGTATGTATGAGTTTAATCATCTTCATCTACCCCTGTCACTTCAAAGTGTGTATTCAGATGCCTGCCACGGGCGCGCCTTGAGCACAGCCGTCATTTGTTGCACGGCGAACTGGTGCGCCGTATCGGATAGATCTGCCATCGCTTGCTGATCGTACAGGACACTCAGTCGACGATAGTAAGCGCCACTCGCAGTGGCATAACAGCAGATCGACGTACAGACCCCCGCCACCACCACCTCCGTGACGTTATCCTCTTGCAGCCACTGCGCAAGTGGCGTCTCAAAGAAAGCGTCATAACGCGTCTTCGGCATGTAACGCACACGCTCACCGCGATACCGCTCGTAAAACGCGCGGACATCGCCATACAGCGCCGCACCTTCTGTCCCTGCCACACAGTGCACAGGCCACAAGGAAAACTCCGGATCATCTCCCATGTGCGCATCGCACGCGAAAATGATCAGTTCATCGTTGTCGCGCGCCTGCTCTAGATGCAAAAGCAGCGGCGCCACAATTGCCTGACCGGCTTCACCACAAGTGAGCGCTCCATCTGATGCGACAAAGTCATTGGTCATATCGACGACGACCCAAGCTCGCCTGGCCCTCATCCGCAGCCCTCCTTACCGAAACTACCCAGTAGCGAATGGCCAAACAAAGCCATTATACCACTAGGTTTGTCACGCTACTTACACCCCGCCGCGCACGTAGAGCACTTGCCCTGTAATAAACGAGGACTCGTCTGCTGCGAAGAAAAGTACGGCATGAGCCACGTCAGCAGGCGTTCCAATGCGCCCGACTGCCGCTTCCTTGGCGGCAAGTACCTTGAATTCTTCGAAGTCTATGCCGATGCGGGCGGCCGTGGCGCGAGTCATATCGGTTTCGATGAACCCGGGCGCTACCGCATTACAGGTGATCCCATAGCGCCCGAGTTCCATAGCCAGCGTTTTAGTCATGCCTTGAATCCCGGCTTTCGCCGCCGCATAGTTCACTTGACCGCGGTTGCCGAGCGCAGAGGTGGAGGAGAAGTTCACAATCCGGCCATAACGCTGCTCGACCATGAAGCGCTGCGCTGCCTGCGCACATAAAAACGTTCCTTTAAGGTGCACCTGCACGACTTGATCAAAATCGTCATCCGTCATCTTGTGAATGAGGTTGTCACGAATGATGCCCGCGTTGTTCACCAAGATATCGATCCGGCCAAAGTCGCTTTTCACCTGACCAAAAACGGCTTCTACCTGTCCACGATCCGCGACATCCATCCCATACGCCTGCGCTTGCCCTCCGGCTTCGCGAATCTCGCTGACGATTCTTTGCGCGCTTGTGACATCCAGATCAACAACTGCCACGCGCGCGCCTGCTTGCGCGAACATCCGTGCAGTCTCGGCGCCGATCCCGCGTCCGGCGCCTGTAATGATGGCCACTCTTGACTGTACTGTCATCTCACGATCCCCTTTACCTGTTAGGCGCCGCCACGTGCCGCAGACGCGCAGAACCTTTCACCACCGTCTCCCCACGGTTGTTTTCCGCCGTGACTTGCAGTTTCGCTCGCGTGACGTCGACCTCTTGCGTCATCACCTCTTGCACCACACCCCGACAGATGATCACGTCTCCTGGGCGCACCATGGCGCGAAAGCGTACGCCAAACTCTTCGATGTCACTATCAGGACCAGCGAAGTCGCTGATCAGTTGCCCAACATAGGCCATCGTCAGCATGCCATGCGCGATGACACCCCCGAGTCCAGCTTCGATCGCAAATTCTTCGACGGTATGAATAGGATTGAAGTCTCCAGATGCACCTGCATAGCGAACGAGGTCAAGACGCGTCACCGGACCTCTCGTAAGCACAGGCAGTTCCTTACCCTTGTGCCAGTCGACTGTCATTGCTCTGCACCTCCTTTGCCAATCACCGTCATCCGCTCGGTCAGGATCGTCTCATCGTTAGCGTCGGCGCAGCGTCGCTCATAGAGGTAAAAAGTCATTTTGCCAAGCGAACCTCCGCGCGTGTACACATCGGTTAACCGTGCGCTACACCAAACAGTCTCTCCGACATACAAAGGGCGCACAAAGGTAAATGTCTGTTCCCCGTGAATCAGTCCTGCCTCCGTCACATCTGCCCCTACGATTTCACCGTAGTCGAACGTCATCGAGAAAGTCGGCGGTGCAATCAATCGGCCATAACGCGAAGCCTTAGCCGCACCTTCGTCTCGATATAGCGGGTTCAAATCGCCGATCGCGTCCGCAAATTTACGCACGGCCCCTTGTTCGACCACATTTTTTACAGGTGTTGACCACTGATTGAGTATCCGCTCACTCACGACTGTACACCTGCCTCCTTTATCGTCCAAGTTGAACACAGGGCATCTCGCCCAATCCTTGCTGTCGTCTATATTCTAGCACAGTCAAAGAATCCTCTCCTTGAGATGTGTTACAATTCCTCCATGAAAAGCAGACAGTCTGTCTTCTTTTGTGAAAGGGGTTCCTACGTGCTGTACAACCTAATGGCGACCTCACCGCTCGGTCTTGAAGCGGTCGTCGCCCGAGAAATCAAAGACCTCGGCTACGAGACACAAAGCGTTGAAAATGGACGTATCTTCTTTCAGGCGGATGCACTCGGCATTGCCCGCTGCAATCTCTGGCTACGCGCAGCAGATCGCGTATTCCTCGTCATGGGGCAGTTTGAGGCGCGAACCTTTGATGAACTGTTTGAAGGGGTTAAAGCTTTACCGTGGTCCGATCTGCTTCCGCGCGACTGCCGCTTTCCGGTTGAGGGACGCTCAGTCAAATCGCAACTCGCCAGTGTCCCTGCTTGCCAAGGGATTGTGAAAAAAGCGATTGTCGCCAGTTTACAGCAAACCTATGACCAAGAATGGTTCACTGAAACCGGCGATGAATATGCGGTGGAAGTATCGCTGCAAAAAGATCAGGCGACCATCACGATTGACACCAGTGGCGCGGGTTTGCATAAACGAGGCTACCGCACACATACGGGACTGGCTCCGATCAAGGAGACGATGGCAGCCGCTCTCGTTTTGCTATCGCGATGGCATCCACATCGTCCTTTCGCAGATCCACTATGTGGAACCGGGACGATCGCCATCGAAGCGGCGATGATCGCGGGTCGCGTCGCTCCGGGCCTGCGCCGTGACTTTGCAAGTGAAGCTTTCCCATGGATTGGGCCGAAGCCGTTCAATGAGGCGCGCGAAGAGGCGTTTGACCTTCGCTATAAGACAGCGCAACCGGACTTTCACATACAAGCGTCTGATATCGATAGTCGCGCCGTTCGTATGGCACAGATGCATGCTGATGGCGCGGGCGTCTCGCACATGATCGACTTTTCCGTCAGTGACATTCAAGCTTTCGTACCACAGGCGCCTTATGGTTGTATCGTGACCAACCCGCCGTACGGCGAGCGCTTGGATGACCGCGATACGGTACGCGTTGTCGAAACGGCACTCGGCCATATCTTACAAGATCACCCGACGTGGTCGCTGTTTGTCCTGACATCGAGCCAGTACCTCGAACGCCACATCGGCCGTTCTGCAGATAAAAACCGCAAACTGTACAATGCGCGCATCGAATGCAAGCTCTACCAGTACTTAGGCCCCCTGCCACCGCGACGCGGATCTTGACAAAAGTGCCGCATCAGACAAACCTGATGCGGCACTAGCCTTTTGCACCTCGACAGCATCTATTCGCAGATCTCGACTAGCTCATGCATGACGCTCTTCATCTCTCTGTACGCTCGCCCATAAAGCGGGTACAGTTTTTGGTAGCGATCGATCCATTCGCCGCGCGGATGCACCGTTTCCCCGCCCTCGGTCAATCGACGCGACTCCTCCACAGACAACAACTGCACACCTTGCGCAGCCAGAATAGCTGCGCCATAGGCCGGTCCGTGAGCGCCCTGAAGCACTTTGACGTCGTTTCCCACAACGCTTGCGAAAATATCCATCCACACGCGTCCATTCGCACCACCGCCTGCCGCCCGCCACGCGGTCGCGTCTATTCCGAGTTCACGCATCGCACTATAACAATCTTTCAAACTATAGGAAACCCCTTCGAGAATGGCTCGCACCAAGTGCGCGGCTTCGTGGTGAAAGCGCAGTCCGATCCAGGCCCCCGTCGCTTGCGGATCAAGGTGCGGCGTCCTTTCACCTAGCAGGTAAGGCAAGAACATGACACCATCTGCACCTGGTGAGACAGATTGCGCTTGTTCCATAAGCAGATCGTATACGTCTTTCCCCGCGCTTTGTGCCGCCTGCTCTGCTGCTTGCGCAAAGCGTCGCCGGTACCACTGAAGGGATCCACCAGCCGCCTGCGTGACTCCCATTACATACCAACGATCCGGCGCAGCGTGACAAAAAGTATGCAAGCGCCCTGCCGGATCTCTCTGTGGCTGTGCCGTCGCAGCGAGTACAACCCCGGAGGTGCCAAATACAGCGGCGACTACCCCAGGCTCGGCGATCCCGAGTCCTACAGCGCCTGCGGCTTGGTCCGCCGCCCCTGCCACCACAGGGATGCCAGCGACAAGCCCCATGGCCTGTGCCGCCTCAGCCGTCAGTTTCCCGGCGACTTCGTTCGCTTCGACCAACCGCGGCAACCACGCAAACGGAATCCCCGCTGCGTCGCACATTTCGCGAGACCATTTGCGATTGGCCACATCGAGCAGTAATGTACCTGAGGCGTCAGACATGTCCATGGCCAGTTCTCCTGTCATCTGCAGTCGAACATAGTCTTTGGGAAGTAAGACAGTCGCGATCCTATGGAATAATTCCGGTTCGTGCTCGCGCATCCACAACAGTTTCGTCAAAGTAAAATTGGGGAGCGGAGGGTTCTGCGTCCAAGTGATGATTTGTGCGCGACCGATCTCACGTTCTAGGTAAGCGGCTTCTTTCACAGAGCGCAGATCACACCAGATGATAGAAGGGCGAATCACTTGACCCTGCGCATCGAGTGGCACCAAGCCATGCATCTGCCCAGAGAAACTGATACCCGCTACCTCCATATCTACGCCCTGTGCCAACACCTGCCCTATGACAGCGCGAACAGCTTCCACCGTCGCCTGCCACCAGTCTTGCGGATGTTGCTCGGCATAGCCTGGTTTTGGCACATCCATTGGATAACTCGCCGTATACGATGCAAGAACGGAGCCTTGCCCACTCATCACGACCACTTTTGTACCTGACGTGCCGATATCGATTCCCAAGACCGTAGACAATTTCACGCGAACCCCTCGTTTCATAGATGCAATCCGTACTGCCGAAGCTGGTTGATCGGACACCTTTATATTTTATCCGCCAAATTATCTGGCTATGATTATCGCGGTATTTTCGATAAATTGCAACTCTGGAAGTGATCGTCGTGACGAAAATTGCGCGGATATTCGTTTGCCTGCTATATTATCAACGAAAGACCTATTTGCGTAGGAGGCTACTTCGTGACAAAATCAGTCGATCAAACCGTGATGAAAGAAATGAACCGCTCTCTAGCCCTGGATTTGGTTCGCTTTCACGGTCCTTTGTCACGCACGCAGATCGCGCAAGAGTCAGGGCTCAACAAAGCCACCATTACGGCGCTGATCAACGAGTTACTAGCAGAAGGGTATGTCAAAGAAGTAGGGCGCGGGCACTCCTATGCCGGGCGCCGACCAGTATTGTTAGCATTCGAGGCTGGCGCTGGATACGTGCTTGGCATTGACATCGGCGTCAGCCACATCCACTTTGCACTCACGGATCTTTCCGCTCGTACGATGGTCGACGGCCAGGTGGCGATGCCCGACAACAGTCAGGTATCTACTGTACTCGACGTCTGTGTCCAAGCGATTGATGAATGTGTGCGCAAGGTACACGACGCGGACTTGAAGTTGCGGGGCGTTGGCGTCGCGGTGCCAGGCCTCGTGGATTATCAGACAGGGACTGTGCTAAACGCCCCAAACCTCGGTTGGCGCGATATCCCGCTGCGCTCCTTACTCGAAGATCGTTTACGCCTACCGGTTTTTGTCGACAATGAAGCCAACGTCGGCGCACTGGCTGAAAAGTTGTTCGGGCAAGCGAAAACCTTGTCTGATTTTATATACATTAGCGCAGGGATGGGGATCGGAACCGGGATCGTGATGAATGGCCAACTCCTTCGCGGGGTCAGCGGTATAGCCGGTGAATATGGACACACCGTGATCGATCTGCAAGGCCCGAAGTGTCGCTGTGGCAACCGAGGTTGCCTCGAAGTCTACGCTTCCGTGCGCGCACTGCTCGAACGCTACGAGAAAGCAACCGGTCGCGCCGTGGACTTTCACACGTTTCGCGCCGCTTTTCTCGCAGGCGATGAGGCTGCACGTGAATGCGTTCAAGGGGTTGCCAGCTATCTGGCCATTGGCATTTTACATATGCTGCATGCGCTGAATCCATCGGCCATCATTCTTGGCAACGAACTAGGTATGATCAGCGACTGGCTGATTCCGCCTATCGTACAGTTTCTGCAGGCACGCAGTTTGACGGCCACCCATGCGGCAATCGACGTTCGGGCTTCGGCACTCGGTTATGATTCAGGCATCATCGGAGCCGCAGCCCTTGCCATCGATCAGCATTTCAAAGGTGCGGTGCATACGCGGGCACCACTGCGATAACCGCCAAACTGCTTTTGCATAACAGCTTCGGCGTTAGTTGCGTCCCACTGCGTGAGGCGCTAGCACGCCACAGATCGCTTGGTGAAATGGGACGGAGACCCCCGCCTGCTCGGCCATCACGACCATCGCTCCTTGTAGACTGTCGACCTCTAGCGGTTGACCCTTTTCCAAATCTCGGTGCATGGAGGAAGTCATCAGCGGTTCGATACCCCGAGCTCGTTCCAACATCGCTATGCGCAGCTTGTCAGCAGACAGATCCACTTTACGTGCAGTCGCTACTGCGAGCAGTTCATCGACAAGCCCCATGAACAGGGTAGTTGATGCGCGGTGCTGCAAGACCTCGCCGATCGGTACACGGGTAGCCGCCGTCACACCACTAAACGCGCATAGAAATATATATTTCTTCCACATTTCACGTAAAATCGGTTCTCGGCAAAATGCCGGGATCTGAGCGCGTACGAACGCATCTCCCAAGTGTTTCACTGTGCTTTCAAGTGCATCGTTTTGCGCATACCCCTCCGGCAGAGGGCCATATACAATATCGCGCACCTCACTGGTTTGAATCACGTGTCCTAGATGACTCAGCGTCGTCTCAATATAACAAGAACCGCCAAGCACGTACCCTGCACCGAATTCCTCGACAAAACGGTCCATGTGCAAAACACCGTTTAACAGTGGCAGGATCACTGCCCCACGGGCTCTTGCAGCCCGGATGTCTGCCCACGCCTGATCGAGATGATAGTTCTTCAGCGCCACAATCAATACGTCGACCTCGCCGAGTTCAGCCACTGACGTCACGACCTTCGGGCGCAGCGTCAAATCCCCGTGGATACTTTTGATGATGAGGCCATCACGCAATAGCACGTCCGCTCTGCCTGGTCGCGCGAGAAAGGTCACGTCCTCGCCCGACTGTGCCAGTAAACCGCCGAAGTAGCCCCCTACTGCACCTGCTCCCATGACTCCGATACGCATCTTCATCACTCCACATTGAAATAACGCGCCTCCGGATGCGAAAAAACCATCGCGGACACAGACGCTTCTGGGTCCATCATAAACCCTTCTGTAAGGGAAACGCCAATGTCTTCCGGATGAAGCAAGCGAAAAAGTTGTTCCTGATCATCCAAGCGCGGGCACGCCGGGTACCCGAACGACACGCGAATCCCTTGGTAACGCGCGATAAATCGTTCGCGCATGGTCATGTCAGACGGATCCGGAAAGCCCCAAGAATCGCGCAACATATGATGGATGCGCTCTGCGAAAGACTCAGCCAATTCCAGCGCCAGCGCTTGCAGGGCATGTGAACGAAGGTAATCGCCACGATCTTTCCAAAGGCTCGATCGTTCCCGTATGCCATGACCTGTCGTGACAACAAAGAAGGCCACGTAGTCCATCACACCGCTGTCTTTTGCTCGCAAGAAGTCTGCGAGGCAGAGTCTGGCATCGCCTGCCTGGCGCACGAAGGTGAAGGTCTCTAGCACGGTCTTTTGATCTGCCGGATCGTAGATATACACCTTGTCGCCCTCGGACTGGGCAGGGAAAAAGCGATAGACTGCGTTCGCCTCGATGAGTCGGTCATCTACCGCCTCGCGTAGCAGTTCTTCCATCAACGCATGTAATTCTACTGCCTTGGCATCCCCCTGCGCGATACTACGCTCCACGACCCCGCGCAGCCCCATGTGACGCCCTAAGAGCATTTGCCAGTTCAGATACGGTCGCAGGTGCGACAGCGGATAGTCGCGCAGAACGTGGCGCTGCAGATCTGGTGGTGTAAAGACAGGAGCCTCTGTCGAAACTGAAGAGCGCGAAGCCCGCGGCACCTGATCACCTTCGGTGCCATCCCCCGCAGGTCCCGGCGCAGTTTGCATAACATCCGATAGTATCGCTGTGCGCAACTCCTGAATCATCTGCGCACGCGCTTCGGGTGACATTAACCGATTTGCCAAATCGAGTCCATTCATCGCATCTTTGGCATAGACCACCAAACCGTCATACTCCGGTGCGATTCTCGTGTCCGTAAATTTCTTGGTCAGTGCAGCACCACCAACGAGTAGCGGAACGTCGATCCCTGCCGCCTTCAAGTCCTGCGCGGTCACGACCATCTGCTGCGCTGATTTCACCAGCAACCCTGAGAGTCCGATCGCATCGGGCTTCTCGCTGCGATAAGCCGCGATCAACTGATCCGGCGGCACTTTGATGCCAAGGTTGACAATTTGATAGCCGTTATTCGCTAATATGATTTCGACGAGATTCTTTCCGATGTCGTGAACGTCGCCTTTCACGGTTGCCAAGAGGATCTTCCCTTTGACCGCACTCTCTGTGCGCTCCATGAACGGTTCGAGATAAGCGACAGACGCTTTCATCACTTCTGCGCTTTGCAGAACCTCCGCGACAATCAGTTCGTTGGCGTTAAAAAGGCGGCCTACTTCTTCCATCCCCGCCATCAAAGGCCCGTTAATCACTTCGAGCGGGGACATCTCGTTCATCGCCTTTTGCAAATCGGGGATCAGACCCTCTTTTGTCCCTTCTAGCACATAGCGAGCCAGTCGCTCGGCCAGCGGCAAGTCCGCCACAGGCGCACGCGCCACTTCCTTACGCTCGCGATACATAGCGGTAAACTCTGCCACGATCGCTTCACTCGTTTCAAACAGTACGCGCTCCGATAGCTGCCTTTCGCTTTCTGGTATAGATGCGTAGCGCTCCAATTTTTCCGTATTGACAATGGCGTAATCGAGGCCCGCCTTCGTACAGTGATAGAGAAAGACAGCGTTTAGCACCTCACGCCCGGCGGCGGGAAGACCGAACGACACATTGCTGACGCCAAGAATCGTTTGACACTCGGGCAAGTGTTCTTTGATCAAGCGGATCCCTTCGACAGTCTCAAGCGCTGCACCCAAGTAATTCTCGTCGCCTGTGCCTGCCGGAAACACCAACGCATCAAAAATGATATCTTGCGGCGCAACGCCGTACTCATTGACCAGAATCTCGTACGACCGCTGCGCCACGGCTAGCTTTCGCTCCCGCGAAACGGCCATCCCTTGCTCGTCGATCGCCCCTACTACGATGGCCGCGCCATAGCGTAGGGCCAGCGGGACGACTTCATCTAATCGTTTGCGCCCGTCTTCGAGGTTAACCGAGTTTAAAATACATTTCCCTTGACACAGCTTTAACCCCAGTTCCATCACTCGCGCATCCGTGCTGTCCAACATAAAGGGCGCTTTGACCTTGCGAGTCGCAAACTGCAAAAAGCGCTCCATGTCCTTCGGTTCATCGCGATCTGGATCTTGCAAGCACACATCGATGACGTGCGCACCGCCTTTGACCTGCGCACGCGCAATTTCAGACGCTTCCTCATACTGACCGGCGGCAATCAGTTTTTTGAACTTGCGAGAGCCGAGAACGTTGGTTCGCTCGCCTACAAGAAGCGGTCGATTGTCTGATTCCACAAACACCGGCTCAATACCTGAGACGGCCGGCAAATGCACATGGCCTTGCGGCGTACGCGGTGTCACATGCTGCAAGGCATCTGCCAGCGCGCGGATATGCGCCGGTGTGGTGCCGCAGCAACCGCCAGCGATATTGAGCCACCCTTGCTCGGCGAACGCCACCATCTTCGTGGCGAGGCTGCCCGGCGACTCGTGGTAATGACCGTCTTCGTCAGGCAGACCCGCGTTCGGGTAGCAACTCACGCCACAGCTCGCAAGATCGGCCAAAGTGCGCAGATGATCGCGCATAAACTCCGGCCCTGTCGCGCAGTTCAGACCGATCGACAACGGTTTTAGATGCTCGACTGACACATAGAAGGCTTCAATATTCTGGCCTGCGAGCGTCGTGCCCATCGGTTCGATCGTGCCGGAAATGAGCACGGGCACTTCGCGACCGAGTGCTGTAAATGCGCGCGCGATGCCAACGCCACCTGCCTTGACGTTCAGCGTATCTTGGGCAGTCTCGAGCAGCAACGCATCGACGCCACCGTCTATCAACGCACGCGCCTGTTCACTATACATCTCCACCAATTGATCAAACGTGACACCGCCCGTCACTGTGAGCGTCTTGGTCGTCGGCCCCATCGCACCTGCCACGTAGCGCGGATGACCCGGTGTAGTAAAAGCATCCACCGCTTCGCGCGCCAGACGCGCCGCCACTTTATTCATCTCGTATGCCCTGTCCGCAAGTCCGTACTCAGCTAGCACCATGGAGGTAGCGCCAAACGTGTTCGTTTCGATAATATCGGATCCTGCCTCCAGATACTGCTTGTGAATCGCGACGATCGCGTCCGGTCTCGTCAGACAAAGGTACTCATTGCACCCTTCATACTGTTCGCCGCCAAAATCGGCGGCTGTCAAGTCCAACTGCTGAATCATCGTTCCCATCGCTCCATCGAGGATGAGAATCTTCTCTTTCATGCGCTCTGCCAGTGGTGTCTGCCGCACTCACAATCCCTACTCTCTCTATTTCACAAAGTGACCGCACGCTCACCATCTACAAAATACAAAACCTTTTGCGTGATCGGTCGCTTCAGCGCGCGTTGCGCGGCCATTTCATATAGTGCCAGCTGCGGGCGATAACGTGCCACCGCCTCTTGTAACCCCTGTTCTCCTACGATGCGATCCGTCTTAAAATCAAGCAACAAGCATGCGTCTGGCAGAATGACCAGACAGTCGAGCGTCCCTTGTACCAAGATGGTATCTGCATCATCGCCAGTAACCGATTCGCTGTCTTCACCTAACAGTTCCGTTAAAGCGAGATTGGCTGGCAACGCCATCGTAAACGGCGCCTCACGCAAGACACGCGCTTGCGGATCTAGCAACAGCCGACCGAGCTGTGACTGAAAAAAGCGCTGCACCGCGCGGACGATGTCTGCATCCACCTGCAAAGCCTTGGCCCACCCGCGTTCGCATAGGCTGGCAACCTGTCTGGCTACAGAGCCGTCTTGCGCTAAATCCGGCACTAGCAACAGATGCTCCATCAGCCAGTGAAAAGTCGTTCCCCGCTCTGCCCCGGACACGGTAGGTGACGCCAACGACGAGATAAACCGCGGCTGGCGCGTTGTCAAATGATCGGCCCTGAAAGCGACCGCTGCAACCTTGGCTTCAGGACTGGTCGCTTCATCGCTATCGCCAAGTTCCCAGTCCCCTGGTGATTGCGCCAGCGCATCCTTTAACTCAGTCACACTCCATTTAGCTGCAATGGGCTTTAGGTCACTCGCACTTGGCGACCACACATCCGCTATCCAGTCGCGTGTCGATATCTGCACATCTGTCGCACTTCTTGCGGACCGTTCGTCCGCGTGGCTGTTCCATTGTAGCGCGCCAGGAACCAATCGCGCCACTGCGCCGACATCCATAGATCGCAATGCCGGTTCTGACGACGCGGACACGCTAGGCGCAGACTCCCGGGGCGCGAGTGAAAAGACACGGCTCACGTCTGCTCCTGCGCGATAATACACTGGCATGAGCCAGTCCAGGTAGGAACGCGCCGCCAGCAAAACGGCTGGGGGAAAAGGGGCATTGCCCGCTCTCGCCTCGGCTCCCCTGCTTGTCCAAGGTCCCACAAGCTGTGCTGTCTCCTTCCACTCGTTTAGGCGCGTATCCAAGCGGCCAGCGCTCGCGACCAAGATCAGCCGCTCCCGCGCTCGTGTCAGCGCGACGTACAGGACACGCGCTTCTTCAGCGAGTCTCTCTTTGCGCTCTTGTTGTCTCACCGCTAGCGAAGCCACGGTCTCATAGCGTTCGCGTTGCACGGGATCGACCACTTGGGGTCCAAATCCGAGTGTTCGGTGTAAGGAAAGTGCCCCATCTTGAGCCGGCGGTTCCATCCCTTTGTCAAGCGCAGCCACGAAAACGACTGGAAACTCCAGTCCTTTGCTACTATGGATGGTCATAATCCGCACAGCATTCAGGCGCGCCTGTGCACCGCCGCTTCCTTGTTCTAGGCCAAGCTCCTGATGCTTTTGTAAATAGCTTGCAAACCCACTGAGCCCGCCTGCTTCAAGCGCATCGTACGCAAGGGCCTGGCGAATGAGGCGTTTGAGCTGCGCGGCGCGTTGCGCCCCTCCTGGCAACGCACGTGTATAAGTCAGAAGACCGCTTTGTGAAAGCACTTGAGCCAGCGTCTCTCCAGCCCCTTGTCTACGTGCGATCGTTCGCCAATCCTCGAGTCGCTGCCAAAAGGCCTCGAGACGCTCAGGCACATCTGCGAAGTCGTCAGCCAGTGGCGATGCTTGCCGTTCCTGAGCCAAGCGGCGACAGGCCTTGACCGCGCGATAAAAGTCACCTTGGTCGACCGATAGCCGGATACGCGCCAATTCCTCGACAGTAAACCCACCGATTGGCGAAGCCAGCACGCTTGCCAGTGGGATATCTTGACGAGGATTATCGATCACAGCCATGAGGGCGCTCACGAGTCGCATCTCATAGCCGTCCTGATCGGCCGTGTCCAGACCGCCGACAGAAGGAATGCCGAATTGCTGAAACACGCGTGACATGGTGGCCACGCGCCCGCCATTCGCACGCAGTAGCACAGCCACGTCTTGCCACGCGAGCGGCTCATAGGCGCCTACCTCCGGATGCCAGACGACGTGTCGACCATCCATCATAGCGAGCAGCCGCTGCGCAATCACGCGCGCCTCTTGTTCAGTGGCGGACAACGCTTCAACGTCAGCCAAAGCTTGCGCGTCGTTCTCCTGCTGCATCGCGTCTTGCGCCTCAGCCACAGCTTCTTCCTGCTCTTCGGTCTCGTCCGATTCATCGTCTACAGACGCCTGTGCCGGGTTACGGTCAATCAGCACGATTTCCACAGGCGCGGCTACCGTCGTCATGCGGCCGTCCTGTAAAAGTGGATAAAGGGCACCTTGCTGCATCCGAGCGCCTTCGTCGTAAGAGAGACCACCAAATAACGGCGAGAAAAGCTGACTAAAAATGACATTGACAGCATCTACGATCTCACCGCGACTGCGAAAATTCTCTTGCAAATCTACACGCTGACCTTCCATGCCAGCGGCGTAGGTCTGATATTTATGGAGAAAAAGACCTGGTTCTGCCATCCGAAACCGATAAATACTCTGCTTGACGTCACCCACTTGAAACAGCGCGCAGTCTCCACCTTGCCGGATGCGACTGATGATCGCATCTTGAATAGGACTGGTGTCTTGATATTCATCGACCATAATCTCATCAAAACGCGCGGCCCATTCACGGGCGTAAGCTGAAGCCTGCCCGTCTGAATCAGTCAGTACCTGGTAGGCGAAATGCTCGAGATCCGCAAAATCGACCACGCCGCGAACGCGTTTCGCCTCCTGATATCGACTGTGAAATGCGAGGGTCAACTCTGTCAGCGTCGTCAGATGCGCAGTCGTTGTCGCCAGTTCTGCCATCAGTACTTCTTCCGAGCGACTGGCAATGCCTTTGACGAGACTCGACACCGCGTTTTTAGCCTTATTTCGGCAATCCTGTGCACTTTGGCGCAACTGTTCATCCGACTCACGGTCCGCTTTGAGTTTGGGAAAAGACGTCAATAAGGCTAGTCGAAAACGTTCAAAGTCGCGGTTCGCGCAGGCGTGAACCGCTTGTACAAGGCGTTCACGATCGTGCGTGAGCACCTCCTCGTAGCCATGTGGACCGCCAGGTTGTCTGGCAACCGTGATTGCACGCACCAGCCAGCGATCGGCCTCATACAGAGCCTGCAACAGCGCCGAGAAAAATGCGTCTGCGAAATGAGCGTTTGCCAGCGGGCCAGCGACGCTTTCTCGAAGGCTAGTGATACTTTCGCGCAGCCATCGTTCAGGCTCCGGTTGACTGCGTGCGAACTGGTACAGGCGCAAGATCCATCTGCGTATGTCACGATCTCCATAGTTACCGCCATAGCGCATGACCAACTCGACAAAAGCTGACTCTTGACTGCCAAAGCACGCTTCTAGCAATTCGTCTTGCACCCATTCCCGAAGCATTCCCGCTTCTTGCTCGTCAGCGATTCGAAAGCCTGGCCCAATCGGACTGTCTACCCCCGCTCTGCGTATCACTTGTAAGCAGAAGCTATGGAGCGTCGTAATCAATGACCGTTCGAGCAAATGCATCTGCCGAGCGGCGTGCGCTGGATTTACGTGGGTTGCCGCCACCTTGCGAATAGCACGACCGATACGCTCTTTCATTTCGGCTGCAGCGGCTTCGGTGAAAGTCACGATCAAGAGTCGATCGATGTCGCCGCCGTCATCGAGAATGCGCCGGATGACCCGTTCCACCAGTACGGAGGTCTTGCCTGATCCTGCACCAGCGGACACCAGTAGCGCCGATTCGCGCGCCGTGATCGCTCGCAACTGGGCGTCTGTCCACGTCCTGGTGGTTGCCTGTGGTGTGCTCATCGCTCGTCCTCCTCCTGTGAAACGCCTAGCAGATCCCACACGCGCGTCGCTTTGATGGCAGGTAGTACACGGTAGCTACCTACTGAAGTGGCCGGTTCAAATCGACAAAGCGCCTGAAACGAGCACACGGCGCAGGCCGTTTTCGTTTTACCCTTGCGGTACGGGCTCACCCGGATGTCGCCCGCAAAAATCTGCGTAGCATCATCACGCACGCACGCTTGCACCCAAGCGCTCAGCGCTTCCCACTGTGGCTTACTGGCGGCTAGTGCCCGCTTGTCAAAGCCGCCCCCTTTTACCAGCATTTTAGCCAACAAATCTGTCTCGCCTTGGGGCGATCGTCGATCAAGCAACTCTACAACACGCGCCTCTTTTCTCACCAGTCCGCGCATACGCAGACGCTTTCGCATGACAATCGGTGCCTCTCGCACGGGCGTAGGCGTCGCCACACGTTCGATTCCGTCGCGCACAGGAAAATAAAACAAACCCGCCCATTCGTGTTCGCCTGTGAGCAAAGGATGATCGAGTTGCTCCACTACGCGCGCGTACAGAGCCAGTTGCAACTCCAGTCCTTGATAGGTCCAATCGAGGCGCACCTGCTTGTCCGCACTCTTGTAGTCGATAATTCGGTAAAAACGCCGTGTGCCATCGACCGCGACATCTACGCGATCGATTTGCCCACGCAGGCGTACCGAACGCCCATCCTCGAGCGCAATGACCAGTGGCGCCAGCGCATCCTGCGGACGACCGAATCCCACCTCCGTAAGCACCGGACGAAAAGCGCTGCGCCGCGCATGTTCTGTCAGCGCGAGGACAGCGCGCTCAAACGCTTGATATACCTGTGAAGCCTCCTGCCTTGCCCGCGCAGAGATGTGAAAAGACGCTGCACGCGGGTCTGCCAAAGCACGCGCAAAAGCGACTTTGGCAAACTCTGTGACCGCTTCATCAGTGAGCTCGCCCCAGTCCACGCTCTCTTGACTAGAAACCGCAGAGACAAAATAGCGCAATGCGTCATGCGCCAGCGATCCGCGCCGGGCGGCATCGACATAGAGACGTTCGCGTTCGCGCAGTCGTAATCCATATTGGCCAAAGTGTGCAAAAGCGCAGCTGGCATAGCGCTCGAGACGTGAGACGCTCCCGAGCAATTCGTCGCCATACAATGCCTGTGCCATCTTAGGTGACAAGTAGGGTTCGGGGACGCTATGCCGAATCCCTGCGAGCGCAGATAAAGCATGCGCTCGCGGCAGTCGCCCTTGCGCAAACGCCTCGTAGACATCGTGCCAAAGCGAAGGTAATTGCCCGTCCCGCTGTGACTGGACTACCGCTTGTGCGAGCCAGTGCGCTGCACGTGCGGGCGTCACGAGCAGCTGTTGATCCGCTTCAGTCCCCGTCAGCCCATCTGCATAAGCGATCTCATGCACGACGCCCGGTGCAAATAAGCTTTGAATATGACTGAGCAGCATCGAAGGTGTAACTCCCCGACCAGTGGCGTCCGCTGCAGGACATGACAACGTGAGACTCTGCCGCGCCCGGGTAAGTGCCAAGTAGACACGGTAGCGTTCATAGAGCTGCCTCTTGGCAGACGGCTCAGCGAGCTTGACCCCAACTTGCGCCAAGACACTGCGTTCACTGTCAGCGAGTAAATCATCCTCGCTCATGCGCGCCGGAAACGATCCGTCTGCACAGCCGAGCGCATATACATGATCGGCCTCGATCGCTCTGATGCGTGCAGTCTCCGTGATCAGCACCTGATCGATGGTCGCGGGAATCGCACCGATGGCCACACTGCCGATCGCGCTGCGTAGCGCTTTTGCAAAGACATCGAGCGGCAAGATCTTATCGCCAAATACTTCGACGAGTTCATCGAGTGTGCTTAGCACTGCTGTATACGCTCGCTCATGGGTACGCGCATCTAGCAATCGGCCGGCTTGTTCATCTTTGTAAGCAAAGTAATCCAAACGTTTAGCCACCTCGGCGCGCTCGAGCAAAGACCAAAGCGCGGTAGCCATCTCGCGCACCGAAGCGCCTTCGCGAACGATCTCGAAAAACGGTTGCAGCAAGGACGTCAAAAGCCCATCGACGCGCCCTGACTTGGCACTTTGCCCATCCTGTCTTGCAAAAGGTCGCCAACGGCCCTGCAGATACTCATTTTCCAGAGTATCCATCGTTAATCGAGTCGCCGGAAACAAATCGGACTTGAGCAATCCCCAAAGTGCTTTCTCATCCGACTTTGCCACGGCAAGACCCAAGGCGCTAAAGATAAACACCGATAAAGGGTGTCGTTCGATCGAGATGCGCACGTCCATGTAGTAGGGTATACCCGCTTCAGACAAGGCCTCTTCAAGGAGTGACCGGTAGTCATCGAGGTGCGGGACGATGATGGCCAGCGCACGCCATTTGACACCCGCGCGGCGATGACGGATCAGTGCGCGAACAGTGCCGGCCACCTCAGACTCCGCTGTCGTAGCGCTGGCCAAATACAGTTGTGCGTCGCGTCCATCTGACTCCTCGTGTGACTGCGCATTCCATGCGGACGCCGAAGTATACAAGGCCCGCTCCAGATGCGCCAGTACTGGCGATTGTGCAAATCGCGGGCACTCATCGTCCGGCACAGCGGTAATCATCGGTTCGGGCATGCCGAGCGAGTCACTGATTTGAGAAAGGCGCGCCAACATGTCGATCGCTTCGGCAAATGGGTGCGACAGCAGGCTTGCACTGGCCCTATGACGCACGCTTTCGTCAGCATATAGGGAAGGTGCCGCCACCGTGACCGCCACTTCACGTGCCACTAAACCAAGGGCTTCGATGACTTGCCATTCTTGCGGTGAAAAACTCACAAACCCATCGAAGTAAACAGCTGCCCCTTTGAGCAATGACGATCGATCGAGGCAAGTTGCAAAAACGGGTAACAGTTCGAGAGAATCCATCCACGCTCCGGCCGCCATCTGGCTATAGGCATCCAGTATTTGCGCAAGATCCGCCATCTTCATCCGCAGTTCCGGATGATCCGACAGGGCATCGTTCGCCAGACGCAGTTGCGCCGGCGTCACGAGATGACGCTGACACTCCTCAATCCATTTGAGCAATCTTTCAAGCAGATGAGGCGGCCATCCGGCTTGTCCCAGAGACAAAAATGGCGTCTGTTCGCAGACCGCGGCTAGTAGTGCGTACTTCCCTGCCTCTTTGAGCGGCATACGCTCACCTTCGCCGAGCTGATTCAGTACACTGCGCGCCAGTCTGCGCAGACTCACCACTTGCACTCTTAGAAGTGCATGGCCACGCATAGCGCGAGTCAGACGTTCTTCCATAGCAAACGTCACGTGGTCCGGAACCACGTACCAAATCGGAGGTCCTAGTGGATCTAACTCACAAGCCGCTGTGATCCTACTGATCAAAAGCTCGGTCTTGCCACTACCAGCCCGCCCGATGATCGCCTCTAACATCTTCTTTGCCTCCTCATTGGCCACGCAGCATTCGCACGATCGGGTAGCCTTCTTGCCACACGACGCTGACTGGCACGCCGAAAGCCGTAGCCAGCGGATCTGGCGCCAACACCGTCTCTTTCGGCCCAGAAGCCACCACTTTGCCCTGCGCCAGCAATAACGCGTGGGTCATAGACGGGATGAGTTCATCCGGATAATGCGTCACGTAGATCAACTGTGGCGCACCCGGACTTGCGAGCACATCTTCGAGGGCAGATAGCAGCTGCTCCCGCGACGGGAAGTCGAGCCCGCCGCAAGGCTCGTCCAGTATGAGTAGACGTGGCGACGCCATGAGCGCGCGCGCAATCAAAACTTTCTGCCGTTCGCCTTGAGACAGAGACTGATAAGGTCGTAGCGCGTGCTGGTCTACGCCCATATGCGCTAACAGTGTGTGCGCCCGCTCGATTTGTGCAGTAGACGGTTCCTGATAGAGTTCATAAGAAGCACTGAGCCCGGTCAGCGCAATCGCAAGCACCGTCTCAGTAGGCGACAGCCTGGCATCCATATTGACACTGACAAACCCGATTTCTTTTCGCAATTCCCGCACATCGTACGAGCCGAGCGTATGGGAGAGAACGTTCACGCGACCACTCGTGGGCCACAAATAACCCATGAGCGTTTGCAGCAGCGTCGTCTTCCCTGCACCGTTAGCGCCGAGCAAGGCCCAGTGTTCGCCCGCACGCACCTGCCAGGTCACCCCTTCGAGCAAAAAACGCCCGTTTCTAACCACTGCCATGTCACTGATATCGATGATCGATTCGGACACCCGGATTCCCTCCACTGCTGGACTGTTTTGCGCTGTCTTCCAGTCTATGAATGATGATATATCCTCCTATTCTAACACCGAATGTGCTAAGTTGTAGACGGTGATGGCTCAGGTCAGTCTTGCATAAATGAGGAAACACAAGAGGGTATGGTACACTATCTGCAAAGTAACATATTCGGATGTCGGGACTGTTCACAGGGCAGTCGCGATACTCCATCGATAGGTGATGTCTATGTTCGTCTATTTACTCGCCCCTATAATCGTCACTGTAGCCATCATCCTCGGATGGGGACCGCGGAGAATGCCTGCACGCGGGTACGCATGGATCGGCGCTTTCATTATCGCCATGGGTATTGTCGAGTACTTCGCCGGCATTTTCCCGACCATTACGATCCCCTTTCTCCTCAGTATGGCAGTGCTGGCCATCACGGTTCGCCTCGCTCACTTGGCCCTCGAACGCACCTTTCCGCGCCTGACGAATAATAAGCCTTTGCTCTACATCCTGATCGCAGTAGGCGTCATCTTGCTTTTCAGCGTGTTTAGCTTCGGAGGTGTATTCGCTCTTGCGTTCATCTTCTTTCCCTTATGGCAAAATATGCGCCGCCGCGGGCCTCGTTCGACCACCGCGGGCCCGTCGCAAATGTACGGCTTCGATGCAGCCCGTCGTGCGCTAGCTCGTCTCGGACCCCTCACACTATTGACGATCGGGACCGTAGTGGCGCTGATCGCCGCGACGATCGTGACCAGCCTGGCCACTTCTCTGGCGGCAGCGGCGACTTACGGATCGCAAGTGGCGCTCGTCAAAGCGCAGACGAGTCAGATGCTCCCTCCTATCAATGCGACAGACGTCCCTATCGTAGAACGGCAAAGCGCTGCTCTCGTGTTGTCTAACGCGATCGGTTCACTTGGACCGCAATATCACGTCTCCGATCGCGGGCTCGCTCTCGTTCGCTATCACCAACAGTTGATCTGGACAGCGCCACTAGATTACAATAACGGCTTGATCTGGCTGACCCGTCACACATCGCCTGGATACGTGTGGACTTCTGCGAGTAATCCATCAGCGAAACCGCAAATTGTACTTCATCAGGCGTATACGATCACGCCCTCTGCAGGATTTTCTTATAATCTCGGGCGCCTCCTGTATCAGCATTTTCCGACTTACATCATCGGCACGTCAGACTGGGAACTGGCGCCAAACGGATCCGCATACTGGGTCACTTCCCTGTATTGCCCGGCTCCAGGCCTCGCTGGACTGGTGACACGAGTGATTACAGGTTGCGCGCTAACGGACCCCACTACCGGTGAAGTCACGTATTACCCACTTGGACAGCAGCCAGCCTGGGTGAGTCAAGTGGTGGGACCGAACTTCGCGCAAAGCGAAGCGAAACGTTATGCGTGGGATCGCGCAGGCTTTTTATCCGCGACACTGACACATCAGTTGGCTACACAACCGGTACATGCGACGCCCTACAATGTGTTGCTCAAAAACGGTGGGCTCGGCTGGGAGATTCCACTGACTTCTCCGAATGCCGACGACAATTCCTTGTCTGGCATTATTTTGGTCGACGCGGAAACCAACCGCGTGACGTATACGCCGTTCACAGGCTTGCAAAACGACATCTCCATTTCGCAGCGCGTCAACGGTGCAACTGTGAACAGTACCCTTTCTGCGGGTCGCGCACTCCTGTACAACGTGTCTGGCTCGCTGGCGTACATCGCACCTGTCATCAACCGCTCAGGGATTGTACAAGAGGTGGCCATCGTCGATCCCAAAAACGTTGCGCAGCCCATTATCGCCTCGAACATCACAGATGCGTTGGCCGCCTGGCAGGCGTATTTAATCTCTTCGGGTTCAGGCGCGCCAAACCTACCTTCGTTAACCGTCACCGTGCATGGCACGGTGCAACGTGTCGCGACGACGCTACAATCAGGCGGGGCCAGCGGAGCGACAGTCAAGGAGTACTGGCTGTTTCTCATTGACGGTCACGCCTATCGCGCTTCGCTCTCGCTCTCTCCGAATGTGGTCCCTTTCGTTCACGCCGGTGACCAGGTCACAGTGACTTACATTCGCGGAAGCAGTTCTCCGATTTCCATCCAGTCGATTGTCGACTCGTCCCTAAAGTAACTGGCCATCGAAAAACAAAAAAAGCCAGCCCCTGTTCATAAAGGGGCTGGCTTTTGTACGTGCTCGTTATCCACGCATCAGGCTACGCAACACCATCTGCAAGATACCGCCGTTTCGGTAATAGTCGATATCGATCGGGCTATCGAGACGGACCGTCGCTTCAAATGACACCTCAGAGCCGTCCTCGCGGACAGCGCGCACCGTTACGCGTGGGCGCGACTTGATGCCGTCGTGCAAGCCTTCGATCGAGAACACCTCTGTGCCAAGAATCCCAAGCGAGCGCCAAGATTGACCTGGATCGAGTTGGATAGGCAGCACGCCCATGCCGACCAAGTTGCTCCGGTGAATGCGCTCGAAACTTTCGGCAATGACCGCCTTCGCTCCCAGCAGATACGTTCCTTTGGCAGCCCAGTCCCGCGAGCTACCTGTTCCGTATTCTTTGCCTGCGACGATCACGGATGGCACCCTTTCACCCTCGTACTTCATCGCAGCGTCATAAATGGAGAGGATCTCCCCGTCAGGCAGATGTTTCGTGACACCACCTTCGGTCCCAGGCGCTACTTCGTTGCGGATGCGTACGTTGGCAAATGTGCCACGCATCATCACTTCGTGGTTCCCGCGTCGCGATCCATAGGAGTTGAAGTTAGGCTGATCCACACCATGCTCTATCAGGTACTTGGCGGCAGGACTCTTGATGCTAATGGCGCCTGCAGGTGAAATGTGGTCGGTCGTAACAGAGTCACCCAAGAGAGCCAGGACGCGGGCGCCGCGAATCTCATCGATTTTCAAATTGTCGTTCATGATATCTTCAAAGAACGGCGGCAGTTGAATATACGTCGACTCTTTATCCCAATCGTAGAGTTCACCTTCGGGAGTCGGCAAAGCATTCCAGCGGTCATTACCTTCCAACACATTGGCGTACTTGGCAGCAAACAGCTCCGGTTTCACAAACGCAGCAATCGCTGCGTCTACCTCTTGCTGTGACGGCCAGATATCCTTCAAATAGACCGGCTGCCCGTCTTTGCCAACACCTAGTGGTTCAGTCGTCAGATCGAGGTCGACACGACCTGCCAGCGCATAAGCCACTACAAGCGGTGGTGAAGCCAGATAGTTGGCTTTGACCAGCGGATGAACGCGCCCCTCAAAGTTCCGATTACCAGACAACACAGCTGCCACCGTCAACTCATTATCTAGGACAGCCTGGCTCACTTCGGGAATGAGATCCCCGCTGTTGCCGATACAGGTCGTACAGCCGTAGCCGACGACTTGAAAACCGAGATCATTTAAATAAGGGCTGAGTCCTGCGTCATCGAGATACTGCGTAACCACGCGTGATCCTGGGCCCAAGCTGGTCTTGACGTGCGGCTGGCGCATGAGTCCTTTGTCGACCGCTTTTTTCGCGAGCAGTCCGGCGGCGAGCATGACCGAGGGATTAGAGGTGTTGGTACAACTCGTGATCGCGGCAATCGCCAGCGAACCTGTCTGCATCACCGATTTTTGCCCGTTTGCAAATGTCACTTCGACGCGCTTGGCCACTTGTTCGTCAGACAGACCAAAGCCGTTTTCTTTGATCGGCTTTTGTAACGACGAGAGAAACTGTTGCTTCAGATCGGTCAAGCTTACGCGATCCTGCGGTCGTTTCGGCCCGGCGAGCGTTGGCACCACGGTCGACAAATCGAGTTCAATTTTATCGGTGAATACGGGCTCTTCCATATCATCCGTGCGAAACATCCCTTGCGCCTTGGTGTATGCCTCCACCAGACTAACGAGTTCTTCCGACCGTGCGGTCGAACGAAGATAGTTAAGCGTTTCTGCGTCAACCGGAAAAAAGCCCATCGTAGCGCCATATTCAGGCGCCATATTGGCAATCGTCGCGCGATCAGCGAGGCTCATGCTGCTAAGTCCTGAACCGTAGAACTCGACGAATTTGTTGACCACACCTTTTTTACGCAAAATGTTCGTTACTGTGAGCGCCAAGTCAGTGGCGGTCGAGCCTGCAGGAAGTTTCCCTGTGAGCTTAAAGCCGATCACCTGCGGTGTCACGAAGTACAGCGGCTGTCCAAGCATCCCTGCCTCCGCCTCGATGCCACCGACTCCCCAACCGAGCACGCCGAGTCCGTTGATCATCGTCGTGTGGGAATCTGTGCCCACTAGCGAGTCAGGGAACGCGACGAGTTCACCATCTTGCTCCCGCAGCTGTACGACAGAGGCAAGATACTCGAGATTGACTTGATGAACGATGCCAGTGGAAGGAGGAACGACGCGAAAGTTCGTGAACGCTTTAGTAGCCCAGTGCAAGAACTTGTAGCGCTCTTCGTTGCGCTGGTACTCCAAATCCGTGTTTTCTTCAAGCGCCAAGGGTGTGCCAAAAGAGTCGACCTGAACCGAGTGGTCAATGACCAGATCCACTGGCACCAGCGGATTAATCTTCAACGGGTCACCGCCATTGTCATGCATTGCCTGACGCAAAGCGGCGAGATCGACGACGACTGGAACCCCTGTGAAGTCCTGCAATAAAATACGGGCTGGCATAAATGGAATTTCTGTATTTTCGTCCGGGGCGGCTGCATTCCAGTTGGCGATCTGCCGCACATGCTCTTCGGTGATGACGTACCCGTCTAACTTTCTAAGAACACTTTCCAACAAAATCTTCATCGAAATGGGCAAACGTGAGATATTCCCCACACCTGCCGCCTGCAGACGAGAAAGATTATAATAATGAACAGTTTTGCCAGAAACAGATAACTCGCTTCTGACGCCAAATGGGTCTTGATAAGTGGCCACTGATGATCTACCTCTTTTCTCTATCATGAGACAGGTTGCCGGGCACTATACTTTGAATGAGGCTGTCAAATCAGCCAGTGTCCGCTCCCGCTTGGCACACATATTCAGCTGCGCGCCGTAGCAAGCTAAGGCGTAGAGGTGCCTTTCGCAAAGCTTACCTCATGATTATACCAATGAACGGGAGGGGACCGCAAAGGATGGATGAATCAAACTACGGCACCGCGGAATCTGTTCATGAAGGGTATCTGGAGCAATCCGAGCATGAGGACATAGAGGAAGGCATTCATCGTATGATGGATGAAGGCGGTGGCGTCGTCAGCCAGTGTGAACCAGAAGGTGCGCCGATCTTGCGCAACCACCTGGTGAAGACCGACCGCTACACCTCGTAACAATCAGGCGGGCGCGTGCGCCCGCCTGCCACTGCCGCTCCCTCAAAGTCCGGCGTCGATCACGACGGACGTTTGAAAAATCCTTGAAACTGTTGAGCTGTAAATGGATCCCCTTGGATCTTGATCTTTCTCGACATGAACCCCTGCATTGGATTCATCTCTCCGAGCGCCACCTTGACAAAGTCGTCAGCAGCCATCTTTACAGTGGCTGCCGCCGCCTTACCAGACGGTATACCTTCATCCACGGTCAGCGTTCCGTCTTGCACATCGAGTGTCCACACGCCGCCTCCATCGCCTGCGAGTTCATAGACGAGCACGGCACTTACACCTTTGGCAGCGGCGGCATCAAAATTGTCCTTCATGCCAGCCACCACGTCACGCGCTGTTACCTGATCCACAAGGCCCACCTCCAGTCTAGGGTATGCATGCACTAAAATGCGCATACTAAAGCCATCTTAGTCGACTGTGAGGTGATTTTCCATGACTGTCCGGATCGGCGTTGTCGGCATACCGCTCGGCACCGTGTTTCCCAAGGATAGAACCATCCAGACAGAGCAAGTAGCTGCCGCGTGCAAAGCAGTGCGCCCACACCTCGTGTCCGCGCTCGGCCAGATCGCAGAAGTGTCGGATTACGGCGATGTCACCCTCTCATACGACCAAGACCCACCGAGCATGAAAGAACTCGCGCAGGTGTTTGACGCCACCACGCAAGCTTTATCTGATATTTGGAAAAAAGATTCGTTCCTTGTGGTTCAAGGCGGTGGCTGTGGCATTGCCAGCGGCACCTTCGCGGCGTTTGCCAAGCACTTCCCACAGGGCCATGTCCTTTGGTTTGACGGTCACGCAGACTTTAGCACACAAAAAACCACGTTATCGCACTATCTTGGTGGGCTTGCGCTGGCAACCGCAGTCGGGGCAGCCGATCTGCCAGCTGCCATCCCCGCCGCGCAGGTTACCTTGCTATCCGGACGAGGAGCAGACTGGAATGAGATCTCACTCATGAACGAGTATGGCCTACGCCATGTCTATCCTGAGCAAATCGAAACGTGGCTCGCAAACAACTTGCCTGAGACCGACTTATACGTGCACTTCGACGTTGACGTGCTGGAGCAAGGCGTGATGCCAGCCGTCGATCTTCCTGTTTTTCCAGGCATTTCGCTTTCACTGGCCGAGCAGTCGTTGCAAAGGATCGCTGCCAGCGGCCGCCTGCGCGGGATTGAATTTACTGCCTATAATCCCACACTTGATCCACAAAGCATTGGGCACAAGACGATCATCCACCTTGCGACACTCACCGCGTCAGCCATCAAGACTGCATCCACGTTGCAGCCACAGGCAGTGAACTGACGCTCTGAAACTTCCTCACTCCGCACACGTATAAAAAAGTAGCAGGGTTAGCTCTGAGACTGCCATAAGACCGCAAGGCATAGGCTTTTAGCCGGCTTTGCGGTAGAATGGTTCTTATACGTGACAACAAGGGAGTCTTGCCTATGTTTCGCAGCGCCTTTCGCATCGCGCTGACCTTAGTATTACTGTTTGTCGGCTTCATCGTGGTCAGCGCGGTCCTGTCGTTTCTCATCAAAGTTGCCTTCTTGATTCTGCTGGCCGCAGGTGTCTATTTCCTTCTGTCGCGCGCAGTGACGAGTGATCGCCACCGCTATGATCATTGGCACAAATAGCGCGCCGCCTGGCCTTCCGCCGCATGCCGTTTTAGTCACGCGTGTGGTGCTGTGAGCCACGCGACCGGTACCGCGTCGTCTCCGATGCGCACGATGTCCGTTCGACCAGGCACGGCATGGACAAGACTGCGCCCTTGTGCCAGTGCTTGTTTCACTTCTGCCGCCACGCGATCATAACCCAGTGTAGGTGCAAGGACCGTGGCCACTGCAGGGTTGCCCATCCAAAGCGCTGCACAGCGCTCGCGGTTCACCGTCAGTCCGATCACTGCGCGCTCTGTCAAGTTGCAAACGGAGTTTGTCAGCAGCTGGATCGACGCAAGCAGACGATCCGCCAACAGCGGCCACATGGTATGCAGCTCGA
>JAPNUP010000180.1 GCA_026627345.1 Bacillota bacterium | reverse complement strand
CGCGATGATGGCGTGGAGAGTCAACCGAAAAAGCGCAAAGGATGATTGGCAGGTTTACAGGGCTTGTGATAGAGTAAAAATCAGGATTTGCCGTTCGGAGGTGGATCGCCATTTCCTGGCGTACACAAGGGCAGGGAGACCGCCCACCTGCTTTTAAACCGGCCCCAGTCATTGTTGGCGTTATTCTTCTCGGGGTTGCGCTCTGGCTTTCGTATCACTATCGCCACGACATCGAACACTTGGTTCTGGTGGTACAGTCATTGGGTTTCTATGGTGTAGCGATTGCGATTGTGGCGATGGCGCTGATGTGTATCATTCCAGTGCCGTCTGAGTTTTTGATCCTCATCAACATTGAAATGTACGGTGTGTTTTGGGGGAGCTTTTATTCGTGGATCGGCGCTGTGATCGGTGGCGTTGCTGCGATGTACGTGACGCGCTGGCATTTCCAGCCGCTATATCGACGGATGTTGTCCGAGGCGCGACAGAATCAGGTGGATGAGTGGGTGCGTAAACGCGGCGTGCTCGGGTTGCTCGGGCTTCGTTTTACCCCTTTTCCGTTTCACGCCTTGAACTACATCGCAGGCGTTCTCGGCATTGGCTTCTGGCCTTTTCTGTGGACCACTGCAGTGGGTCTCATTCCTTTTTATCTTTTCGTCGGCGGCGCTGCGCTCGGTATCACTCATGGGGTCATACCGGCGATTATCACAGGTGTACTGGTGATCGCTGTGCTCCTTTTCATGAGCTTGTACGCGAAGAAAAAATGGTTTACTCCGGACAAGCACCCAGTCCCTGATGAAGCACCTCCGGCAGGGCGATAGGCGGTTCGATCGGGGAAAAAGAAAGAGGTGCCAGTGATTGACACCTCAGAGCTTCCCTCTAGTCTTTTGACAAGAAGGTTTTCATAATGCCATGCCACTGCATGGCTTTTTGCATATTTTCAGGCGTCACATGTTTCATGGCCTTTTTAATCGGCACCAGTGGGTCGTAATCTCCCGCTCCCGTCGTATGCTGGTAGCTAGGAGGCCTCCGCACGGGACCGCCTTGTTGACGATAGGGACCGTGCGGATAAGCGCGAGCAGGTTGCGTGCGCATCGCCGGATGCGCTGTTTGTCCGCCCATCAGACCTGACCACAGCATAGATCCGAGTCCTTGGTCTTTGTCTGTACTTTCCTTGCCAGTCGTTGTCGGCACTTGCGGCGTCTTGGCGCGCCGCTCGATTCCGCCTTTGACAAGCGATCCTAGTTGTCGCGCGGACTGGTGATTGTAAATATCCATGGCAAGCGAACCTGCCTTCAAAATGGTGCCTAATTTCACACGCCTCACCCCGTGTCAATATGGCCTGTGATGCCTCACTCCTACTATATGCTGGCGTACCGGACAGGCGATGGGCATTGGCACTAGATTACTACCAAAAATTGAATGATATAAGGGGTTGCCTATGACCGATTCGTTGGATCAGCACTTGCAGCAGCTGCGCGATCGACGCGCAGGGATAGCGGTACTGGCGCGCGAACTTCTGGCGCGAAAGGCGATCGAGGAAGTCACTGCGACCCTTTCCGCTGTTCATCGGGATCTGCACGAACAAGCCTTCACACTGGCAATGTCGCGCATGAAGCGGGAAGGTGCCCCGCCCGATCCGGATGTTGCATTCGCCTTTGTGATGCTCGGGAGTGGGGCTCGCGATGAGCAAAGTATTGTCAGTGATCAGGATCACGCGCTCGTGTATGACACTGATGATGCCAGATGGGAGCCTTATTTTACAAGACTCTCTGAGCTCACTACAGCTCACCTGCACGAGATCGGGTATCCGCTATGCAAAGGAAATGTCATGGCCAGTAATGTGCGCTGGCGAGGCAGCCCATCTCGCTTTGCAGCGCAGTTTTCAGAGTATGAGGCGTTTCCTGACTGGGACCATATCCGCTACCTGTTGATTGCCTCTGACGCGCGTACCATCGCTGGAATGGATGAACTGACGAGTCGCCTGCGTTCGCAAGCGGTGCAGGCCGTGGCGCGCTCCGGGTTTATGAAGTGGAAAACGGCGGATCAAGGTTTAGCACAACGTGTTTCTCTTACTTTGCTCGGGCATCTGCGCACGGAAACGGCAGGAGCCTACAAAGGACTTTTTGGGGTTAAAGAGGGGCTCTATACGCCCCTGGTCAGCAGTGTGCGGGTGTGGGCACTCAGTGTAGGCATCGAAGAGCCTGCGACTGTGATGCGTATCGCCTCGCTCGTGCGCAGTCGCGTTTGGACTGAGGATTTGGCAGCCTCCGTTTTACACGCGTTGCGCGTCATTTTGCGTACGCGCGTGAGGCATCACGTGGCACTTGCAGAGGCTGATCGGCCGATTGACGACTACGTGGATCCACTGGCGCTCAGCACTGACACACTGGATGATTTGAAGCGTGCACACCGCACCGTCCGCAACCTGCAACAGCTGACAGCGAAACACTTCCCGAGGGGTGGCTGAGCACGATGGGGTTTGAACGCATTCGCGTCTTACGGCATCTTTTTGGCGGCTCGGGAAAACCTGAAATGACAGGTTTTGACGATGCACAGTCGCTTCAGGCGCAGGTGGAACTAAGAGCGATGTTGCGCTCAGCACAAGAGCATGCATTGGCAGAGGTCTTGTTGACAGAACTTTCTTATGCTGTGGTGGATACAGAGACCACTGGTTTTTCACCGCAGGCGGACGCACTGCTTTCGATCGGAGCCGTCGCTTGCGACCTTGGCACGCAGTGTTCAGACGCATTTCACACCTACATTGCACTGAGATCAGATATGCAGATCCCACCTGTAGTCGCAAAACTGACAGGTATTACAGCGGCCACGTTGCGTAGTGCTCCACCGCTCGACCGGGCGTTGCAGCTTTTTTTACAATACGTTGGGGACCGCATCATTGTTGCTCACCACGCTGGGCATGACATGCGGTTTTTGACCACAGGGCTGCGGCGTGCGTGGGGGATCGAGTGGCAGGCGCAAGTGCTCGACACAGGCAAAATCGCGATGTGCGTGCACGAGTTAAGCAAGTACCCGTCACTCGATGCATTGCTCGCGTTCTACGAGATTCCAGTCGTCGATCGGCATAGCGCCGCGGGTGACGCGCTGATGACGACTGCTGTGGCACGACGCTTATTTGTGGACTGTGAGCGCGCAGGACTGGCGACCCTCGGAGCGTTGTGGGAGCGTCTCTTGTGGCTTGAGCATCAGCATCGCCCACATGGGCGGTGAGGTGTGTGAAAGCCCGAAAATCGTGTATACTTACAAGGGACGCACTTGAATATGCGAAAAGTGGCCGATTTGGTTGACAGTATTTGTTGCAGTAGAATATAATCGGCGGAGATACTGGTAATGCAGGACGTACCGCTCCCGTTACGAGTGATCGAAAGATCGGTGGAGGGGGGGAGATTTACGTGTCCGAGATTAAGATCCGCAAGAACGAGTCGTTGGAAAGTGCTCTGCGCCGTTTTAAGCGAGCTACTGCCAAGGACGGCGTCCTCGCCGAGGTTAGAAAACGGAAGCAATATGACAAGCCTAGTGTGGCGCGCAAGAAGAAGGCAGAAGCGGCCGCCAAGAAGAGAAAGAAATTCTGATGCTGTCTTTACAGCAATTGTAGAGTATTGATAGCGGCGGCGCTGCCGATGAGAGATCATCAGCAGCGCCGCTTGTATAATGGGAGTGATTCGCGCGTGACGCTGGCAGAACAGTTGGGGGAAGATTTGAAGGCCGCGATGAAAGAGAAAGACAAAGTCCGACTGTCCGTGTTGCGGATGGTCAAATCAGCGGTGAGAAATGCGGAGATCGACGGTAAACGCCCGTTGACTGATGACGAGGTGCTCAGTGTATTTCGCAAGGAAGTCAAGCAGCGGCGAGAGACGATCGCGACGCTTGAAGGGTCGGATCGACAAGACTTGGTGGCGGACGCAGAGGCTGAGATCGCTATTTTGTCATCATACCTCCCGGCGGCATTGAGCGATGAGCAGGTGCAAGGGATCATCCGAGAAGTCGCAACCGAGATCGGGGCGAGTAGCAAGGCGGATATGGGTAGGCTGATGCCTGCAGTGATGAAACGCGTTGGTGCGAGCGCGGAAGGGCGCACGGTGAATCGTCTGGTGCAGCAATTTCTCTCGTAGACCATGCCAGCGCATTCCCACCCGCATCACCTATAGGATTTGACAGGAACCGTGGCGACAGCGTCCACGGTTTTTTCTTGTCTACTTTTGTGGGCCCGCGTGTCATGGGCCCTTGGTCGGTGCGAGGAGGCGCTGTGGCCAAGAGCGTACGTGTAGGCATGTCTATCTCGGCGCAAACCTGCATACAAGTGAGGAAGGAGGCGGACAAACCTGAGGGGACCGTCTGCGTAGGAGGGGTTCTCGCATGAAACGCCGATGGCGGGAGAAGTCGGAGCGGCTTGCGGCACAGTGGCTTGAGATGCCGGCTGATACGCTGGAACGCGTGCCGAGAATTACAATCATTGGTCGCACACAAGTCATCGTTGAAAACTACCTATCGCTACTTGAATTTACCGATACGCGGATTCGCGTCGCGACGGGAATCGGAGAGACGGTGATCTCCGGTGAAGGGTTGGAACTCAGGACGATTGTGCCCGAGGAGTTACTCATCGAAGGCGCGATTCACGGCGTGGATTGCCGTTGATGGGAGGCGTTACAGTTGGCTGTCCGCGTGGCAGAGTGGATAACAGGATACGTCCGCGTTCGTGTCGTGGACGATCCTGATCGGCGAGTGTTGGGAGCGCTGATCGAACGGCGAGCACAGCTGTGGGATGTTCGTTCAGAGCGCGATAATGGGGAGTACACCTGTTGCGTTACGCTGACAGATATTCGGTTGTTGCTTGCCGTTGCGCGCAGGCACCGGGCCAAGATCCGTTTTGGTCGCAAAAGTGGTGTTCCTTTTTTACTTTGGCGCGCTAGTCGGCGTAAAGTTTTCCTCGCTGGAGGATTGCTCTTTACGATCCTTTTGTATGTGCTGTCGAGCTTTGTCTGGCACGTGGAAATCGATGGTACGGATCAACCGGAAGCGGTGGCTAGTGCTTTGCAAAAGCTTCATGTGCGCCCGGGAACCGCTTTGTATCAGATACTGGATCAAGACTCACTACAGTTGGCCTTGCTCGACCAGTTGCCGCAAATCGCTTGGGTCGGGGTGCGGATTCAAGGGACGGCTGTCTACGTTCACGTGATTCCCCGTGTGGCGTCTGCAGACCCTGTCGTACACAAGCCGCAAAGTATTGTGGCTGCTGTGCCGGGCGTCGTATCTAGTGTATTGGCCGATTCTGGACTTCCTCTTGTCAAACCAGGGCAGTTTGTCACCCCTGGAACGGTCTTGATTTCCGGTTCGTTACTCGATGGCAAGGCTGTCTACGCAAAAGGGACCGTTCGTGCGTTGGTATGGTACCGTTCGCAGCTTGAACTACCAGAGCGTCTGGCAGTGGCGGGTATTACAGGCGATGCAGTCCACCACTATTACTTGATGATCGGAAACTGGCCTGTGCAAGTTTGGGGTTTTGCGCGGCCTCCTTATACGCGTGAACTCGTGCACAGCGTGGAGTCGCCGCTTGAAATCGCAGGGATCCATCTCCCGTTTACCTGGCGTTCTGAAACAGTCTATGAGGCGGCTACCCACGTATCGGTCCGCTCGCCACAGGAACTGGCCAAACAAGGACTGGGTATGGCTGCACAAGATGTTTTACGTGAGGCGTCTGATGAGGCCAAGGTTCTTCACCAAGCGATTTTACAGAAGAAACTGGAGCGTGGTAAGCTGTACATGACGGTTTGGACAGAAGTCGAAGAGAATATCGGTCGTCCCCAGCAGATCGTCCCAGCGCCTCCGGCCCCAGTAGCACCGCTTCATCAGGGCCAGTGAGATGTGATCTGGGGCGCTCGGTAATTGCCGAATCTAGGAGTGTTGGTCCTATTGAGCGAACAGAGCACTGTGACACGGAAGTTGGTCCTGCGTGATAATGACGAGGCGCGTGCGGTATTTGGACCGCAAGGGACGCACATCCGCATGCTGGATCAGCAATACGGGTGCAAGGTGCGCGATCGTGGCAACGAGGTGACGATGGAAGGCGACGAGGTGGCGGTCCAGCAGGTGGCCGACATTATGGAGGCGTTGATCCAACTCACTCGAAAAGGCCACACCGTCAGTGAGCGCGACGTCGCGTATGCGATCAATCTCGAGCAATCAGGTGAGTTGCCGGAGCTGCTCAGCTTGTACAGTGAAGAGTTGGCCGTCAGTTTTCGCGGCAAGCCGATTCGCGTAAAGACTCTCGGACAGCGCGCCTACATACAGGCGATTCGAAAGAATGATGTGGTATTTGGCATCGGGCCGGCGGGCACAGGCAAGACCTACTTGGCGGTCGTTCTCGCCTTTTTGGCGCTTAAGCGCGGTGACTGCAAACGCATTGTGCTCACGCGCCCGGCAGTTGAGGCGGGTGAGAATCTTGGCTTTCTCCCGGGCGACCTACAGGAGAAAGTCGATCCTTATTTGCGCCCGTTATACGATGCGCTTCACGACGTGATGGGACCGGAGCAACTGGCGCGCGCGCTAGAACGCGGGCTGATCGAGGTAGCGCCACTGGCGTATATGCGCGGGCGCACGCTCGACGACGCGTTTGTGATTTTGGATGAAGCCCAGAATACCACGCCTGAACAAATGAAGATGTTCCTCACCCGCCTCGGCTTTGGTGCCAAGATGGTCATCACAGGCGACGTCACACAGATTGATCTGCCGCGTGGCAAACGTTCTGGTCTACGCGAGGCAGCGCGCATTCTCGATGCAGTGGAAGGAATCGCGTTCATTTATTTGGAAGACGCTGATGTCGTGCGGCACCCACTTGTACAGCGGATGATTCGCGCGTATGCGCAATTTGAAGATGGACAAGGTGAGCGCGATGGCACGAGCTAAACCACGTCTCGCGGCGATTCTAGCGAAATACCAATTGCGGACGAACCGTCGGTTTCGCCTAGCTGTATATGCGCTCTTTATCGCTGCGCTGTTCGTTCTCCTCATCGGCAGTGCCCTTCCGCAGCGGTACAACCTTGCCGTAGGACAAGTCAGTTCTGCAACGATCACAGCTGCCGCCGACGTCGTGGATACACAAGCCACTCAGGCTGCGCGAAACGCGGCAGCAGCCCTTGTGCCTGCGCGCTACAACGTCGACCCCAGTGTTTTGCAGCGGGCCTTATCACGGCTCGATCAGTTGTTTGCAACAGCGCAGGGCTTGAGGAGCGATGTAGCGAGCCACGGCCACTTCAATCTCACCAAACGGCGAGTGATCGAGCCCACAGGGTTTCCAACGAGTGTCATGCAAGCTTTGCTGACTTTATCTAACGCGCAGTTTACAGTCGTCAGCAGTGACTCGATTCGCATTACGCAGACGCTCTTGCAGTCACAGTTCTCCCAAAGTGACTTGGATCGCTCAGCCATGATCGTCGATCAGCAACTGGTGAATCTCGATGTGGATAAGCCTACACGGCTGGTTATCGGGCAGATTGTGCAAGGTGTCTTGCGTCCGAACCTGATCTACAATCCGGTGTTGACCAAAGAAGCGCGCATGCAAGCGCAACGTGCGGTGCCTGATATCTGGATTTATCGTGGCGATGTGGTTGTGCGTCGCGGCCAACTCATTACGCAAAGCATCATGGGCCAACTGCAGGATTTAGGCCTGTTAAAAACCATCCCCAACTACGGGGTCTACGGGGCTTTCCTCGTATTTTTATTTCTCATGATTGGCGCTATGGCCTCGTTCATCCAACTGCGCCGGGCTCGCGTCGCCAAAGATAACGTCTACCTGCTTTTATACGTTGTGATTATCGTTCTCGTTGCCGTGTTGATTCGACTCGCCCGAGCCGGCGTTGACGCAGGGTTGCCGAGCGGCATTTCATACGCGTTGCCGATTGCCACGGGTAGCATGATGATCACTTTGTTCTTTGGTTCTTCGCTGGCGATGTTGTCTTCCTTGTTGTTAGCGATTCTCACCAGTGCGGCCTTTGGATTTCAGTTCGCCTATTTCTTTGCGGCACTGATCAGCACACTTGGTGCAACCATGGCCATGACGCGCGTGCAGCATCGAAGCGTGTTCATGCGTGCTGGTTTTTTTGCCGGGTTGGTCAACGTAGTGGCGATTTTGACGACGCACTTTTTGTTGACTTCAGCCGTGAGTTGGGGAGAACTCGCTTATGACATGCTATACGGCGCAGTAGCCGGACCGCTCTCTGCGGTGCTTACTATCGGATTGCTACCATTTCTCGAAGCTACATTCGGAATCACGACCCACATGGGGTTGCTGGAATTGGCGAATCCAAACAATCCGCTGCTGAGAAAACTCTTGCTAGAGGCTCCAGGGACTTATCACCACAGTCTGATCGTCGGCAATCTTGCGGAGGCGGCAGCCGAGGTGATCGGCGCTGATCCGCTGATCTGCCGCGTCGGTGCCTATTATCATGATGTTGGCAAGATGAAGCGGCCGGTGTTTTTCATTGAAAACCAGATGTCCGGCGAGAACCCTCACGATAAAATTGCGCCTAACCTTTCTTATCTGATCGTGGCGGCGCACGTGTCCGACGGTCTCGAAATGCTTCGTGAGCACAACTTGCCAGAGCCTGTCAAAGGGATTTGCGCCGAGCATCATGGAACGACTGTGATGTGGTATTTTTATAACAAGGCACTCGAAGACGATAAGCACGGAGCTGTCACCCCTGAGCAGTTTCGCTATCCGGGACCCAAGCCGCAAACGAAAGAAGCGGCTATTGTCATGATGTGTGACGCTGTGGAAGCGGCTGTACGCTCGATCGGCAAACCTACGCCGCCGCGTATCGAAGCGATGATCAGGAAGATTATCAAAGATCGGCTCCAGGATGGTCAGCTAGACGAGTGTGATATTACCTTGCGCGATCTAGATCGCATGGTGGAGGCATTTATGCGTACGCTCAAAGGGATCTATCATGAGCGCATCGAGTATCCGGACGCGGTCAAAGTAGCAGTAGACAGTGCCAAACGTCCATGACTGGCGTGTGCCAGAAAAGAGGGTAGTGAATGACGATCGCAGATGACTGGGTAGAGATCGATGTGGACGTGCAAGTCGAGTTGGATGACGTACGCCGTACGCGCGTGATCGCGATCATGAAAGCGGTCTGCCAGGAAATTGCGCGCAAGGAGAATCTTGCGCCTGCCTATGTGTCCATTTCCGTAGTCGAGGAGACCGTGATACAAACCCTTAATCGCACGTATCGCGCGAAAGATGCGGTTACCGACGTACTGTCCTTCGCGCTTTTGGAAGGCGAGGACGAGGCGCTGGCCGTCGAAACGGATAGTGCGCCAACTGATCAGCTACCGCAGTGCCTAGGAGACATCGTCATCTGTTGGGAACGGGTGCGAATGCAGGCGGCGGAGTACGGTCACAGCGAGGATCGAGAGTTAGCGTTTTTAACCGCTCACGGGATGCTGCATTTGCTTGGATATGACCATGAAGATCAGGAGCAGGAACACGCGATGTTCGCCTTGCAAGAAGAGGTGCTGCAAGCGCTCGCGTTCACCCGTTAACGCCAATGGGCAAACTCGTCAACAGTTTTCGCTATGCGCTCGACGGACTGGCACATGCCTTGGTGACGCAACGTAACATGCGGATTCACTTTGTCGCCGCATTTGCCGTAGTGGCGTTGTGCACACTGATACGAGTGAGTACCCCGGAGATCGTGGCCGCGCTATTTTCTGTCACCCTGGTGATTGCGCTCGAACTGGTCAATACAGCCGTAGAACATGTGACTGACCTTTTAACAACGGAGTGGCATAGTGCTGCCAAAGTGGCTAAGGATGTGGCTGCCGCCGCCGTCTTTATTGCCGCGGTCAATGCGCTGACCGTCGCGTATCTGATTTTTTATGATAAGCTGAGCCCAGTGTTGTGGAGAGATCCAAGGACGCTGATGAGACCGCCTTTCATGGGGGTCATTTTGCTCGCGCTTCTGTGTCTGATCGTGGCTGTCGTAGCCTATGCAGTCGCCGGTGTACGCAAAGGACGCCTGCGTCGCAAAGGCCGTTAGTCGATAGGGAAGCGCTTAGATGGAGACGGCGCCAAACGCGTGAGAATGGTTTGTAAAGGAGTTTTGCGTAGTGGATGACCATGTGATGGAGAGACTAGCCGATCACGCTGTAGCAGCTCGCCTGCGAGCCTATAGCCCTTACTCGGGGTTTGCCGTTGGTGCAGCCTTGCTGGCAGACGATGGGAAGGTCTACGAGGGTTGCAATGTGGAGAATGCGTCCTATGGCCTCACCAACTGCGCTGAGCGTTCGGCTGTATTTGCTATGGTAACGGGCTCCGGAAAGAAGATTACCGCGCTGGCTGTAATCGCGGATGCACCACGTCCGATCTCGCCGTGTGGGGCGTGTCGGCAGGTATTAAGCGAATTTGCTTCAGCAGATACGCCCGTGTGGTTGAGCAATTTACAAGGGGAATGCAAGAAAACGACGATGGGAGAACTTCTTCCCTACGCCTTTTGGCGAGAGGATATGGTTACGGATGAATAAGGAGCAACACGAAAAAAAATCTGGGTTTGTGGCGTTGATTGGGCGTCCGAATGTTGGAAAATCGACGTTAGTCAATCGCCTGGTAGGGCAAAAGATCGCGATCATGTCGAGTAAACCACAGACGACGCGGACACAGATACGAGGGGTTATGAACCGCGACGCGGGCCAAGCAGTCTTGCTTGACACCCCAGGATTGCATAAACCGAAACATTTGTTGGGCGAGTATATGGTACAAAGTGCCAACAGCGCCATTCGTGATGTGGACGTTCTGCTGATGGTGGCAGACGCGACTGACGGACACGTCGACGCAGACGAACTGGTGGTGGAGCGGCTTAAACAGTCTCCCTCCCCAGCCATCTTGGCATTGAATAAAGTCGACGCCGTGGCAAAAGAGACATTGTTACGCAAGATTGCACTGTATCAAGAGATGTATCCATTTAAAGAGATCATTCCGATCTCGGCTAAGACAGGTGATCAGATCGAGGTCCTCGAACGTGTGCTGTTCTCCCACTTGCCGACAGGACCTTTTTACTATCCGGAGGGTATGTTGACCGATCATCCGGAGCGTTTTTTGATTGCGGAATTGATCCGCGAGAAGGTCTTGCTTACAACCCGCGAAGA
This sequence comes from Bacillota bacterium, assembly GCA_026627345.1. GTDB lineage: Bacteria > Bacillota > Bacilli > Alicyclobacillales > SLC66 > JAPNUJ01. The sequence goes on along the minus strand of JAPNUP010000180.1, from coordinate 19,507 downwards.
AATCCCACACTCCATCGCCGTGAGTGTCGAGCAGATGGAGAAAAGGGGAAACACGCTATACGTAAGCGCTGTTATTTATACGGAGCGCGATTCACAAAAAGGTATTTTGATAGGAAAAGGCGGCGAACTATTGAAGCGTGTCGGCACGATGGCGCGCCAAGATATCGAAGGGTTACTAGAGACCAAGGCTTTCCTGGAACTGTGGATAAAGGTAAAGAAAGACTGGAGAAATGCCGAGCATATGCTGCGAACCTTTGGCTTTGAGCGCGAATAGACTTTCAGAGTGCGCACCTCTTGGCTTACGGAGCTTTGATCTACCAAAAACAAGTAACTTGGATATCTCTTCTTGGTATCACTGAGGGCTACGTCCGGCTATGCTAACGGTGCACCATCAAACAGACGTTTTCAGTACAGAAAGGATGATTGCGATGCGAGACTTCCTGTGGCAGTATTTTTCCAAAACGGGAGAAATCGACGCTTACCTGCTGTACAAGCAACATGAGCTGGTGGTGAGCAATGCGGCAGGGTATGACACGGCGGCAAGTGATAGTGAACAAGGGTTGGCCAGTGACTCGTCCCGCGAATAGCGACTCTAGGACGGTAAGGAGCGAGAAGGTACGTGGCTGTGAGCCGAATCCAGGCGTTTGTCCTGCAGGCTCGTCCATTCGGGGAGTCTCATCGACTTGCGGTGTTATTCGCGCGAGAAGAGGGAGTGCGGCGTGTCATCGCGCATGGTGCGGCGAAACCCCAGCATCCACTTTTTGCTGCGACCCAAGTCATGACAGAAGGCTCGTTTTTGTTCAGACGAAGTGGGCAAGGGTTGGGTAGTGTAGAGCAAGGGGAGACCGTGCGCGCGTTTGCGGCGTTGCACGAAAATCCGGATTTGCTTGGTTATGGGCTTGCGGCAGCGGAGTTGCTTATTCGCGTGGTCGGCGACGACGAGCAGATGGCTTTGCGTATACGAATGCTGTATCAGCCATTCGCCCTTTTTCTACAGCGTCTTTCAGAAGGAAGCGCACCGGGGATCGCCGTCGCCGCACTTATCCTTAAAGTGGCGCCTTATAGCGGCATCGCTTTACCCCTGATTTGTGCGAGGTGTCATGAGGCACTCCAAGAAAGTAGGGATGTGAGCATCCTGAGCGGTGGCTTATTGTGCGCGAAATGCGCACTGTTACCAGACGAACAGCACGCGTGGCACCTCAGTGAAGGCGCTTCGCGCGTGCTGTGTGCGCTGATCGCCACACCTTTCGAGCAGATCGGTCGCGTCTCGGTACGCCCCGATACGGAGCGCGAGGTAGTGGACGTGCTACACGCTTTGATGGCCGAACAGTCAGGCATTAGTCTGCGCGCCTTAGCGGTCGCGATAGCGACCGACCCACGCTTTATGCGTCCGTAAAGTTGCGAGCATAACGAAAATCAGACCATAAGAAGATTAATCCCACAAATACACCTAACCAGAAAAATTTGTTGCGAAATAAGCTTAGATTCCAGGCAAATGTACCGCCGTACTGATAACTGAAGAATCGGCCCGTCACCAGACCGCAACCAATCAGCAAGGGAATGGCAAACACCGCGCGCAACATCATGGCAGACTTGTCTCTCCTCATCCCAATGAAAATGATTCCGCACCTGCACTGAATTGTACCACGGCTCGTTTCATGCGACAATAAAAGCAAAGATCTAAAGGAGAAAAGCAGGTGGAACTCACACAGCGACAGCAAAAGATTATGGCCATCGTTCAAGCGCATGAGCCGATCACAGGGGAGCGTATCGCAGAGCTTCTTTGCCTGACACGAGCAGCCTTGCGCCCTGACCTGACGCTCTTGACTATGGCCGGACTTTTGTATGCGCGACCTCACGTGGGTTATTTTCTGGCTCCCGCAGCGCCACTCGAACCGTGCGCAGGTCTGCGCCAAGTGGTGATCGCAAGTGTTCAGGGGCAGCCCGTCGTAGTAGCCGAAAAGACGTCTGTGCATGACGCGATCCTTGCCCTCTTTGTTCAGGATGTGGGGTCACTTTGCGTGGTGAGAGAAGACGCCTTGCTCGTAGGGGTGGTTTCGCGTAAAGATTTGCTGAAAGTGGCGATTGGCCAATCTGATTTGCACCAAGTCCCTGTCTCTATGGTGATGACGCGGATGCCAAACGTTGCGACAGTGACGCCTGAAGACTCGTTACTCGACGCGGCCGACAGGCTAGTCACCGCAGAGGTCGATACGTTGCCGGTCGTGACATGGCAAGACGATGGACCGCATGTTGTGGGCCGAGTGACGAAGACGACTGTAACGCGCTGGCTGGTAGAACAGTGTGGGCCACAAGATACGGCTACCAGGGACAACCGCAGGGAGGACGAACGACTTGGCCACTAATGCCCCGGCGACTGTTTACGTAGTGTCAGACTCTGTAGGGGAGACTGCCGAATTTGTTGTGCGCGCCGCTGCTAGCCAGTTTGATCATGGACAATTTGACCTTAGGCGCATGTCTTATGTGGATTCCGATGAAGCGATCAAAGAGGTGGTACAAGAAGCGCAGTCGGTGGGAGGGTTTATCGCCTACACCTTGATTATGCCGGCGCTTCGCGAAACGATGCGCCAAGAAGCCGGGAAAGCCGGTGTTCGCGCAGTCGACATTATGGGGCCTATGATGTCAGCGTTTGAAGATGTGTTCGCGGCGACGCCAAAGCTACTGCCAGGCCTGGTTCATCAACTAGACGACGATTATTTCCGGCGCGTCGAAGCGATCGAATTTGCCGTCAAATACGATGATGGCCGCGACCCACGGGGGCTAACCCACGCCGACGTGGTTCTCATCGGCGTCTCGCGTACCTCAAAGACGCCACTTAGCATGTATCTGGCGCACAAACGGGTGCGCGCCGCCAACGTTCCACTAGTCCCTGAGGTCGCGCCGCCCAATGAACTGTTTCGTCTGCCTGCGAAGCGTATCGTCGGTCTCACGATCAATGCCGAAGAACTGAACGAGATCAGGCGAGAGCGGTTGACAGGACTCGGCCTTGGACAAAACGCCCCGTATGCCAACTACGATCGGATTGTGCAAGAAGTGCGATATGCGCGAGAAGTGATGGAGGAGCTGAACTGTTTGGTCATCGACGTATCGAGAAGAGCGGTAGAAGAGACGGCCAGCTTGATCCTCGACCACGTGCGAAAAATAACGGGCTAAAATTTGTGCGCAAAAGAAGGATGAAACGGCCAAAATTGCGTACATCTATATAAGGATTGAATGTTGTTGCGAACAAAACGTTTAGATTTGACGAGGTAGAGACAGAATAGACGGTATCATGGCGCTCTCGCGCCACCGTCCGCGGGAAGAATAAGCGGCTGCGCCGTTATTCTGAATAGACGGTATCATGGCGCTCTCGCGCCACCGCCGTTATTCAGATGTCGAACAATTTGTGTACTGTTCGTACGGCGCGTGAAGTTTTTCTGCTAAGCGGCAGGAAAGTGTAGAATGTTGGCGAATTAAGTTATCATCAGAGAAACTGAACACCGTATAATAGGTGCCGACCGCACTAAGGGGGAGGTTAATAGCCTATGTATGCGCGTGTTCCCGATGATTTTATCGCCAAGCTTCGCGAGCGCGTGGACATCGTGGATGTGGTATCTGAACACGTCCGTCTGACGCGATCAGGGCGCTCATTCGTAGGGCTGTGTCCCTTTCACTCGGAAAAGTCACCGTCTTTTCACGTGACGCCTGGCAAGGGTTTTTATCACTGTTTCGGCTGTGGCGCAGGTGGTACCGCCATTACATTTTTGATGGAGGTTGAACAGATCACCTTTCGCGAAGCTGTCGAAAGGCTTGCGAACAAAGCTGGACTGACATTGCCGGTGGTCGCCGATGACTTCGGTACCGATCCGGGAAACGAACGACGGTTGCAGATGCTTCAGGCGCACGATCTGGCGGCGAAGTTCTATAACCACATTGTAATGAATCTTGATGCGGGAATGCAAGGGCTTTCCTACTTCTTACACCGCGGATTGACAAAAAAGACGATCGCCCAGTACAACCTGGGGTTCGCCCCGCGTTCGGGCACTGCACTGTTGCAGTTTCTCGAGAAACGCGGTCTGTCGAGGGACATCCTGACAGAAGCCGGATTATGTGTTGTCACCGATCGCGGCGATGTGATCGATCGCTTTCGTGGACGAGTGATGTTTCCAGTGTGGGATCTGCAAGGACGGGTCATCGCGTTTGGGGCACGGGCACTTGGCCCCGAGCAACCGAAATATTTGAACAGCCCTGAGTCCCCACTTTTCTCCAAAGGGCGTTCGCTTTATGGATACCATCGTGCACGTCAGGCTATTCGGCAAGCCGGGCAGGTGTTACTGCTCGAAGGCTACATGGATGTTCTGGCGTTGCATCAATCTGGTATCCACCATGCGGTGGCGGCACTTGGCACGGCTCTGACGCCCGAGCAGGCTGGACTTTTAAACCGCGTCGCCGACACAGTTGTACTCGTATACGACGGGGATGAAGCGGGACAGAAGGCGGCTAAGCGCAATCTCGATGTGTGCAAGGAAGCCGGTGTTGTGGTTCGCGTCGCGGTGGTCCCGGAGGGTAAAGATCCGGATGAATGGGTTCGCGAGCGAGGCGTAGAGTCTTTTCGTTCAGACGTATTGGGGCAGTCGATGAGCGGGCTGACTTTTGAACTCAAGCGACTGACAAAGTCGTACCCGCATCACTTGACGAGTGAACGAATGGCTTATCTGCGCGATGCCGTATCCGTTGTTGCCCGCGAAGACAGTGCGCTCGAGCGCGAAAGCGTGCTCGAAGAACTGGCGAGAACCTATGGCATATCTGTTCAAGCACTACGCGATGACGTGAATAAGGCAATGACGCAGCAAGCAGTGGCAGGCGTTCGCACAGCTAGAGCGTCTGCACGGGGCGCGACGAATCTCGCGGCTTCACAAGCCCCTCTCCTTGAACGCCATGTGGTGGCAGCAAGACAACTGCTCGCTGCGATGATGGTCGACCGTGAGGTCGTGCGGGCGGTACAAGAACGCTTTACTGGGGAGTTTCCCGGAGCGTTGGAGAGCGCGCTTCAGGCTTATATTTATACATTTTACGACGAGCGCGACGAGGCGGATCCAGAATGGCTCGTATCAAACATGGACGACCCGGAAATCATTCACTTTGCTGCACAGTTGCTACACGCTGCAGAGGATTGGCCGCTGGGTGATGAGATTCAGAGTGACATGATTGATGATGATATCGAGTGTCTCATTCATTACGAGTTAGAGCAAAGCATAGCTCCACTTGAAGAGCGCATGAAGTTGGCTGTAGAAGCGTCAGATTTTGCGGCGCTGAGTGAACTGCAAGCTGAGTACATGTTGGTACGACAGCAAATGGTAGGGGCAGATCGGGCGAGTGGCACGTTTTCTGCAATGCGTGAAAGGAGGAACGGAAGATGAACAAAGAGTTGCGGGATGAGACCCAGATGGAGCCGTCGGTGGAGGATGTTCGTGATCACCTTCTGGCCTCAGGGAAGAAGCGGGGAGTCCTGACATACACGGAGATCATGGACCGACTGTCTCCTTTTGATCAAGAAGCGGATCAGATTGAAGATTTTTTCGAGCAGTTAACGGATCTTGGCATTGAGGTTGTCAATGAAACCGACGAGGATGAAGAAGAGGATCTCGAAGAGGATCGGGAACCTGCGATACAACTCGTCGAAGAGGATGCACCTGGCGGTGAAGAGCTCGATCTGAATGATCTGAGTGTACCTCCTGGTATCAAGATCAACGATCCTGTTCGGATGTATCTAAAGGAGATTGGACGCGTGCCGCTGTTATCGGCGGACAATGAGATTGAGCTTGCGAAGCGTATCGAAGAAGGGGACGAGGAAGCTAAGCGCCGACTTGCCGAGGCGAACTTGCGTTTGGTGGTCAGTATCGCGAAGCGCTACGTCGGTCGCGGAATGCTGTTTCTCGACTTGATTCAAGAAGGAAACATGGGGCTGATCAAGGCCGTTGAAAAGTTTGACTATCGAAAAGGCTATAAGTTCAGTACCTACGCGACATGGTGGATTCGTCAAGCGATCACGCGCGCGATCGCGGATCAAGCGCGGACAATTCGCATTCCCGTACACATGGTCGAGACGATTAACAAGCTGATACGTATCTCGAGACAGTTACTGCAGGAGCTTGGTCGGGAACCCAGTGCCGAAGAGATTGCGACCGAGATGGACATGACGCCTGAAAAAGTCCGCGAGATTCAAAAGATTGCTCAAGAACCAGTATCGTTGGAAACGCCGATCGGCGAGGAAGATGATTCGCATCTGGGTGACTTTATTCCGGATGATGACGCGCTGGCTCCAGCCGATGCGGCTGCGTATGAACTTCTGAAAGAACAGCTCGAAGATGTGCTCGACACGCTTACTGAGCGTGAAGAGAATGTGCTGAGGTTGCGCTTCGGACTTGATGACGGTCGCACTCGCACGCTTGAAGAGGTGGGTAAGGTATTTGGTGTGACGCGCGAGCGCATTCGCCAGATCGAAGCCAAAGCCTTACGCAAGCTACGTCACCCTAGTCGTAGCAAGCGCCTAAAGGATTTTCTCGAATAGTATAGCGCTAGGTTCTATGGGCTCGCGCTCGCCATATCCGGCGTGGCGCGGGCTTTCTTTCTTGATTCTTTTGCACCTTTCTCACGGACAAAACTTTGGTATACTGTGAGGGAAGGCGGTCGACCGACTGGTTGGTCGTGGGTTGTGGTAAGGAAAGGAGACGATGATTGTGCAATTTGACCTGACACAGGAACAGACGATGATTCAACAGATGGTGAGGGACTTTGCTCAAGCTGAGATCGCACCGAAGGCGGCAGAGGTGGATCGCACAGGGCGTTTCCCAGTGGAGACATTCGAGAAGATGGGCAAGCTTGGCTTGCTCGGCTTGCCAATCAGCGAAGAGTATGGCGGAGCCGGTGCAGATACGGTATCTTATGCACTTGCTGTTGAAGAAGTTGGCTGCGCCTGTGGTAGCACAGGACTGAGTTATGCAGCACACGTATCACTCGGGTGTGGACCTATTTACTATTTTGGGACTGAAGCGCAAAAACAGACATTTCTCGTTCCGTTGGCCAAAGGCGAGGGACTCGGATCATTCGGATTGACGGAACCGAGCGCTGGCTCTGACGCAGGGGGTACACAGACACGTGCTGTACGTGATGGTGACGAGTATGTGATTCGCGGCAGTAAGTCTTATATCACGAATGCCAGTTACGCCCGCACGATCGTAGTCACTGCCGTAGTCGGCACGGACGATCGCGGTCGAAACCAGATTGGCGCTTTTATCGTTCCGACTGACAGCCCGGGGTTCTCTGTTGTGCGTACATACGAGAAAATGGGTCTGCGGGGAAGTAACACTTGTGAACTCGCGCTAGATGATGTTCGCGTGCCTGCCGCGAATTTGTTGGGTACAGAGACGGGTGGATTCAAGCAGTTTCTCTATACGTTGGACGGAGGGCGGATCAGCATTGGCGCGCTGTCGATCGGGATCGCCCGCGCAAGCTATGAGGCTGCACTGAAGTATGCGAAAGAACGCGTGCAATTCGGTCAATCTATTTCGAAATTCCAAGCTATTTCTTTCAAGTTGGCTGACATGGCGATGCACATTGAACTGGCGCGACTGATGGTGCTAAAAGCCGCCTGGCTCAAGGATAATCATCGTCCGTTCACCAAAGAAGCTGCGATGGCCAAACTGTACGCCTCGGAGATTTGCATGAGAGCGGCGGATCAGTGTGTGCAGATTCACGGCGGTGCAGGGTACGTGCAGGACTTTCCCGCCGAGCGTTTTATGCGCGATGCGAAGTTAATGGAGATCGGGGAAGGAACGTCTGAAGTGCAACGCATGGTGATTGCCCGTCAGATTGGGTGTTGAGATATGTCAGGATTGACGGGGCGGTTGGCGCGTATTGCACAACTTGTTGGACACGCGCACACATTGGCTGACATCGGTAGCGACCATGGGTTGCTACCGATTGCTTTGTTGCAAACTGGGCGTATTGCGCGCGCTATTGCCATCGAGATCAGTGAAGGACCGCATCAGGCGGTGTCGCGCGCGATCGCAGACGCTGGCGTAAATGATCGCATGGAGGCACGTCTGGGTGACGGATGTGCACCACTTTCGCGGGAAGAAGCAGATGTCGTTGTCATTGCCGGGATGGGTGGACATACGATTTGGACGATTTTAACGGCGCCTGCAACGCGGCAGACGTTTGCTTCTCGTCCGCCGCGACTGATCTTACAGCCGATGAACGGGACGGGTCTTATTCGCTTTTGGGCACAGCAGGCAGGGTACCGCGTACGCGAAGATGTACGGGTTAAAGAAGGTGCACTGCTCTATGAGTGCCTGGCGCTCGATCCGCCTGTCCTGGATCGCGACAAGATGTGGGTAGGCCCCACAGAGGCAGACCACGCACAGTATGAGGCACTGTCAGCTGAACTGCGCATGCGCTACTTGTGTGGTGAGGCCGGACTTCACATGCGCTGTCAGCTACTTGCTTGGCAAGTGCAGGTGGAGATTGCCAAGCGGCAGCGAGTGATGCATTGCCTAGCCTACCCGCTCGCCGATCGAGCCAAGGAGAGGCTGATGCAGATTCGTCAGGAATATGGGGCCCTGCTGAGGCTTCAAGACGAACTCGCTGTCCTGCAAGGAGAGCAGTCGGCAACTCCCTAATCACTTAGGTGAGAGTTGCTATGGCCTCTCCTTGCTAATCAGGCGGGGATTGCGCAAAATGACGGCTGCAATGCCTACAGCGTAGAACCAAAGTGCCACGCAAAGTAGCAGCCCGAGAACAGGAATATTGATGCCGATAGCGATGCTGAGTCCGCCTGCTATAGAGGATAAGCGATCATCTTGCCACCCGACAAAGCGCTTGATACTCCGGCCAGCCGTGTTGGCGGCAAAAGGGAGACCGATGATGGCCAAAATCGTTACAAGGGTGGCAAGGAGGAGCGTTAGAACCCATAACACCGGTAGTACTAAGCTTGCCGCCGCGCACAACAGCGGTACCAGCGTCCACAGCAGACCAACGCCGATCAGTCGGGCCCAGTCAGCGCGCGCGAGTGCTGTCACTTCGCTATCTACGCGGCGCAGGAGCATGCCTGTCAGTGCAGTATACAGAAGCACGAGAGCACTGATAAACACCCAGAGCAGATAGGCGCCTAAAGCTAGTGCAGTGGCCAGGGCGAGTGTCGTGACGATCGGCTGATCGCGGCCAAGGCTGATGATACCTTCTGTGACCACGGCGCCCTTAGACTGCTCGACGCGACCGCCGATATCGAGAACGAAGGCTACCTGAGCCCCTGGTTGCAAGATGACGTCACCTGCAAAGGCGATGACGGAGTCGGTTACCGAACCTCGGATGATCACCGGGTGACCTATCGAGATCACGGTGTCCACTTCTTCGCCCCGAGGCACCACGATCTGCGCCGCGGGGCGAGGTGTCATGGCTCGTTCAGGTACAGTGGCAGCCCACGCTGTGACCCCGGAAAATGGGCTCCATACTAGAAGCAAGGCGAGACAGATGACACTCATAGCGTGTAGCATCGACACAGCGCGCGCATTAGCCATGGGCACCCGCCATTTTGGTTCCCGTGATCGTCAGTGTGACTGCCACGGCGACCAAGACTGCGGCCAAGATGCCAGATATGGGCCCGGCCGATGCGTTGGCATGTAACGCAGACATGGCTCCGTCGCGCAGTGCAAGACCAAGATGCACCAGCAGGGCAATGAGGAATCGGATAAATCCCGCTGCTACTAAAAGTAGCGGCGATCCGACGCCGACAGTGACAAGGAACATCAACTGTCGCAAGCGCCGTTGCCGCCGTCTGGTAAGCGCTTGAATGATGCGGATGGATGCTTGTGTCGCTTGCATCTCCTCGTATGGCACATCCTCGTAGTCCACGAGTAACATTTGGTGTAGCGCATCGTCAGACACTCGACTCATCACCTATCGTCCTCTCTGCTTTCAAAAACCTCGCGAAGTAATCGTTTGGCGTTGGCCAAACGGGATTTCACGGTGCCGATCGGAATGTTCAAGATCTCGGCAATCTCTTTATAGTCATATCCGTCGCGCTCGTATAGGAGTAAGGTTGCGCGGTGGGCGCTCGACAAAGTTTCCAGCGCCTCAGCTAAAATCATTCTTTCCGTGGGATCACGGCGGGGATCGAGGCGGGCTTGTTCCTGCGCCGTAATCAGTGGTGTCTCAGCAAGCCGCGTTTTACGTCTGTTTTTGTCAATGGCGAGACGCGTGGCAATCGTCGTCAACCAAGCCGGGAACGCGTCCGGGTGTTCAAGGGTATGGAGCTTGGCGAATGCCTTTAAAAATGTGTCTTGAGTGACATCTTCCGCGTCCTCAGGAGTGCGCATGATGGCGTAAGCTGTCAGATAGATATGGCGATGAAAATGCGTTACTAGTGCCGTCAGGGCGTCTTCGTCGCGTTTCTTGGCGCCTGCGATCAGGGCCCGCAGCGCATCAGGTGCTAGTAGAGCGTCGGTGTTGGCACGAGTTGTCGATTCCCGACCTGCCGGTTCCCGGTTCATGGGAATCGCTCCTTCTTCCGGCCGTTGCCAGATCGACTGATGTTATCAACTACCGACAGTGTACCAAACTCACCTACAGGTGTGCGACTTGTCTACACATATAAGACGCTTGGGGCAAACCCAATGTTCATCTCATGGCGGCGCGCGTCCGCCAGGGCATCGCTATCTATTTATGGCCATGCGAACCGCAATCTGCTTCTTGCTTACTGAGATGGGGTGTGGTCTAATGAAGAGTATGAAGTAAGCGAGGCAATCGCCGGCGCAGGGCCGAAAGGTCGCGCGGGAGGAAAGTCCGAGCTCTATAGGGCAGGGTGCTGGGTAACCCCCAGTGGGAGCGATCCTAAGGAAAGTGCCACAGACATGGAGACCGCCGATGGCCGTGCTACGCACGGATCAGGCAAGGATGCAACGGTGCGGTAAGAGCGCACCAGCGACGCGGAGACGCGTCGGCTAGGTAAACCCCACCTGGAGCAAGACCGCATAGGAGCGCACGTGTGGCGGCCCGTCACGCGCTCGGGTAGGTTGCTTGAGCGGCATGGAGACATGTCGCCTAGATAGATGATTGCCGCCTCGACTCGTGCGAGGCAAGGACGGTTTGGCGCGCGACTCTCGAGATCGCACGCGAGACACTTGCCGCTTGCAGCACGTGAGGAGACAGAACTCGGCTTATTGCTTGCTTCACTTACCCCTTTGGGGCATAGACCGCGCTGTGACGCCTTGGGGCTGTCGTAGGGCGGTTTTTGGCACGGTGAGGAACGAATTTGCACGTGGATACGGGTAATCAGGGTTTTTCCTGATCGTTGACCCGTCGACTCTTTGATAAGGTAAGTTGAGAACGTGTACACTGTTAGCTATCGAGAAAAGGGAGTGTCAGTGATGCTACAAATCATCGGACCTTGGCAAAGCGTAGCGCAGGCGATACAGTTGACTGACGATGACTTGATCCGCTTGTCTGCTCACGAGTCCTTTTTTACTGACCATGCCTACCCAGCTGCCGGCCTTTTCGTGGAGCATGTGATGCAAGCCCCAGGAATGGCCTCGCAGCTTGCAGACCCGGCTATTGCGATGCGATTTACACCTATGCAAGCCGCCTTTTTTACAGGCCTTGGCAGCGACCGTCTGGTGCAATCAGACGTAGAACAGCTAGAGCGCATCGGAGCCGTTCATGCGCGGATCGGACTTGAGGAGCAGTGGGTCATGGCTGCCACAGGTGCTTACTATGAGTATGTTTTGCAAAATGCCACTGATTTTGATGCCAACACCCTGATCTCCTTGGTACGACGTTTGCGATTTTGTGAAATTGTGATGGTGCACACCTATGTGCGTATCAAGAGCGAGTCTGTGTCCGCCCGCTAAAGTTGGATGGCCGTATCGAAAATGACTGCACAAGACAAAGCAGGAGCCGCGTCAATATCGCGGCCCCTGCTTTGTCTTGTGCGATCGCTTTAGGCTTTAGCTCCTGCGAATTCACGTTTACGCTCTTCAATCTGAGCGAATGCCTGTGCGGGCAATGGCTTCTCGCCACCGATCAGACGAGCGGCTAGTATGAGTTCGGCTCCTTCGTCGAGCGTGGACAACAGTTGCGCGGTATCAGATGGCGTCTTGGAGAAGGCGAGGACGCCGTGATTGGCCAACAAAACGGCGGATACACCCGGCTTCGTCTTCACAGCGTCAACGATGCCTTGCACAGAGGCGTCAGAGCCGCGCGGTGCCCAGGGAATGACCGGCGCAGGCTCAGTCATGCCAAAACGCATGAGTGGCTCATACACGACCGGGATCGGCTCGTGTGCGAGTGCAAAAGCGGTTGCGTGAGGAGCGTGTGTATGAATGATGCCACCTACATCCGCGCGAGCGCGGTAGACCGCGGCATGCATCTGGATGATCTCAGCTTGTGCAGGCATGACTTCTCCCTCAAGCACCGTGCCGTCCGTACGGATGACGGCGAAGCTGTTCTCATCGAGGTTCGCGACGTTACCGCCGCGTGTCATAAGCATCGTGTCGTCGGTAAGTCGAGCAGACAGATTGGCGTGGTGTCCGCGAAACATCAAACCCGCGTCGCGAAGGGCGTTGGCTGCTTGCATAAGTTCTTTTTTCGCTTCTTGTGCGTTCAATGATATCGCCTCCGTTACTGTTTATGCCTACATACTGCATGATACAGGTGTTGATGTACCCTGTCAAGGGTTTAGGATATGGCTCTCGGGCAGATGATATACAGGGTAAGGCCATACGTGTTGCCAATATAGAGAGATCATTGTATACTGCAAATCGCAGTATAATGTGTATAGCACTCGATGTTGGAAGGAGGAGGTTGCAGGATGGGTAGACTCGGCGTATGGAAGGACACATTATCCAAGTCGAAGCGCTATCGTTGGCTGGTGTTTGCCACTGTCGTGACGGGAACATTCATGGTCAATGTCGACAGCAGTATTATGAATGTGGCGTTGCCAGCACTGGAGCGCGATTTTCATGTTGGCCCAGCAACCCTACAGTGGGTCATCTCAGCGTATCTGCTCATGATCACCGGTATCTTGCCGATCGTCGGGAGTCTGTCAGACCGCTTGGATCGCACGCGAGTGTTTGTGACCGGGGTCGCGATTTTTACAATCGGATCCATGCTCTGTGCGTTTTCAGGTAGCATCTCGGAACTCATCGTGTATCGCGTGTTACAGTCCGTGGGTGGTTCCATCATCATGGGCAATGTCATGTCGATTGTCTCGTATGTCTTTCCTGCCGGCGAGCGAGGACGGCCGCTCGGACTGGTGGGGAGCGTTGTCGCAGCAGGTACGATCGTCGGGCCCTCGCTCGGGGGTATACTGATCGCGGCTTACGGCTGGCGTTCGATCTTCTGGATCAATGTGCCCATTGGGGTACTGTCTATTCTTGCCGCTATTTTGATGTTACAGCCAATTCTAACGGCACAGGTAAAACGCAGCTTTGACCGCGCAGGGGCGGCGCTCTTTTTCGTGGGAATCATTAGCTTGATGGTGCTCATATCCGAAGGGCAGACTTGGGGATGGACGAGTTTGCCTAGCATCGGAGCCCTTTTTCTTAGTGTTGTCACTTTGACATGGTTTGTCAGACATGAGCTCCGATCGCGCGATCCTGTCATTGACCTATCGCTATTCACTTCGGTGCCTTTTACGATCGGCAATGTGGCGGGATATATATCGTATGTGATCCTTATGATTCCAGGATTCTTATTGCCCTTGTACATGCATGATGTACTGCATATTCCGACGGCTCACATCGGCTTATTGCTTACACCACAAGCGATCAGCATGATTTTATTTTCCCCGGTCGGTGGCTGGCTGGCAGATCGTTTTGGCACGAAGTGGCCATCTACTGCGGGCATGCTTCTCGGTACGCTCGGACTCGGACTCATGGCTTTACTGACAACGACGTCTTCGTATCTGGATATCGTCATTGCACTATCTGTGTTCGGGATGGGCATGGGGTTGTTCACCTCCCCGAACAACGTCTCGATCCTGGAGAGTGCGCCGATCGAGAAATCAGGGTTGACCGGTAGTCTAATGGCGACGATACGGAATTTTGGTCGCGTGTCAGGGGTGGCCTTGACGGTCTTGTTTTTGCAGTGGTCCGGGGACTCCCTTGTGACAGCGCCTGGGTTTGCGAGAGCATCCGCCTTTACCTTTACCATTGCAGTCGGGCTTGGCTTGCTCGGTACACTGTTTACCATGTCCCGACTATGGATCCGCATCCGAAGACCGCAGGAGACATCGAGTTGACCCGAACTGACGTCGCGGTTATTGGTCGCTGTTGAGTGTTAGTCGCGCGATGAAGCCTCCGGGCTGCAGAGCGCGACTTTTTGGTGTAGGCTCTATCATGTGTAGGTCAGCCTGTGTAGGGGGGCGCGTGAGCAGATGCTTCGCGGAGATCGGTGGTGTCTAAAGGCGCTGATGCATAGAATGCACTGAGACCGGATAAGGGAGGGCTGTGTGTGGCGCAAAGCCAAGGGCCGACGCTGATCAACTGGGTGGTCGCCTTCCTCATTCTCTACGTGCGCTTTATGCTGGTTCCTGTTTCCCATTACGGAACGTTTCTGAACCTGATCGTGATCGTGACCATACTCGTGATTCCGTCAGATAGCGCATCGCGTTTCGCTGTGACACGTGTATTATTCTTGCTGGCCGTTTTTCTTAGCGTTGAAAATTTTCAGTATAATGATGACGAGGCTAAAAACGAGCCATCTATATTGATGCACCCGTAATCCAGGGAGAAATGGAGTAGTCGTATGGATAATCGACTCATGTCTTATCTCTACTGTTTTAATGTACAAGCTGATTATTATGAGTGTCACGAATACGGTGAGTCCTTGTGGCTCGATACAGGTAGGCCCATTGTTTTGAAAGGGCTGATTCAAGCGGCTGTGTGTCTGTACCATTTGTATAACGGCAACGTCCGTGGCGGGTACGCGATGTGGGTACGCGCCAAAGGTTATCTGGCGCCGTCTCTCCCTAGTTATGAAGGGATCGACTTGACTGCTTTGACGCGCGATATCGATGCCGTCTTTGCACGTGTGCCTAAGGAGCTTAAAGAGCGCATTGTGGCGCCGGAGCATATCTTGGATCTGTCGTTGCCGACAGTCAAGATCGCTTTTGTCGATCCGCTTTTGGAGGAAAAGGTACATTCATGGACGCTTGCGCAAGGGTAGTGAGAGAACACCGCGAAACACAGCGTGCATGCTTTTGTCATAGGGCGTCAGTGCGCGCAGCGCTTCTTCTTCGACCGCAATGCGCTGGGCGACGAGTATCGTGTTCAGCAGCGTGAAAACAAAGGCCGTGATGTAGGCATGCAGACAAAGGGGCAGACAAATCATCTCGATGGCGACCGCGAGATAGTTCGGGTGGCGTAGGAAACGGTAAGGCCCGCGGCACGTCGGTTCTGCTCCCGGCAAGACATAGACATGGATATTCCATCTTCGTCCTAACGTGCCGATGCTCCAGTAACGCAGCGCCTGTGCTGCGATCAGTGCAATCAAAGGCGTGATCCAAAGCGGTTGGACATAAGCGCCTGTAAGTGTATATTCCGCCAGAGCGGCGAGTAAGAAGGTGCTGTGCAGCGTAGCGAGCCCGGTCATGCCATCTTTGGTGACGCGTACAGCGCCATGGCGCACGAGATACAAAGCGTTTTGATGAGATAACCACAGTTCACTCAGTCGCTGTACAGTGATGAAGGCAATTAGTACATAACCCCACATGGTGCATCCTCCTTTGTCGTCCGAGGATGCACCTGAGTTTCGCGCTCCCCCTTGCGCTATCTTTTCCCAAATGGGCCGATTATAGCAGATGGTTTCAGATGCCTGCGAACGGCTGCGCGTCTGCGTGCGGACGCTGTCCCTTTAGGCTCGCGGATCCACCAATAGGAGAGGACCGCTGCAATTGCGCTGGTGGCGGCCACCCCGAGAAACCCCGTATGCAAGCCCACTGTGTAGCCGGCGAGTCCGACGAGAAGCGGTCCTGCCACCATGCCTACTGAATAGATCGCTTGAAAAAAGCCCATGGCAGTCGCTCTGCGATCGCTTGCTACCCCGGCAATGGCGAGCCCCATCAGCACTGGCATCGACATGCCTTGCCCGAACCCATTGACAGCTTGCGAGATGAGTAGAGATGAAAACGTATGGGTAAAAGGGATAAGCACGGTGGCCACGGCTGCAATGACAAATCCAAGTACGACCGTGAAACGATGACTCGTGCGTTTGACCAGCCAGGAACCGCTGAGGTAACCGGCCACGGCATTGGGGATGGTCGACAGCAGGGTTAGCAGACCCAATTCTGCTTTTGTCGCACCGAGATGAGCTGCGTAAAGTGGTGTGAACCCGAACAGCGTGGTGAAGGTGACACTTTGTGCAAGGATGGCCAGCAGCGAGACAGACAAGAGTGGCCACTGACGCCCCACGGCAAGCAACCCACGCAGACTAGGCGGCGTCCCCTGCACAGTCAGCGGCTCGATCACCCAAGCGGCACAGCCAAGGGCAGCGAGTCCGCCGATCGCACCGACGTAAAACGGCGCGTGCCAACCGAAACGCTGGGCCACGACACCGCCTAAAGCGGAAGCGGCCATCTGCGCTACACTGGTGTAAAAGCTGATAATGCCCATGGCGCGCGGCGCTTCCTTAGGCGGGTAATAGCCCGCGTACATCACCGTAAAAGCCACCCAGCTCCCTGCTGCGACACCAGCTAAAGCGCGCCAGAGAAGTGTGAAGCCGACGCTGTCAGTAAGAGCGAAACCAAGATTACTGATGATTGCACAGGCCATCCCGACAAAGATGAATGCCTTGCGGTTGTGAAAGCGATCTGACCAGATTCCGATCGGAATGCGGACGAGAAGCTGTGCAAAGCCGTAGGCTCCGACGACCAGACCAGCAAAAAAGAGCGTCCCGCCTAGTTTTTCGACATAAGGGGTGAGGAGCGGGACATACGTATAGAGGCTGAACCAATAGAGCATGGTGGCAGCGTAAAAGATGCCACGTCTAACCTTTGAAATCCGCAAGTGGACACGCTCCCATGTCTGTTTTCATGTCGGGATATACCCGCTTTTCTCACTATAAGGCATGGAAGGTCTGGAGGCGAGTGTCTTCTACAGATGTGGCACATTCCTACATGGAAAGCAGCACCTGTTCGCAGGAAAATCCGGGACCAAGCGCTGCCAAGATGCCGTATTGACGGGGAGCCGCCAGGTGCTCGCGACGCTCCGCGATCGCGCGAGACAGCACGAAAAGCACGGTTGGCGACGACATGTTACCGTAGTCCGACAGCACGGACGCAGCGTGTCTAAGCCAGTCGATGGGGCAGTCAAGCGCGCGCGCATAGGCGGCTATGACTTTTGCCCCGCCCGGATGCGCAATAAAATGGGCAAGATCGCGTCGATCAAGACCGTGAAGGGCCAGCATAGCGTCTACTTGCTCAGCCATTTCCTTTTCTACAAGCGTCGGGATGTCTCGGGAGAACACGACCGCCAGCCCCTCGTCCGTCACGTCCCAGCCCATGATGTCTTGTGAATCGGAGAATAAAAAGGAGCGTGCACCGAGAATGTCGGCGCCGATGGTTAACCCGGCCGAAGCAGCCCGGTCGGTGCCAACGACGATTGCAGCTGCAGCGCCGTCGCCGAATAGCGCAGCGCCGACCAAATTGCGCGTGCTGTGATCACTGCCGATGAACGTCAGCGAACAAAGCTCGACGCACACTAAGAGGACGACATGGTCAGGATGCGCACGCGTCCAATCGGCCGCGCGCGCCAATCCGGCAGCTCCGCCAGCGCACCCAAGCCCCCAGATCGGGAGGCGAGAGACGTCGTTGCGTAGCCCAAGGGCAGTGATGAGCTTGACGTCCAGGCTCGGGGTTGCGATCCCCGTTGAGGTCACATAAAGCACAGCATCGATATCGGTGGGAGCAAACGGCGTCTGTGCCAACGCTTTTGTCGCAGCTTCGGATGCGATGGCAGCGGCTACCGTTTGATAGCGCTCGTTTTTCTCAGCGAATCCATGTGGGGATTGAAGCCAATCGAGGGGGGCACCGAGATAACGCTGGCTCACGCCTGCGTGGTCGAAAACGGGTAACAGACGAGTGGCATCGCGCAACGACATGGAAAAGTGTTCTCGTGCAAACGCCTTGGCCAATTCTTGTGGCAAAGGGTGTGGGGGCACAGCTGTTTCGACCGAAACAATCACAGGCATCACGTACACGTCCCATTTTTTGTAATATATCATGCGCGTTTGCCGCACAATCATGCACGTCATGATACACTCATTTTAGGAGGCGGTAACATGCTAGATCATATCGTTGCGCTGCTTGGCGACATGGAAGAAGAGGAACTTGCTCAGATCTATGCCCTAGTGAAGGCGAAAAGCAAGACATATAAAAAACCGCTCGCATTCTTGCAAGCGGTCATGGATTTTAAGAGTGCGCAAGCGCCGGACGGATCCTACGGGTACCAGATGACGATCACAGATGATGTGCGCAACCGCTATGGCATCGTCCACGGTGGCGTCATTACCACCTTTATCGACACAGCCATGGCTGAGACTGCCTTCGCGCTTGATGGACATTTGCGCAAGGCAGTGACATTGCATTTGACCGTCAACTTCGTCAAAGCAGGCGAAGACGGGACCTTGTATTGTAGAGTGACCGCTGACCAAAATAGCCATCGGATTGCTCTCTTTCAAGCAGTCGTGACTGATCAGGCAGGTGATGTCGTAGCCACCGCGGACGGGCACTTTTACAAATCTGCGCATGCACAGGAAGCTGACTAAGAGGCGTGCTGATCGGGCGTCGCATGGCCCTGCGTGCGCGAGTTCCACAGCGTACGCAGGTAGAACCAGGCACCGGCAAAGGCGATAGCCGATAGGATCAACATGGCGCCAATGGCGTCTCGATCAAGAAGCGCACCACCGAGATACGACCCGACAGCGCTGCCGATGCTCGTGCCAAACACGCGGACACCGAACATCTGCACATGCATCGTCGGTTCCGTCCATTCGAGAAAAGTCGCGTCGATGATCGAGCCTGGAATGCTAAAGATCGCGGTGCGCGCGAGCAGCAGGAGGATAAACGGCAGCGCGTACGGAAAATGCCAGGCGAGGATGAGGCTGACGACGATGCCGGCCCAGAAGCTTCGTGTCGTTGTGCGGCGCCGCCCGATCCTGCGCACAAACGGGGTTACGCTAAAGGAACCAACGGAAGTAAAGAGCAGGGAGAGTGCTGACACGGTAGCAGCCGCTCGATCGCCAATCCCGTAGTGTCCTTGTAGGATGAGTGTAGCAAATGGCGCGAAAGCGCCAGTCGCGCAACCGAACAAAATCGCGTAAAGTCCCATACGTGTGACCGTCTTTGACGGACGGCGAAATAGATGCGGGGAGCGAGTGTCGCGAGCGCGTACGAATACCCTGATGACAGGGGCACACAGGGCACAGGCAGCTCCGATCATCACGGTATGTTCAT
>JAPNUP010000162.1 GCA_026627345.1 Bacillota bacterium | reverse complement strand
AAAAGTGTCCGGGAATTGCCAGAATCACTGGCCTAGTACTTACCGGATTGAGTGGCTGATTTGGCCGGAATACGCATTGTATCAAGGGTTACATAGATATAGCTACTTTGCGATAAAGAAAACGGTCCAATCCATTGAACTTGTGCTCCCATTTGCACAGTTGCAAATCCATTCGATCCCGGAACTCTGGAAAAATCAAATTCAGTAACGCGGAGCATGGGCAAGTTCTCTATTGAAGAATATATAAACCACAAACTTTGTTTCTCTGCAACTTCTTGCGTTCCCACATTTTCGATATATAGCTGCAGGAATTGCGCTCCTGTGTTGGCATTCGTCACAGATAGTGCCCCGTCAAGTGGTGTAATTTGGGGTTCAGGGAAATCCTCTCATGCATGATCTGTATTACTCTGTTCGCCCCTACTCACAACAACCACCCGTGCACACCGAATAGAGGACGAGTGCTTTCGAGCGTGCGCTTGACATGGAGCCTCTACGAGCATGGGTTCTTCGAAATCCGCGATATGGGTGAACCCATTTCGCTGGCAAACAGCCTACCATGCCCGCCTCTCCATATCAAGCGCCCTAACCCTACGCGACGTCCATCACCGAGTGCCTTCTCGCAGACCCTTCGCGATGCTTTGTGCCTGTGGCCGGAACCCTCTACTTCAGCAGGCGTGACTCCGCGGTGAGTTCATTCACCTCACCAGGTGGGCGTAATTTCATCATCGAGCTCTTGCTCATCGCCCGATTCCCGACCATCCAATCCTCATCGATCTCCTGCAATAGAGGACCCACGAGGCGCAAGGTCGCTTCACGGTTCGGGAAGATCCCCACCACATTCGTACGGCGACGAATTTCTCGGTTGAGCCGCTCCAGCACATTGGTATTGCTGATCTGCGTCCAGTGGTCAGAAGGGAAGTCCATGAACGTCAAGACATCGTCAATCGAGTTCTCCAGCACATCGGCGGCCTTGGAGAATCGATCACGTAGGGTGAGCACCGCCTTGACGGCAACGGCTTGTGCCGCTTGCCGATTCTCCTGCGCAAAGATCGTCTTGACAAGTGCAGAAGCCATCCCCTGCGATTTACGAGGCACTTGACTCAAGATGTTGCGCATCACGTGTACGCGGCAACGCTGCCAACTTGAGCCGACGAGGACGCTGGAGATCGCTTGTTTCAACCCTTCATGAGCGTCACTGATGCACAGCTTCACCCCACGCAAGCCACGCTGCACCAAGCTACGCAGAAAAGACGTCCAGAAGGCACCATCTTCACTCAGCCCGAGGTCAAACCCAAGCACCTCCCGTTCGCCCGTCTCCTTCACCCCGATCGCGATCACAAGCGCCATGCTCATGACCCGTCCTCCTTCGCGCACTTTGGGAAAGGTCGCATCCAGCCAGACATAGGGGTAGTGCGCCTCAAAGCGTCGCTCTCGAAACGACTTCACCCCGACATCCAAGTCCTGACACATCCGTGACACTTCACTCTTGCTGATCCCGTCGATCCCCATCGCCTTCACCAGATCGTCCACCTTGCGGGTACTGACCCCATGAACGTAGGCCTCCTGAACCACGCTAAGCAGCGCCTGTTCACTGCGCTTACGATGGGCCAGGAGGCTGGGGAAGTACGTTCCCTTGCGCACCTTGGGAATGTTCAGTGGCAACGTGCCTACACGTGTGTCCCAATCCCGTTGCCGATAGCCATTACGCTGGGTTTGCCGATCAGCAGAACGTTCATGGCGCTCGGCCCCGATCTGTGCACTGACCTCGGCATCCATCAAGGCCTGCACCAACGTTCGCGTGGCTTCTCGAAGAAAATCGACATCTCCATCCATCCCGCACTTTTGCAAAAGCTCTAGCAGGGCCATACTGTCTACAGTAGCCATCAGGAACCATCTCTCCTCACTTGTGTAGGTCGCACATTAGAGGAATTTCCTGGTGGCTCGTTTTTTAAACCACCTCCCGATAATTACACCACTACCAGGGACTATAGC
>JAPNUP010000160.1 GCA_026627345.1 Bacillota bacterium | reverse complement strand
CTCACCCGTGACTGCAGTGACGACACCACTGATCGGCGAAGTCAGTACCGTGTCTTGCACCTGCAACCGAGCGGATTGAAGCTGTGCCTGTGCAGATTGCACTGCCGCTTGTGCCGATAAAACAGCCGCCTGATCTTCCTGTATCGTCAGTGGATCGGTCGGTTGCTCAGTCTCCTGCAGCGAAGCGGATGCACTTTGCAGTGAAATCTGATCCTGTTGCACCGTATTCGCGGCATTTTGCACGGCCTGCAAAGCTGACAACCGGTCGTTATAGACCTGTTGATTCACCGCCAGATTCTGTTGCGCCGCACTATACTGAAGCTGCGCTTGTTTTAACTGGATCTGTGCAGTGGAGACGGCATTGGCTAAGAGTTGCGCATCGGTCGTATTGCTAGCCGGCTGCGCATCCGCCAGATTCTTCTCTGCCGTCACCAGATTCGACTGTGCGTTCGTCAACGACGTCTCATTGGAAATGACGGAGTTTTCCCCGCTGTTATAAGACTGCTGCGCTTGGCGCACCGCACTTTCATCCGCTGCAATCTGGGTAGACGGCGCACTGTTTTGTACGTCTGAGGACAAAGTTTGCTCCGCCGCCTGCAGATCTTGTTGCGTAATCGAGAGATTTTGTTGGGAAAGAGATAACTCTTGCTTAGCGCTTGAAATGGCCTGTTCGGCAACTGTCACCTCGTCTTTAAGAACGCTGATGTCCTGCGGCGTTCCCCCATTTTCCGACTCTTGCTCGTCGAGTTTGGCTTTTTGCAAGTTCATCTGCGCTGACTGCACGGCGGCCGCTTCTTCCTTGACGGAACTTTGCGCAGAAACCAATTGCTCCTGCGCGCTTGACCGGTTGTTGTAGATGGCTAATTGATCCTGGTACTGCTGTTTGGCACCGACCAGTGCCGCCCGCGCCTTAGTGACCGATGCGTCGGCAACGGCTACTGTGGCTGCAGTCGGTGGCTCCTGTGCTTGCAGAAGCTTCGCCTTGGCTTGCACAAGATTCTCCTCAGCCTGTTCTACACTCGCCTGCGCGGTCGTGACTGCAATCTGCTGAGTGGCATCATTAAGAGTAGCCAAGACCTCGCCTTGGTGCACCGTCTGACCCACTTGCACGGGCAAAGTACGTATCACGCCGCTGGCACCGCCTGTAAAATTGAGATCGACTTCTTCCGGCGCTTGCACAGTCCCACTCGCGCTGACCGTTTGCGTCACGTTTCCATAAGCAACTGTATAGAGATCGCTTGCCGGAACGGGGATCGTGTGATCTCCAAACTTGGCATAGGCAACGGCGCCCCCACCTAGCACGATCGCGACGGACAACGATCCATAAATCCACCTGTTTCGCCGATTTTTGCGTACAGGTAAGACGACTTGCGACTTGACCACTGCACTCACTCAAGACTCCCCCTACTTGTCTCCTCTTACACGCCTGCTAGAATTTTGATTATGCAGACTTGAAATCGGCTTTAAAAAAAACTGGGGAGAATGTGGTACTGTATACTCAAGGAATTTTAAAGTTGTATCACCTATGCTGATCTCTGTGATCGCTTCAGGAGGCACTGGACTTGAGGATTGCGCTTTTTACAGAGACATTTCTACCGTCTACTGATGGGATCGTCACACGACTGGTGGCGACGCTCAGCTTACTCAAAACATATGGACATGAAGTGGCCATTGTAGCGCCGGAAGGCGGCCCTGAATCCTATCTGGGCTATCCCGTTTATCCAGTCCCAGGCGTCCCTTATTTTTTCTATCCTCAGCAGCGATTCAGTTGGCCGATTCACGGCGTAGGTACGTTCCTGGATCATTTCCGGCCCGACGTCGTACACGTGGTCAATCCACTCATGCTGGGGCTCGGCGGCATCATCTACGCGCGAATGCGCGGGTTACCACTCGTAGGTTCTTTTCATACTAACCTGGCTGCCTATACGCACCGTTACGGCATCGGATTTATTGAACCGTTTTCCTGGTGGGTGATGCGCACGCTCCATGCGCAGTCCACTGTCAATCTCGCGACTTCGCGCGCCATGGTGGCAGAACTTCGCGCCCACGGCTTTCCGCGTATGCGCCTGTGGGCCGGCGGAGTCGACACAGAGCTGTTTCATCCAGACAAGCGAGACGAAGCCATGCGCGTACGTCTGCTCGGACGGAGTGGACAAGCGGACCAAGTCCTTTTATACGTTGGACGCATTGCACCTGAGAAGCAGCTTGATCGGCTGAGGTCCCTGCTCGACGCCTTTCCCCGTCTTGCCTTGGCGTTTGTCGGAGATGGACCGGACCGCGTTCGGCTGGAGAAAGTTTTTACACATCCGCGTGCCCACTTTCTCGGATCGCTTCACGGATCAGAGCTCGCTACGGCGTATGCTTCGGCGGACGGATTCATCTTTCCCTCGACAACGGAGACGCTTGGGCTCTCCTTATTTGAGGCGCTCGCATCTGGACTCGCGATTGTCGCAGCGACAAGCCCGCCTTCGAAAGAAATCGTCGAAGGTGCCCAAGCAGGCATCTTGTTTTCTGCCAATGACCAGGAATCTTTGCACGATTCGGTCAAAGTTCTTTTAGAAAATCGTACTCTTCGTGTACAATGGTGCCAAAACGCTCGGCAAGCTGCCTTGAAAAGCAACTGGGAAGATCCCACCGACCAATTGATAAAGACCTACGAGCTCGCTGTACGCGCGCATCACACTTGCCAACTAGGAGTGCGTCAAACGCGTCGAACAACACTAATAGAGGTGACATAATGCGCATTTTAATAGCTGGCGGAGATGGCTTTTGTGGTTGGCCGACCGCTTTGTATTTGTCGAAAAAGGGACACGACATCGCCGTCCTTGACAATGGCATACGCAGACAGTGGGACGAAGAACTGCATATTCACTCACTAACGCCGATCGCCACTTTCGAGGAACGGGTTGCCGCTTGGCAAGGACATGCAGGCGGTACATTTACAGCCTACAACGTCGATATGTGCGACTATGATGCCTTGGCACACGCCGTTTCCGATTTTGCGCCCGATGCGTTCGTACACTTTGCTGAACAGCGATCCGCACCTTTTAGCATGATCGATCGGGAACATGCGGTACTTACACAGACGAATAATGTGGTAGGCACTTTGAACCTGCTTTATATTTTGAAAGAGGTGGCGCCAGACTGTCACCTGATCAAGCTCGGTACGATGGGCGAGTACGGGACGCCCAACATCGATATCGAGGAAGGATATATCACGATCTCACACAACGGCCGTGAAGATACCTTACCTTATCCGAAACAACCGCCATCGATCTATCACCTGTCGAAGGTTCACGACAGTCACAACATCATGTTTGCATGCCGAGCGTGGAACTTGCGCGCGACCGACTTGAACCAAGGCGTCGTGTACGGCGTACAAACGGATGAAACAAAGGTCGAAACGGCGCTGTCCAACCGGATGGACTACGATCAGATCTTCGGTACAGCGCTCAATCGCTTTTGCGTGGAGGCGGCAGCCGGTCACCCGTTGACCGTCTACGGGGCTGGCGGACAAACGCGCGGTTTCATACACATAGAGGACACCGTTCGCTGTATTGAACTCGCTGCCTTGAATCCCGCCAAACGTGGAGAGTTTCGCGTGTTCAACCAATTTACTGAGGAATTTTCCGTGTTTGATTTGGCTAAGATGGTAGAGCGCGTGGCTCGGGATTTAGGCTTAAACCCAGAGATCCAACACGTACAAAATCCGCGTGTGGAGCTCGAACAGCACTATTACCATGCCGCCCACACGCGACTGCTTGAGCTCGGACTAAAACCGCATCTCCTTAACGATTCAGTTATTCGCGGCATCATCGAGGCAGCCCTCGCGGAGAAAGCTCGTATTCGTACCGACATCATTATGCCTACAGTGACGTGGTCCTGACGCGGCATTTGATCAGGAGTGGAATGGACATGTCAAAGGCGACAAGGAGGGACAAGAAATTGGGGCGTGTGGTGACCGAGTCTGTGCGTACCCGCAACTTGCGACTGCTGCGTTACCCCAAGTTCCTCTTGGTTGGCTTGGTCAATGCGGCGGTCGATTTACTGGTGCTGAACGCCTTTTTGCTCGTTCACCCCACCCTTTCATCACCTGTATTGCTGACCTACAACACACTGGCTGTGATTTGTGCGATCGCGACTGGCTACGTACTCAATCGCCGTTGGACTTTTCGCGATCGCACTACCAACACTTGGCGAGAACGCCTGCTATTTTGGATACAAGGCGGCATCAACGTACTGATCAACGACTTGATCCTGCTATTTCTCTCGCGCTACATTATTGCCCACTTGCACTTTCCGCTCGTGGTCAGTAGCAATGTCGCCAAAGGCGTAGCCATGGCCTCGTCTTCCTCCGTTAGCTACCTTATCTTGCACTTTGTGGTCTTTCGCAAGAAACCGGAAACTTCATCATAGGGGTATGGGGTATAAGTGTTGAATAAAAGTGCCCCTATCGTTCGACACCTTTTTCGCGCCAACATCGCTACACTCGGGAGACTACGGGTGTGGAGGCGCGGCCAATGAAAGTCAAATGGATGATTGGCGTTGTGGCACTACTATTTGCCCTTTATACGGCGATCGAGGCGTATCAAATCGCGCACGCAGGCGCCGTTCTAGGCATCCCTCAACTAGAGGGAGACGGCGGAGGAAGTATGGTTTATGCGCTTGTGAGCGTGGTCGGGGCAGTGACCGTGTTGCGGTTCACTCGGATCGCCAGTGTGATTTTCCTTTTAGCAACACTCACGGCCGTACTCATCTCACTTCTGTATGCGGACAATGCTGTCATGCTGTGGGCCGTCGCTTCTGTGTTGCTTTCCGGTGCAAGCTGGTGGGCTCATCGTCGGGCGCGACGGTTGTCACACACTAAGCAGACCGCACCTTCACTGACCGCATCGACCCAGCGAAGCCGGAGTCATTGATCAAGCCTTCCTGCATGCCCACTGTACATATCGCAGTGGGCATGCTCGTTTTTAGTTGGAAGTAGCTACCTCAAGCGCTGAAGTACCTGATCCCCGTTCCAGCAAGCGCTTTTCAGCGATTTCTTGCAGGCGAAACTTCTGGATCTTGCCTGTCCCGGTCATCGGCCATTGATCGGCCTCCATAAACCAGAAATACCTTGGGACTTTAAAACGCGCCAAGCGCTCCTGACAATAGTCGATCAACTCGCGGCGCGTGCATGTCGCCCCTGCCCTCAGTTCGATGAAAGCAGCGCCTGTCTCGGAAGTCATGACATCTTTGACGCCAATGACATACGCCTGCGCTATGGCTGGATGACGACTAATCACATCTTCCACTTCTTTTGGAGCCACATTCTCACCAGAGATCTTGTACAACTCCTTGCTGCGACCCAGCAACTCGATGTACCCACCCTCGTGCATGCGCCCCAAGTCGCCCGTGCGCAGCCAACCGTCCTTGTCGATCACAGCCGCAGTCTCGTCGGGCTTATTGTAATACCCTTTCGTGACGTGATTTCCACGCACAACCAACTCACCAATGTCTCCTGGATCGAGGTCCAATTGCGTAAATGGATCGATCGTCTTGTACTGGATATTGGCGCCACCAAACTCAGGCAAGCCACTGACTCCCCCTGGTTT
>JAPNUP010000155.1 GCA_026627345.1 Bacillota bacterium | reverse complement strand
GAAAGCGCCGACGGTGTTGGTGAGACGCGAATTGTATTTTCCCGGATGGACGGCGAAGGTCAATGGAAAATCTGTGCCTATACACGAATACAAGAGCCTGTTTCAGTCGATCCAAGTACCTGCTGGTCGCTCAACAGTGGTATTTACCTATCTCCCTCCTCATGAAAACTGGGCGACTGCTGGCTTTGCGATCGGCGCAGCGCTTGTGATCTTGCCGCCGATCTTCTGGCGACGAAAGAGGCGAAGACTTGCAGGATGAGCGCTAATTGTATCATGATGAATCTATAACAGGAGGTATTGCAAGTGAAAATGGAGGCTGCCTTATCACGCATTGCGCCGCACAAAGGCGATCGTACGGTGACACCGAAAGTCGCGGTGCTGATACCGTGTTACAACGAAGAAGTGGCGATCCCCAAGGTGATCAGTGACTTTCGTGCGAGTTTGCCGGATGCGGAGATCTACGTGTATGACAATAATTCCTCGGATCGCACGGTCGAGGTCGCGCGCGCGGCAGGGGTGATCGTGCGAGGAGTGTCTCGCCAAGGTAAAGGCAATGTCGTGCGCCAGATGTTTGCAGACATCGAGGCGGATGCGTATGTGCTAGTTGACGGAGATGACACTTACGACGCTTTTAGCGCGCCAGATATGGTGCAGATGCTGGTGACGGACAAGCTCGATATGGTCGTTGGGGTTCGCGTGACGGATGAGCAAGAGGCGTACCGTTCAGGGCATCGCATGGGCAATGCGATGCTCACCGGGTTCGTCACCTTGCTTTTTGGCCGCTCGTTCTCGGACATGTTGTCAGGCTACCGAGTGTTCTCGCGGCGCTATGTGAAGTCTTTTCCGGCGATGTCGGAAGGGTTTGACACAGAGACTGAGATTACGGTGCATGCGCTAGGGTTGCGCATGCCGACGGCTGAGGTGCGCACAGCGTATCGTTCGCGCCCAGAAGGCTCGGAAAGCAAGCTACACACGTACCGTGATGGGTTTCGGATTCTCAAGGCGATCTTGACGCTGTTTCGCTCAGAGCGTCCATTGTCGTTTTTCTCGATCGTGGCTGCGATTTTTGCGATCATCGGCATTGTGCTGATCATCCCGGTGCTGATCACATACTTGGACACAGGACTCGTGCCGCGGTTGCCCACGGCCATCTTGTCGATGGGGCTGATGGTGGTGGCTTTCTTAAGTTTCACATCAGGCGTGGTGCTAGAGACGGTGACCAGAGGGCGGCAAGAGATCAAACGGCTGTTTTATCTCTCCGTGCCGCACGGCGCGCGTGAGCCGCAGCAAGAAGGAGATCACAACTGGTGAGCGGAATCTGGAAGATCATCCGCTTCGGCCTGGTTGGCGTCGTCGGCTTTGTCGCAGACTCTTTGGTCCTTAAAGGCCTGTTATCTGTTGGTGTGGACCTGTATATCGGTCAAGTGGTGGCCTACTTTCTAGCCGCATCTGTCACATGGGCGATCAATCGCAAATTCACCTTTCGTACAGCGAAGCGTGCGAGTTGGCGCGAATGGGTGGGCTATCTCGGAGCCAATGCTCTAGGCGGTGTGCTCAACTATATCACTTTCGTCATCTGCACCAAGGCGTCGGTCGTGTTTCACGACTATCCGTATCTGGCTGTCGCTGTCGGATCTGTGGTCGGTATGGTGGTCAATTATACGCTTTCACTCCTCTTTGTCTTCAAAGGCAGATCAGGCTCGCTCGATGCTCCTGGGCAACCGCCGTTGCGTCAAGATGAATCCTGATCGATAAGTGGCTGTACTCCTCTCCCTCATGTCTGGTTCGGCAGGAATTTGCAGGAATGTGTCGAATACTTGACTGATAACCGTTCACGATGCAGCGCATCACTAGACGCGGGAAGAATAAGCGGCTATGCCGTTATTCTGAGGGGATTAGGGGAGATAGACGAGATGGGTATACAGATGAAGCTGCGCGGCAAGATCATGCTCGGATTCGCTGTGATTGTTGCACTGATGGTCATCGTATCGGGCATATCGACAGGGCTGCAAGGGCAGGTGAAGCGCGCAACGGCGCGTCTGCTCACCAATGAACGCATGATGCAGCTGATTCTCGATATGGATTATCACGTGCGTGCGGCGGACGATGACAGTGCATGGTATATGCTCAGCCTCACTGCGGCGCAGCGTCAGACTTATAATACGGCCTATCAAAACGACGTGGCAGCCGTCAATACATATGAGCATCAGCTCAAAGCGCTGTCGACCCTTGCGGCACAGAAGGCGGATTTAAGTCAGTTTGATTCCACTTGGTCAACGTATCAGGAGGGTGTCAATCAAGCCTTCACGCTGGCTCAGATGGGCCAAAATGCAAGTGATGAAAGTTACATGGGGTCCACTTTTGCCCCGGTGATTGATTCGCTGCTCGCCGACACGAAACAGATCCGCACTGCCAACGCAGTGGTGGAACAGTCCTTGCAAGCGACATTGTCTCGTCAAACGATGATCATGTGGGCAGAGACAGTTGTGGCGGCGCTGCTCGGGCTTGCCATCTCGTACTGGATGGCTGTGCGTTTCTCGCGGCAGTTGCATCAGATTCGCGATGCTGCCTTGCAAGTGGCACGTGGTGATCTGACGATCGCCGCGCTACCGGAGACGAGCCGGGATGAGTTCGGTGAGCTTGCGGCTGTGACGAATCAGATGATCAGGCAACTCCGTGCGTTCGTACAGCAAGTCGGGGCGAGCACGGAGGAATTGGCTGCATCCTCACAAGAACTGATGGCAAGCGCAGATGAGAATACGCGCGCCACGGAGCAGATCGCGCTGTCGATGCAAGACTCGACGCTCGCCTCGCAGACGCAGGCACACAGCCTTGAGCAAGGGACGGCTGCGGTGCGTGAGATGTCAGCGGGCATTCAGCAGATTGCCGTCAGTGGCACGGCGGCATCGCACTCGGCGGCAGATGCGTCGGCGCTTGCCCAGACAGGCGGCGCTTCCGTGCGCGCGGCCAAGGAGCGGATGGGCGCTATAGCGCTTGCAGTCGAGGATCTCGGCACGGTGATCGGGCGGCTCAATGATCGCTCGCGCGAGATCGGGGAGATCGTCGGCGTGATCAAGGAGATCGCGTCGCAAACCAATCTATTGGCGTTAAACGCTGCGATCGAGGCGGCGCGGGCAGGTGAGCATGGACGCGGATTTGCAGTGGTAGCATCGGAAGTGCGCAAGCTCGCCGAGCAGTCGGGCGGTTCGGCGCGGCAGGTGACAGAGCTTATTTATAACATTCAAACCGATATGGCCAAGGCTAGTCACTCAATGCAGCAAAGTTCAGAGGAAGTGCGAGCCGGCAACGATCAGATGGAGCATGTCGAAACGGCGCTTTTGCAGATTCAAGGTTCGTTTGTGCATGTGGCGCAGCAGGTTCAAGAGGTTTCTGCGGCCGTGGAGCAAGTGGCACTGGGAGCTGAGCATATCGTGGCGACCATTGAAGTGATCTCCGTGCAAGCCGATCAGGAGGCGCAAGTGCGCGAGACGATCTCGGCTACGACGGAGGAGCAGCTGGCATCGATGCAGGAGATCGCCTCGTCGGCGACGTCGCTGTCGCAGCTCGCGGAAAACCTGCTGCAGTCTCTCGGCAAGTTTCGCGTGTAGGTGGGGAGGAGGAGTCGGGCATGAAAATCGTCTTGTTATCCGGAGGGTCAGGCAAGCGCTTATGGCCGCTGTCCAATGATGCGCGTTCCAAGCAATTTCTCAAGGTCCTTCAGGGTGCAGAAGGCAAGCCAGTGTCTATGGTGCAGCGCGTCTGGGGCCAGCTCGAAGCCTTAGGTCTGGCGCGAGATACGTACATCTGCACGTCGAAGGCCCAAGTCGACATCATCGAGTCCCAACTCGGGGAAGTGCCTGTTATCGTCGAGCCGCACAGACGCGACACTTTTGCGGCTATTGCGCTGGCGTGTGCCTATCTGCTCGATGAAACAGGAGCCGATGAGAATGACATCGTCGTCGTACTCCCAGTGGATCAGTATGTGGAAGATACCTACTTTGAGACGGTCATGTCGCTTGCGCCAGCACTCGAGAGTACAGGGGCTGACATCGCGCTGCTCGGGGTGCAACCGACTGTGCCGACCAGCAAATACGGGTATCTGCAGATTGGCGAAGCGCTGCAAGGGGAGATGGAGGTGGCTGCGACCGTCGCATCTTCTGGAGTGGTCGAGAGGGCGTCTGGGGTCGTGCTGCCAGTGTCCTCCTTTGTCGAGAAGCCCCCTTTGCAGGAGGCTGAGCGTTTGATCGAAGGGGGAGCTTTATGGAACTGTGGGGTGTTTTGCTTTCGGCTTGGCTACCTCAAAAGCGTGCTCTCAGACCGGCAATGGCCGACGACTTATGAGGGTCTGATGAATGGGTACCATGAACTTCCGCAAATCAGTTTTGACTACGAGGTAGTCGAACGCGCGCGCTCTGTGGTGGCGGTATCATACGCAGGCCAGTGGAAGGATCTAGGTACGTGGGAGACGCTGTCGCAGGAGATGACGTCAGACTTCTCTGGACGTGGGACAGCTCTAGCATGCGACGAGACACAGGTTATCAACGAACTAGGCATTCCTGTGATTGCGCTTGGGCTGCAGCGGACTGTAGTCGTCGCTTCGCCTGACGGTGTACTGGTGGCGGAAAAAGGATACACCACTGCGCTAAAGGATATCGTCAAGCCTTTTTCGGGGCGCCCGATGTATGAGGAGCGCTTCTGGGGATCGTACCGCGTACTCGATTACACTCAACTCGCCGATGGCACAGAGGTCTTGGTGCGCACGGTAGAGATCTTGCCGGGCAAGAATTTGAGCTATCAACAACACGCGCGGCGCACGGAGCTGTGGACGGTCATCGAAGGCACCGGTGAGCTCGCGCTTGGACATCGGATGACACAGCTGCAAGCAGGGGACGTCGTGCAGGTGTTTGCGGGGCAATGGCATGCCGTATGCGCGCACGATCGACTGGTATTCGTCGAAGTGCAGCGCGGACACAGTCTCGACGAGGAAGACATCGTGCGGCGTTACGAACGATGGTCGGATATCGTCTCACACTGCGCCGTGCTCGCCTAGCCATATGAAAGAGGCACAAATGGGCCTGGTGAGAAAAATTATCGAGGCCTATTCTTTTTTTGGGCTGACCCCCATAATATCTGTGATTCCTACGAATACTCTACCAAGATTACGATGAGTTGGCCTCAGCATCAGGACGGTGCGCGGTTGGCTCAAGATTTGGTAAAGGGAGAGGATCGATTTGGCAATGAAACAGGGCTTCAAGCAAATCAGCGCAGCGGCATCCGTGATGTTGGTGCTAGGGATGGCCGGTGCACCGGCATTTGCAGCACAGCATGGCGAGCATGATGGAGGTAAGAAAGCTAGCCACGCGCATCATCGCTATGATCAAGGACAAGGGAATCAAAACAATCCTGGCTTGGTAGGGCCTGCAGCACCTCCGGCACCGCCTGCGCCAGGTTCTATGGGACAGGCCCAATCTTATCTCGGACTATCTCTCAACCTCAATATGAATCTCGGCCCTGCTGGGTGGCTCGCTGCAGTACCTCCGAAAGATCGTGGTCCGCAAGGCCCGGGACGTGGACGCTTCGGCTTCGGTGACGACCACTTTATGTCAGGCGCTGCGCTCGTCAGCATGTTAGCTGCCCGTCAAAAAACAGATGATCCCTTGGTACAATCCGATTTGCAGGCATTGCAAACAGAAATTCAGACTGCCGCCGCATTGCAAGCCCAGATGACCGCGGCTGCCTCCACGGCCACCACGACCACATCCGCCGTGTACGGCAATACCCAGTCGGTGAACACGAGTGCTGATCTGACGATTGAGCAGCAGATGCAGACCGTGTTGTCACAAATGGCATCGGCTACGTCGACTGAGCAGTTGACAGCTTCGCTTCAACAACTCGTCAACCTGCAAGCACAACTGAATGCCGCGATCTCCGGTCCGCAAGCGCCACAGGCCCCTGGCAATCCAGGTCAGTGGAGCCCGCAAGGCCCAGGCAACCAAGGGCAATGGGGCGATCAAGGGCAAGGCTCGGATCAAAACCAGCAAGGGCAATGGGGCGATCAAGGTCAAGGCTCAGGGCAAGTTCAACTGAGCATGTTTACGGGGGCGGTCAACCGTGCGAAGTACGATTACAACGAGATCGAGAATCGCTACGATGCGATCAACCAAGATGTGACGAACTACCTGAACCTGTACAGTTCGTCGGCGAGCACGCTGTCAGGCGATCAGATCCGTCAAGGCTTGCGCCTGTTAGTCGAGTATCGCGATGGGGCTTTCTGGGCGATGAATGGACTTCAGCGGGTCGATGACGCGCTGACGCTGATCGCTCAATCCAGCACGACGGCAACGACCAGTACGACAACAGGCACAAGCACGAGTACGACAACAGGCACGACCAGTACGAGCACCGCCGCGACTGTGCCGACGACGCTTACCAGTACGCTGACCACCCCAACGTACGTAGGCGCCAATACGTCGGAGACCGTCACCTATACACTACTTAACGCAAGCGGTGCGCCAGTAGCTGGACAAACGGTAGACTTCGCGCTGCAAACGAAAGTAGGCCCAGCTGCCGAGACGACCAGTGAGACGGCGGAAGCGCCTGGCACCTTGTCGGCGACCAGCGGCGTGACCAATGCGGATGGACAAGTGAGCGTCACGTATACGTCGAGCGCTACCGCTGATGGAGACGGCGATCTCGCCGATGTGGTCGTAGCCACAGCACCTTCGGCTTCGCTGACCAATACGCAGGCGCAGTTCGACTACTAAGAAGTAGGCAAGCAAGCCCGGAATCTCCTCGCGGGAATCCGGGCTTGCGTATGCCGCTTTGTCTGCGCAAAGAGTGTAGGCGGACATGAAAAAAGCGCCCCTTGCGGGACGCCTGGAGCTCTGATCATCAGTTACATTTTACTTACGTTAGCTGCTTGGGGACCACGCTGTCCTTCGACGATGTCGAACTCCACTTGCTGGCCTTCTTCTAGCGTGCGATATCCCTCGCCGTTGATCGCGGTGTAGTGAACAAATACGTCGTTACCGCCTTCAACGCGGATAAAGCCGTAGCCTTTCTCTCCGTTAAACCACTTGACTGTTCCTTGCATGTCGGTGAAGCCTCCTACAGCAGTACAATCGTACTCGCGTTGATATGGTGCATAAATAGCATAACATCCCACTTTGGTTATGTCAAACAATTTGTACAATAGTATTCTGTTCATAAGGCTTCTATTTTCCATTGTTCCATAGGTGACAATCCAGTAGTATAAAGGACAAGTAAGGAGGCGTATCGGTGGTGGCACTCAGACTTCGTTCTTTATCTGGTTATGCAGTAGGCGTGCTGGTCGGCAGCCTGTTTTTTGGCGGGTTGACGTTTGCCAGTACAGGCACTGTGATGCCGATTTCGGTACGCTACGCCAACATCGGAATCACAGTCAACGGCAAGAAGATCCCGACTGAGGCGCAACCGTTTATCTACAAGGGAAATGTATACGTTCCGATCAGCACGATCGCGCACGGTCTTGGTAGCGAGGCGCAGTGGGTCGGCGCGAAAGACGAGGTCGCGATCGCCGACCCGCATATCCCGTCTGTGCAACAAGGCATGGTCAATTATTATAATCTTCCACTCTACTCAGGCACGCATACAGTGAGCTATAACGGCTCCTCTTACATCTCTGCGTTTGCGCTAGCGACCGTTGCGAATCAACCTTATTATCTTGACTCAGCCACGCAGACCGCCTATATCGGGACAGGCCCGAGTTCGGGGATGCCGCTGAGTGCCTTCTTTGACACGCGCGACTATGGGGATTACGCGATGTCTCGCAAGGGCATGGTGGGCCCGGACTACGGTTGGGGAGACGGCGCCCCTGTGATCAAAGGGATCGTCTATCCGAACGCCAACTCCTTAGTGTGGGCGCCGCAGTCGTCGACCTCCCAGGTTCCAGGCGTCGAATTCAATCTGAATGGTGACTATACGTCTGTCACAGGCGCTTTCGGGGTCGACGATGGGTCGCAAGGCACAGACCAGGCGCAACTGACGATTACCGGTGATGGCCAGCAGTTGTACCAGTCCCCGTGGATGAGCAAAGGGGAAGCTGCCGCTCCGGTTGCCGTCAATGTCACAGGCGTACACCTGCTGACGATTGCCTTTGCGGTGAAAACAGCCGCGGGCACGGTGTACTCGATGGGACAAGCAGTCCCGGCGAATACCACGATCGATATCGACTTTGCTGATGTCAATGTTCACTAAGTCACAGGGTACAAGGAGGTGGGACAGATGAAACGGACTGTAGGATTTATACTCGGCATTGTGACTGGAACGATGGCGATTGCAGGCGCGTCATACGCCAGTACGGGAGTTCAACACATTAAGGCGTCTTTCGCCCATATAGGCGTGAGTGTCAATGGTAAGGCAGTTACGCTGACGGCTCAACCGTTTATATACGACAAGAACGTCTACGTACCCGTCAGCACAGTGGGCCATGCGCTTGGCGCCAAGGTAGCGTGGGTCAATAAGCCGGCCGGCGTCACTGTGACGGCAGGACCAGCTCGGGTTCAGACGCTTCAGGTCTACGATGACGGCAAAGCACTACCTAGCGGTATCACAGACGGCAAGACATTTTATGATGTACCGGCGCTCGATGCACAGTATGCGGCGGCGACAGGTCTATCGGTGTCGGTGGATAAGTTAGGCGACGTCAACTTTATGCAAGCGTCAGCGCCCACGCTCGCAGGCTCGGGATCGCCGCTGCTGGCACTGAAGCCTGCGCTGCTCTCAGGTGACTTTGCGAACACGACGCTCTATCCACAAGGTCAGCTGTCTGGCTACTGGCCTGCGTCCGTGCTTGGTCAGCTTTATCCGGGACAATACACGATCGAATGGGCGGTCGCTCCAGGGCAAGTCACTGCGCTTCCAGGCCTCACCTATACCCTCGCGGGACAATATCAAAGCTTCAGCGCACAGTTTGCCGTAGATGATCTGTCGAAAAACTTTCCCGGGTATGTGCAACTGCTCGTTGTCGGTGACGGGAAGACGATTGGACAATCAGGCTGGATTCAAGGTGGAGCAGCGCCTACCTCAGTGACAGCGAATCTTACCGGTGTCACAACGCTGCGTCTCGTCTACGAAATGAAGACGACCACCGGTACGATCTACAAAACAGGCCAGTCTTACACAGCGCCTGCAGTCAATGTAGATGGCTCGAAGACCGATCCGATCATCGTGACTGATTTGATGAATGCCACAGTGAGCACGACATCTTCTACTCAGTAGTCCGCATGTCTATCGTTTCGTGGTAAAATAAAGCTGTAACGTGAACGGTCATGCCTAGTCTTGGTATGATGGTTTACCTATAGTGGGGGGCGATGGCCGTGGCATTGGTAGATCGATTTGGTCGCGTTCACGATTACTTGCGCATTTCTGTGACGGATCGTTGCAACTTGCGGTGTGTGTACTGTATGCCCGAGACGGGTATGCAGTTTCTAGACGAAAGCCAGCTCATGACGGACGACGAGATTGTGCAAGTGGTGCAGGCGGGGGCCGAACTCGGTATTCGCAAGCTGCGTATCACAGGTGGCGAACCTACTGTGCGCAGAGGGCTGCCGAAGCTGGTCGAGCGCTTGTCTGCCATCCCGGGCATTGAAGATATCGCACTAACCACTAACGGCATGACCCTACGCGATCAGGCGCAGGAACTGAAAGATGCGGGGATTTCACGCCTGAACTTGAGCCTAGATTCGATGAAGGCGGAACCATTTCAGGCAATCACGCGTTTTGGGGAATTTGCGCGCGTGTGGGAAGGGCTGGAGGAGGCTGTGCGCGTCGGGTTTTCTCCTATCAAGTTGAACGTTGTGTTGGTCGGCGGCTTCAATGAAGGAGAGATTGTCGATTTTCTACGCCTGACAGAGCGGTATCCGATTATGGTGCGATTCATTGAATACATGCCGATCGGGCAAGACGCCAAAGCCTGGCGCAAGCGATATGTGCCGCTGACAGATGTTTTTACGCAAGCTGAGGCGGCGGGCATTGAACTGGCGCCAGGTACGGAGGTGCGTGGCAACGGACCGGCGCAGTACTACCGCATCCCTGGGGCGCCGGGGCAAGTAGGCTTCATTCATCCGGTCAGCGATCACTTTTGTGCCACTTGCAATCGACTGAGATTAACTGCCGATGGTCGATTGAAGCCTTGTCTATACTGGGCTGATGAAGTAGCGGTGCGCGACTGTGTCGGGCAACCGGAACAGCTGCGCGAGATGTTTTTCCGTGCGCTAGCGATCAAACCTGAGAAGCACGAGATGTCTTTGGCTGGGGAAGTACTGGACAGTGGCCTAGTCCCTACGCTTCGTACGATGTCTCAAATCGGCGGTTGAAAATTATTTTTCGCAGAGGCTTGTCAAGTTGTGTCGAAACAAGTACAATAGTGTCAAGCCAGACCTCCCGATAATAGCAAACTTACCGTGAGGTAAGGACGCAAAGCCACAGATCTTTCACCTGTCGTGGGAGATGGCTGGACTGCCGAAGCAAGGTCATCGTGAGAACGGAAAGTAACGGACTCGGGAGGAGTCTTTACTCTCGTAGAGTGGGCCAGTGAATCCTGACCCCCCTTAGGATCCGTAACCCCACTGGGCTCACTCGCGAGAGTGATTATATCTTTTCTATGTATAAGTGCTTTGGCATGAGATGCGCTCATCTGTTCGACTATATATTCGTACACAGCAGATCACGTTTTTAAGATGCTTGTCACCCTTTCGAGGGTGACTTTTTTTTGTTTCATTGGGGACGCTACGTACAAAAGGCGGGATCTGTGTGAAGCGCATAGGTGCTTGGATGGTGCTGACTTTCCTGACCACCGCCTTTAGTGTCTATGGGTTCTGGCAACTCGCGGACGACTGGCACGAAACACGGACGGGAGAGGGACCTGCGCCGGTAGGCAGGGTGCAAGTGCAAACGGGCGTAAGTGTACCGAAGACAAGTCGCAACGCAGGTGTGGCCACGCGCGATACGACACCACAGCAAGAAGATGCGCTCTCGGCAGTGCTGCGGCAATCACCCGCGCCGAACACTGAGACGCAGATGCACAGTGTCAATTGGCTCATCGTCGGATCGGATTCCCGAAAAGGCGAGGCTGCGCGTTCTGATGCTTTGCTGCTAGCTCGTGTTCAACCACATACCGCGAAAGTGTACTTGCTGTCTATACCACGCGATATGCGCGTGCCAGTGCAAGGGTATGGCTATACGAAGATTAATCACGCTTACGCTTACGGGGGGATGCCTCTTCTCAAAGACACAGTGCAAAAGGCGCTTGACTTACACATCGATCACACGGTTGCCGTGAACTTCCACGGATTTATCGCGCTTGTGGACGCAGTGGGTGGCGTTACCGTTCGGATCGATCATCCCCTGCATTATGATGATGCGACGGACCATACACACATTCGCCTAGAACCAGGTTGGCAGCATCTAAGCGGTCAACAGGCACTGGATTACGTGCGCTTTCGCCATGATGCGATGGCGGATACAGGGCGTATGGCTCGCCAACAGCAGTTGTTATCGGCGGGGTCGCGTCAGCACGTGCCGGTGCATCGCTGGCGAGACGTGATCGCCGCGGCTTTTGCCCTCCCGAAAGATGTGCGTACAGACGCCGGTGTTTGGGAGGTCTTCACGACCGTGACCCATTTGACGCGCGCCAAGCAGATCGCGGTGACTACCCACACGCTAAAAGGGGTGAATCGGGTAGACCCTCAGGACGGGATGTGGTATTTTTACGTCGATCCCCATGAGCGTCAGGCTTTGCAAGGGGAATGGGCGTTGTGGAGCCATGGACACTGAGGGAGACAGGCGAGGGGCGCGTTATGGTAGAGATTCTCGGCGTGACGTTTTGTGAACTGACAGAGGATGAAGTGTTTGCG
>JAPNUP010000153.1 GCA_026627345.1 Bacillota bacterium | reverse complement strand
CCAAAAGCAGAGGCTGTAGCACCGTAAAAGTGGTTGCCGTAGGTAATCATGGCGCCTTTAGGCTTCCCAGTGGTTCCTGATGTGTACATCAGACTCTGTACACGTTCAAGCTCGATCCATGGTGGCGTCAGCGAATGTTGCACCTGCGGCCAGTGCAATCCGTCTTGTATCGATACATCCAGCGACCGGCCAGTCAGCTTCTGCGCATCTTGCCAGAGGGCAAGGTGCAAAGAGTCGCAAACGATGTAATGTGCCTCTGCATCCTCCACCTGCCACGCAATTTCCACCGCTGACAAACGCGTGTTCAACGGTACCAAAATAGCCTGTACAAAACGCGCCGCATGCAGTGTGACTGCGTAGACGAGCGCATGGCGCGCGAGGATCGCCACCCGGTCACCCGCTTGTACGCCTCGTTCTTGGAGCATGGCTGCAAAGTCAGCCGCATGTTGATACAGCTGACTGTAGCTAAAGCGCCCATCCGGATGAATAACCGCCCACTGCGATTCATCCCGTCGCTGAAACAGCCAGTCTGGCATGCGTACAGAAGGATCTGACCCTGACATCACGTCGCTTCCCCCTCCCCGTTCTCTGCGTATGCTTACGGCAAACGCGGAAACTTCGAGAAGTCAGGCTTGCGCTTCTCCAAAAAGGCGTTCTTGCCTTCACGAGCTTCTTCGGTCATGTAAAACATCATCGTCGCATCGCCTGCCATCTGTTGAAGACCCGCCAGCCCATCCGTGTCCACGTTGAAAGAAGCCTTGAGAAAACGGATCGCCATCGGGCTTTTCGTCAAAATCTCCTGCGCCCATAAGATCGCTTCATCTTGCACTTGGTCCACTGGCACCACTTTGTTGACGAGTCCCATGTCGAGCGCCTCTTGCGCGGAGTACTGACGGCACAAAAACCAGATTTCCTTGGCTTTTTTCGTGCCTACTGTGCGTGCCAAAAGCCCTGTTCCATACCCGGCGTCGAAGCTGCCGACGATCGGCCCGGTTTGACCAAATACTGCGTTATCGCCTGCAATCGTCAAGTCGCAGACCAAGTGCAGCACGTGTCCGCCACCGATCGCGTAGCCTGCAACCGCTGCGATCACAGGCTTTGGCAAGAGGCGAATTTGGCGCTGCAAATCGAGCACATTGAGCCGCGGCACCGTGTCACTGCCTACGTATCCACCATGGCCGCGCACGCGCTGGTCACCGCCTGAGCAAAAGGCCAGGTCGCCTTGGCCTGTCAAAATCACCGCTCCAACGTTAGCGTCGTCGCGCACACGTTCAAATGCGTCCATGAGTTCAATGACCGTCTCCGGGCGAAACGCGTTTCTCACCTCTGGACGGTTGATGACGATACGGGCAATTCCTTCGCCCTGTTCATAAATGATATCTTCGTACTCTCGAACGCGCTCAAATAAAACGGACATGTCTCTCGCACCCCTCATCGAAAAGTCTACGCCTAGCTGCATGGGACACCTGTACCCTCTGCACAAAGGGTGTCCAAAAACGGCAGGCGTCACCACTTTACGTTCTTACAGACCAGCCAGTCTGCAATGAGTCGAGTATAACAAACTGACCAGTCTGTCGCCAGAGGGACTGT
Source organism: Bacillota bacterium (assembly GCA_026627345.1). Lineage (GTDB taxonomy): Bacteria > Bacillota > Bacilli > Alicyclobacillales > SLC66 > JAPNUJ01. The sequence goes on along the minus strand of JAPNUP010000153.1, from coordinate 35,407 downwards.
GACTGATGCTCGTGAACGTTTGTGAACAAGTGGTGGCGCGCCCGCGCAGATGCGTCTATACTGTGATAAGCGCTTATCCCTTATAAAGGAGTATCCAGCATATGCAATCGTCGCCCTTATCGATAGCTTGGAAGCTGTTACGCCCGCCGACCCTGACTGCATCGATCGCGCCAGTGCTGATCGGCACCGGACTTGCTCTGCAAGGCAGACCACTGCGTCCACTGTTGTTTATCGCCATGCTACTCGCCTCCATGCTCATTCAATCCGCAGCTAATATGCTAAATGAGTACTACGACTTCAAGCGCGGACTCGACAACGCAGAGATGGTCGGCATCGCAGGCGCGATCGTTCGCGACAACGTGCAACCCATCACCGTACTGCGGATCACACAATTCACGCTGCTGATCGCATTTCTGATCGGTGTTTATATCTGCGCAGTCACGTCGTGGTGGGTCGCGGTGGTCGGTGTACTAAGCACACTTTTTCTGTACCTCTATTCAGGCGGTCCGAGGCCGATCTCCTACACGCCGTTTGGCGAAGTGACAGCCGGACTCATCATGGGCCCAGTCATTATTTTGATTTCGTACTTTATCCAAACGGAAAGTGTCACTTGGGGCGCCGTTCTCGCTTCACTACCGTCTGCACTCTTGATCGGCGCGATCTTGATGGCCAATAACATTCGCGATATCGAGCATGACATCGCTGGCGGCCGCCGAACGCTCGCTATTGTTGCCGGGCGAAGCGGGGCCATCCGCATCCTCGCCACCGCTTTTATCGTAGCTTATCTGTGGACGATCGCGCTGGTGATCACCCATGTCCTGCCGACTTGGGCCTTACTCGTACTGCTGTCATCCCCACTCCCATTTGGCGTGCCGCGCGCTTTTTCTAAGGCCAAGGAGGCCAAGGACCTGCAAGGCGCATTTAAAAAGACGTCTGCGACTCTCATCGCATACGCCTTCTTGTTATTCATCGGTTTACTGATCCAGATTGCGGTTCGCTGACAGCTCGCGGGACCAGGCAGCCTTACTGAACTGCAAACTTTGCAGCTGCCCGGTCCCACTGCCAGGGCTGTCATCAAGCGCCCATTACGCCTTGATCGACTCGGGCGCCGACTCTGACCAGTCGTGAACACTAGAACCTTCCAGGAACTTTTCGACATCCATAGCCGCCTTACAGCCGGAGCCGGCCGCCGTGATGGCTTGGCGATAGTGAGGGTCCATCACATCGCCACAGGCAAAGACGCCTTCAACGTTGGTTGCAGACGTCACCCCTTGAGTCTTGATATAACCGATGGCATCCACATCCAACTGTCCGTTTAAAAAAGCGGTGTTCGGCGAGTGGCCAATGGCGACAAAGATACCGTCGGTCTTCAATACCTTTTCTTCGCCAGTCTTGCCGTCTTTCACTTTAAGCCCGGTCACTTTCTTACCGTCTGCCTCCACGCCAAGCGGCGTCATGCCGAGCGCCCAAGTGATTTTCTCATTAGCGCGTGCGCGGTCTTGCATGACCTTCGACGCGCGCAACTCCTCGCGGCGGTGCACAATCGTCACTTTGCTCGCAAACTTCGTAAGAAAAGTCGCCTCTTCCATCGCCGAGTCGCCGCCGCCGACAACGATGATCTCTTTGTTGCGAAAGAAGAAGCCGTCACACGTGGCGCAAGTGGACACACCGCGACCGATATACTCGTCTTCTCCGTCGATCCCGAGCAGTTTAGCAGAAGCGCCAGTCGACACGATGATGGCGTCCGCTTCATGCATCTCGTCTTCATTCACTGTCACGCGAAAGGGACGCTTGGACAAGTCAGCACTCGTCACCCAGCCCATTTGAAATTCAGCGCCGAAGCGCTCCGCTTGCGCACGCATGTCAGCCATCAGTTGTGGTCCCATGATGCCTTCCGGAAAGCCTGGAAAATTCTCGATTTCCGTAGTCAGCGTCAGTTGCCCACCTGGCTCATTGCCTTCTACTACGAATGGTTTCAAATTGGCGCGCGCGGCATAGATCGCCGCCGTCAGTCCAGCTGGCCCTGTCCCGAGTATCATAACGTGATGATGCGTTGTGGTCATCGAACATCCTCCTCTTTTCCGTGCCCTTTCATTATACCGAGTTGCCCGACAAATTAAAAACACCCCGGCGGGTACAGAGTGCCGTACATGGTACCGAGCCCATTTGGTATACTTGTTCCAGCGCATAGACGCGAGTGCTGTACACTGAGGAGGTATCGTTGTGCGGAGTCGCATAGAGGCGCGCAGTATCGGAGGGATTTTGGATGATGTGTTCAGACAGTACCGTAAGTACTTTGGACCATTATTTCTAATCAGTTTGGTCTTTTTGGCACCGATTATCATTCTGGACTCTTTCGTTAGCAGTCAGGTTCCCACGCTTCAGTATCAAGCCTTACTCTCGGGTCACACCACGATCTCACAGTTCTTTCAGTCGACACATACCACAACAGCTTCGATCATCGAAGGGATAGGCGCGCTCATCGTTAGCCTCCTTTCTATGAATGTATCAAGCCCGCTGACAGAAGGCGCGTACTATGCGCTGGCACAAGACACGCTCGTGCACGACCGTACTCGTCCGTCCCCGTGGCGTTATGTCCGCCTGGCGGTTTCTCGTTGGGGAGCATATCTGGCGACTTTATGGCTACTGATCGGCCTAACTGTTCTCCTTTTTGCAGTGCTCATCGGGATCGCCGCACTCATTGGGATGACGCACTCAGCGGCACTTGGCGGCCTCTTCTCGATCGTGTCATTTATCATTGCCATTGCCTTTATCTGGTTGGCCATTCGCCTACTGTTTGTGTTCGCTGCCGTCTTTCTCGAACGTAAGCGCAACTGGGGGGCGATTGCTCGATCATATCGTCTGACGGCAGGATCCTTTTGGCGGATCTTCGGTATTCTCGTCATCTCGTACCTGGTTCTCGGCTTCGCAGCCGCTGGTCTTGGCGCAGTGTTTAACCTCGTGCTGCCGCTAAACGTCCTCAGTGTAGTGGGCAGTGGCTTGGTCTCGATCTTGTTGGCTCCGCTTTTCAATCTTTTAGTGGCTAATCTGTATCTGGACTTGCGGGTGCGACGCGAGGGATACGAGGTGGATCTAGAAGAGACCACTGATGACTAACTGACGGTGCACAAAGCTTAGTATAGGCCGGACGTCGTAAGCTTTACGAGGCGATTCTCAAGCGGTATGCGTAAAAAGCGCTCTGCATTGGCATGATAACCCAAGAAGTTATCATGACGGAGGGAAGCCCATGACGCTTTGGAGAAGACTTTTCTCAGCTACAATTCTTTGTACTGCACTAGGGGCCGTACCTGTTTCCATGACGCAGGCTGCGTCCGCCCCGGCCCCCGCACCTGCCGAGAATCAGTCGGTCGCAGGCCAGCAGGGCGTTGTCGAATTTCGCGTCGGTTCCTCTACCTCTAAGGTGGTCGCAGGTGCGCGTATCATCGTCATTTTGCACGATGGTAAAGTGTTTACCACGGGCCTGACGGATACCTCTGGCAGGTGGAGTGCCAAAGTCCCGTATTATGTAGTGCAGTGGAATGAGCGATTTTCCACGAAAGGCGTAGTGAATGCCATCGTCGTAGCCAATGGTTATAACGAACAAGTCGTATTCGTCGTCCCGATCACGGCGCACACGGTGCAACCGGTCATTTTGCAGCCGATTCAGCCAAATGCACGCAATTTACCGAGTGCCTCGCTCGGAAATATCCATCAGCACAACCTGCGTAACTTTGTCGAACGCTATGCGGAACTCATGGGACTCACAAGGCAAGCACCCGTTCCAGGAGACTTCGGATATGCCCCTTGGGGTCCGGCGCTAAAGAGTGATAACAAGACCCAGGGTACCAAGCCATGAATCGATCACAGGCAGTTCTAGGCACAGCAGTGGCCATCCTTGCCTGTCTGGGAGGGGTGGGGTCCGAGACGGCACAGGCGCAGACGCATACGATCGCCAATACGGCCTATCCAGCAGTCATCCGTGTCGCCATTCGCTCCTATAACAATCCTGTCGGCCCGATCCTCTATGTACAGACGCTTGGTTTTCAAGAGTACTGCGAAGATGTCCTACCTAACGAATGGTTTCCCACGTGGAATACGGAGTCACTGAAAGCGGGCGCCATCGCGGTGAAGATGTATGCGTGGTATCACACACTGCACCCGGTTACCACAGACGGGTTCACCTACGATGTCGATAACACGACTAACTTCCAGCAGTTTAAGTACTTAAGTGGGCACCCTACCACAGATCAGGCCATTCAAGAGACGTGGAACACGCTTTTTGTTCCACCGAGCGGTGAAATCAAAGAATTAGACTATCGGGCGGGATTTCCAAACCGGGAGAACAGCGCCTTTCTCGAATCCGGCGTCATGGCGCAGTGGGGCTCGGAATACTGGGGGCGCGTGGCGAAAATCAACTTTTTGAACATCTTGAACCTGTACTACCCCAGCTACACGGTCCGCTATGTCTAAGCGGAGTGGCTCCTTACAAAGAGACACCTGTGCGCGTGATCTACGCTCACAGGTGTCTCTTCTTATAAGCCGCAATTCGATATTACTGGGCGCTACCGATGAAGTCACTCGACAGGGCCGCCACATTCGGGGTCCCAAGGCCGGTCGCAGGGTTGTAGATCGTCCCTGCAGTACCTGAATAATAGAGATTATCGTTGCTTGTGCCCGTCGCATCAAGTGGTGTGAACGGAGACTGGGATGTCTTCGCGAACTGGTAGATCTGCGGATTCCAGAAGCCTACGCGGCCACCTGCTGACTCGTTGATGAGAGCCGCAATACCGTTCAATTGCGGAGCGACAAAGCTAGTGCCACCATACCCGTACGCCCATGGACCACCAAAACTGCTGGCGGGGTCAAAGAGGGTACTGTAGATCGTATAACCCGTTTCCGGATCTGCATTCATGGATAGGTCCGGCATCGCACGTCCACCATTGCTCTGGCCTGAAACGATGTGAGGGCTGGCATGAAACGCAAAGTTCGTATCGTCCTGTGTAGATGTAAACCACTGAACGGCCTGGAAGTTACTTACACCACTGATTCCTTGCTGATACCACGGCTCGGGGAAGATCTCGCTATATCCGCCATTGCCCCCCGCGATTAACTGTTCCGCCCACGCCGCTTCACTAGCCTGACCGAATTCTTGCCAAAGCGGGAAAAGATAATCCCAACCCCAGGCGCGTTCACTAGGGATGGTGATACCGAGTCCCGTGGTCAGCGGACTACTCGCGTTCGTTGCGATCGTCGTCCCGCCGGCCGCCGTGACATATGGGCTATCAGACGGGTTGCCCACGTTCAGGTCAGTCGTGCCATTGTCTGCCGTGGCTTCATAGGCTCCACTGTCACCAGTCGCCACAAACGTACTGATGCCTTGTGCATCTGCTTCCTCGAAGAGCTCATTGAACACTTGCGCATAGTTGCTCGACTCTTCGCCTGCTGCAATTTCCGAATTGATAGAGTCCTCACTCTGGCCCCAACTGGCCGACAACGAACCGACTTGGTTATCAGAGATAGCCGTGGCAAACGCATCGGCAAAGCCGTAGTCAGTGTTCGGTGCCTGGTACACGACGATATTCGCATCCGGCGCGAGCGCCCCAGATTGCTCGACGTCAAGCGTCGTCTCATCAGAACCCGTATCTAGCGAAGGCGCACCTGCGCCACCGTCTACATTGTCCAGCGTAATGCGATTATGATTGCTCACTGGAATGTTGTAGGCTTTCCAGTACGCATAGGCGTCGCTCGGATTCAGACTGGCCAAAGTGACGATACCTAGGGTCTGGCCCTGTCCTAGGTCACCTTTCTTGATCAGGGGCGATACATTGTAGTGTTGCTCTAGATCCTGCGGCGTCTGCCAACCAGCCGGCGGTGTACTCGAAGACTCTGTCTTATCGGTAGCGGGGATCTTAGAAAGCACAGCGGCTGGCGTTTTTGCCACGTTCGTCGCAAAACTTGTATAGTTGGTCAGCCCCAGCACAGCTAGAATGGGGCTCGCCAACGGTCCTGGTAGTTGTGGCTGCATCGCTCCATGGAAGGCGTGACCGTTGAACTGCATATTTTGCAGGGTAGTCCCAAATGCCTGGTCAAACTGACCAGCCGTACCGTTTAGCGTAATATCCAAATCATCCGCATAAACATACGAATTGGTGATGCCAAACCCTGCGAAGTACTGAACAAGCGACTGAATCACCGACTGCGGCTGTCCGTATGTTTGCGCAAATTGTTGTGTGGTTAAAAACTTCCGAAAAGCTGGATTCCCAGGCGTGGTGGACTGCTGGATGTAGCTTGCCAGTTGGGAAGCGTTTTGCGTATTCAGGATCAAAGATACCGTCACTGGGGTACTCGCTGGCGTTGAGCCAAACACGGTCGCTTGCTGCAACACTTTGGGCCCGACCCCTTGTGGTACAGGGACTGGCGCCGACGATGTAGACTGTGCCATCGCGCTCGTGGGCGCAAGCGGAAACACCGCTGCACCGGACAGAATGAGAGTTGCGAGTACACCTTTAGCAAGGCGAAACTTCAAACCTACCACCCACCTTTTCCCGTAAATTGCTTACAAGATCAGTCTATCGGCAGTAGCTTTGAGAATCAAGGGACATCTTCCGTCCCCGCACTTATTTAATATACTAAAGTTAATCGAGCGCCCCCGATTCCCTCATCAAGAACAGACGCCGGCGCCAAGCTTTTAGCGCCATCCCCCAGCCTATCAGGCAAACAACTGCCGCTACAGCGACGGACGCGACAATGGCTAAAACCACATGCATCGTCGCAGACCCAGTCAACAAACTCGCCAAGGCTGGCATTTGCCCCGGCCAGTCAGGCGCCACGCCATACAAGAGAATCCCGGCTTGCAAAACGTAGAGCGGCAACTGCGCCAACCATTGCAAGCTAATCCCTGGCTTCGTGTAGATGTTACGTTGTCGCCCTTGTCGAGCAGTAGCTACAAAAGCGGCATAATACACGGCAAATGGTAGGGTAATGCTAGAAGACGCCGCCACAAGCGGCAAGAGACAGATCGCCGTGAGTACGACAGCTGACACTGGCGGATGAATAATCAAAACATAGATCAGAAGCGACAGTTCCGACCACCCAAAGGCGGTCAAGAACGCATAGAGCCACTTGGCGATCAGCACGTCACCTGGAGAAGCGGGGGCTTGCATGAGCAAGGTGACTTGGGCACTTTCTAGGCCTAAGCCGGAAAGTCCGAGTCGCACGGTAGGCAACGTCACGACACAGATCATGATGACTAGCTGCCACGCACCAGAGAACCCTCCGGCACCTGGCCTCAAGACGATAAACCAAAGATACAGTGCAGAAAACAGTAGCCCGATAAGCTCACTGGGCGTTCGCCGCAAGCGCACCCAGTCCTTATACAAGACTGCGCGTGTAGCTGGAGACAGTGGTAGGACTCGCCAAACGCTTCGCCTTGCCCGTTGGCTACTTCGCACCCGCTTTTGACGGGCGCGATGCTGACCGTCATACAAACGTCCAATGCGGTCGTGCAAGTGGCGGTTGGCCCAGATCAACGCGAAGCCCGCTATTATCACGGTTTCTGCGCATAGCAAAAGGCCGTAGAGAACAGCTTGAAGCGGTGCCGCATGAGCTACAGCTGCGATCATACGGGCACCCCAAATCATGGGTAACATAGACCAGACCGCACCTTGCAGATTGATCTGAAAGCCGTGTCCTGCTGTCGATGCATCAAGTATACGAGGGATAACGAACACGAGTGCAGCTACAATCGATGAGATGAGCGCCAAAGTCTCGCGCGACATCCGACGCTTCAAGAAAGTCAACAAAAGAAGAAGGAGCAGCGCAGCACTGGCGTAGATCGCCGTAGTCGTCAGGAAGACCGCCAGCAAAGCGATCGGATAGAATACGAGCGGTGCGTTCTCCGTCACCCCGTACGTGATGACGACCGGTATCACTAAAAGCGCGTACAAGGGCAGCGCACGCACTTGTTCATACATCCGCTCCATCAGCACCGCGCGCCCTGACAGAGGAGAGACGAGCAATTCGTCAAATGGAATCACACACAAGCGATTAAACAGAACCATCAGTTCGAGATAGAGAAGAAAAGCGCCGCCGCCGAGAAAGATCAGCATCAGCAAATTCGAGCGTCCGCCTTCTCCAGGCGGCAAAGTAGCCATCACTAAGACGCAAAAAGCCGCGAGCGCACCGAATGCCGCAACTGTCACCCCACGGGCCAACCACCAAAGCGCGCGCGACTGAATGCCGCGCCGCGCCATCAGTCGCTGGTACCGCGCCAAGTGCCGAACCTTCTGCCAGTCTGAGCATACAGTCACCCCGCAGGCTCCCCTTCTGTCGCATCCGTCAGTTGCAAAAAGAGGTCTTCGAGCGACGCATCGGTGTGATACCGAGATTGCAACTCGACCACCGTTCCGGAGGCAATCATACGCCCAGAAACCATGATACCGATGCGATCGCACATCATCTCAGCGACAGGCAGCAGATGTGTTGAGATCAGCACGGCGACCCCTTGTTCACACAGCGCACGTAGTGTCTCGCGCAACGTGCGCGCGCCTTTCGGGTCAAGGCCCACTGTCGGTTCATCGAGTAGGAGCACACGCGGACGATGAGTCAATTGCCCGATCAGCGCAATTTTTTGCTTCATCCCGTGCGAGTATCCGGAGATCAGATCATCAGCGGCACTGTCCAACGCAAAAGCATGCAGGTAGCTTTCCGCCTCATCCAGCACATCGCTTGGCATATCGTATAGCTCCATCATGAAGCGAATATATTCGCGCCCCGTCAATTTCTCGTAGACCAGCGGCTTGTCGGGTAAGTATCCGAGTAACTTTTTGGCCTCCCTCGGAGCACGCTCTAGATCATGATTGCCGATGCGCACCTCACCGCGTGTCGGCGTCAACAAGCCTGCCAGCATCCGAATGGTGGTGGTCTTGCCTGCGCCATTGGGACCTAGAAAGCCAAACAGCTCACCCGCCTTGAGTGTCAGAGACACGTCACAGACCGCCTCTTTGTCTCCGAAACGCTTCGTTAACCCGTCTGCGCGCAGCAACGTGTCGTTTCCTCCGTCCAGTGAAACCGAAATATAAGGGAAGCGTCGCGCAAAGAGATGGCGCTACGAGGACCAGCGACCCGTGAAGGCGGACATCACTGCTAGATCAGGTCTAGGTAAAACGCCACGCTCTGTGACGATCGCGCTAATCAGTTCATGCGGCGTCACGTCAAACGCTGGGTTGTACACCTGAATCTCCGCTGGCGCGATGCGTTTGCCAAACGGTTCCGTAATCTCCCGCTCATCGCGCTCTTCAATAACGATAGCCGCTCCGTTTGGCGTGGCCAGATCGAAGGTGGACAAAGGGGCTGCCACATAAAACGGAATTCCGAAATGATTTGCCAGCACGGCCAAGCCATGCGTTCCGATCTTATTGGCGGTATCGCCGTTAGCCGCAATGCGGTCTGCTCCGACCATCACCGCCTGCACTTTGCCTTGCGCCATCACGGTCGCCGCCATATTGTCACAAATTAGGGTGACATCGATGCCGGCTTGTTGTAACTCCCAAGCTGTCAAACGCGCGCCTTGTAACACCGGCCTCGTTTCATCAGCAAACACAGCAATATGCCAGCCACGTTCATGCGCCAAATACATACCGGCCAAAGCAGTCCCGTATTTGCTAGTGGCGAGCGTCCCTGTGTTGCAATGCGTCAACACGCCCATCCCATCGTGCATGAGCGTCAGGAGGTTTTCGCCGATCGCGCGGCAAGATGTCTCATCCTCTGCCTGGATCGCCCGTGCTTCGTCAAACAAACCTGCGACTACCCACTTCACCATCTGCCGTTCATCCGCATGCGCCAGTTTTTGCGCCTCGTCGCACAAAGAAAGCGTCACAGCCGCCATCCGCTCCATCGCCCAAAACAGATTGACCGCGGTCGGTCGCGCGCTTTCCAGATACGTCTTCACCGTCGCCAGTCGCGCTTGCAGTTCCATGGGCGTCTTAGCCTGCGCGCTTCTTGCGGCCATCGCATATCCATACGCCGCCACCATCGCAATCGCCGGAGCCCCGCGAACGCGCATTTCACGAATGGCGTGCCACACTTCTTCCACTGTCTCCAACTGCAACCACGCCACCGTTTCCGGCAACTGCGTCTGATCGATCATCACAAGTCTGTCTTCTGTATAACGAATAGGCTCTATCATATCCGCCAATCGAGTGCCTCCCTACGTAACGCGCATAGATGACTGCATCATTTTTTACGAGAGCAAATCACGCATGGCCCGGTCCACTGTCGCAAAGGCATAATCGTAGTGATAGGTCTGCGCCACCGTCGGCAACACGCGCTGCCCTTCGAGCACCATAGTAGCCATCTCACCGAGTGCGACGCGCAGTGCAATCTCCGGCGCCCGTAAGAGATGCGGGCGGCGTAGGACGCGTGCGATCGCTTGGCCCATCTCGTTCATCCGCACGGGCGTAGGCGCCGTTACGTTCACAGGACCTACTACGGAGTCCTCACCAAGAGCGAGCAATAGCAACCCGACTGCATCGCTGATGTGAACCCACGACACATATTGTCGACCCGAACCAAGTGGTCCACCGGCGAACAAGCGATAAGGCTGTACCATTTTCTCGAGCGCCCCAGCACCGCGTCCTAGGATGACACCGAAACGCGCCTTGACAACGCGCGTGCCAAGCCCGACTGCGTGGTCAGCCTCTGCTTCCCAGGCTCTGCACACCGATGCCAGAAAGTCATCCCCGACCGGCAGACTTTCTTCTGTAAAAGTGACCGTCTCGCTGGTGCCATAGTATCCGACTGCCGAAGCGTTGACAAGCGTTCTCACACGGGGTTCTTGGCGCTCTATGAGCGCCACTGCGGCGCGCGTGGCAGCAATGCGACTACTGAGGATCAGGCGCTTGCGCTCCTTCGTCCAGCGGCCTTCTGAAAGCGAGACGCCCGCCAGATTGACAATGGCATCCACAGCCTGTACTGACGACGGCAACTCGATCTGCTCTCCTGTATATCGCGCAAACTGTACACGCTGAGCAAAAACCTGTTCAACCTTTTGCTGCGAACGGCCTGACACGATCACCTGCACAGCATCGCGCAGGAGAGCGTCCACCAGCGCCTGTCCGATCAAACCGGTGCCACCCATCACCAAGACTGTCCGCACTGCGTACCCTCCCCTCGCCTTTGCATCAAGCGCGTTCAGGATGTACCCTCAAGTGTGGTCGCCCTACAGGGATGCCGCTGTCTATCAGGGCTCGCCGCAAAGCGACCGCGCGTTGCACGGCGCCTTGATGATCACCATGCAGGCACACAGTGTCCGCCCGTACCGAGATCTCTTCGCCCGTGCGCGTGCGCACATATCCATCTTGCCAAGCGGTTACGACGCGCTGTGCAATCTGTTGCTCATCCGCGAGCACCGCACCTAGGCGATCACGCGGCGTCAGCCGACCGTCTCTCTCATACTCACGGTCGGCAAAAAACTCTTCTTCCACGCGCACACCTGTCTGTATCGCCAGCGCCACAAACGGACTCCCAAAAGGCGCGATAAACGATAATTCCGGTGACGCTTTTTGCACGGCTGCAAGCACTGCTCGCGCATACTCGACCTGATAACTGACGTCGTGGTAGAGGGCGCCGTGCAATTTTACGTGTTCCACTCGACCACCCGCCGCTCGCGCCAGCGCCTGCAGAGCGCCGATCTGATACACCACGAGAGCAGCGGTCTCCTCTGGCGTAAAACTGAGCGTACGGCGCCCGAATCCGTAGCGATCCGGGTAGCCTGGATGGGCGCCGATGCGGACACCACTTGCCTGCGCCTGCGCCACCGTGCGGCGCATCACCGCAAAATCGCCGGCGTGAAACCCACACGCGATATTGGCCGATGTCATCGCACACAAAAGCGCAGAGTCGTCTCCTATCTCATAAACACCGAAACCTTCTCCGAGATCGGCGTTCAGATCGAGCGTCCGCACATCTTCGCTGCCTTGACTCATTGCAGTTGGTCGAGCAAGAAAGCGCAGATGTCGGCCTGCTCCTCGATGACTTTCGCGATCGGCTTACCTGCACCGTGACCGGCTTTTGTCTCCACGCGCAAATAGATGACGGCATCCGGTGGCGCTGCTTCTTGCATCGTAGCTGTAAATTTGAAAGAGTGCGCCGGCACAACCCGATCGTCCGTGTCGGCTGTGGTGATGAGCATTGGCGGATAAAGGACGCCTGGCCGCACGTTGTGTAAAGGTGAGTAGCGCATCAGCACGTCAAACGCTTCCTTGCTGGCGTGCGCGTTACCGTACTCAGAGATCCAGTAGCGACCCACGGTGAATAGATGATAACGGAGCATATCGGTCACAGGCACCTGGCAGATGACGGCTCCGTAAAGGTCCGGACGTTGCAACATACAGGCGGATACCAGTAACCCACCATTGCTTCCCCCTTGGATCGCCAATCGCTCCTTACTCGTGTACCCTTGTTCGATCAAGTACTCGGCGGCACTGTGAAAGTCATCAAAAACATTCTGCTTGTTCGCAAGCATCCCCTGCTCGTGCCAGGTTTCGCCGTACTCATCGCCGCCGCGCAAATTGGCAACCGCCCACACGCCGCCTTGTTCAAGCCAGTTGATCACAGAAGCAGAGAAAGCAGGCGTCAGACCGACATTGAATCCACCGTATCCGTAAAGGATCGTCTTATGCTGACCTGTGAGCGGTAAATGCTTGCTGGCTGTGATGAACATCGGCACGCGCGTGCCATCTTTGGACGTATAGAAGACCTGCTTAGTTTCATAGCGTTCTGGATCAAACGTACGTCCGACTTTAAAGTGCGGCGTCAAGGTGTTGGCAAAGACGTCATAGGCAAATATCTGCGCCGGGTACAGATACGAGGAAAACTGAATGTATACCAGCGGGTCTTCCGGGCGACTTCCCATCGCGACCACAGACCCTACACCTGGCAGCGGCACCTGACTCAGGACACTCCCATCCCTATCCAAAACGCTGACCGTCTGACAAGCATCTTTGGCATAGGTGGCCACAAATTTCCCGCAAACATCGTGGCAATCCGCCAGCACTGCGTCCGTTTCGGGAATGACCGTACGCCACTTCGCTTCTTGCGTCTGAAAGAAGTCGACCGCGACCAGTTTTCTACGCGGCGCTCCGAGGTCTGTCAAAAGATAGAACAGCGTGCCGTCATTGGCCACAACATGATAAGAGGCGTCTTCCTGAGTCAAAACCTGTACAAAATCACGGTCTGCTGTGAGGTCTTTCACATACAAGCGATTCTTTGGACTAGTGCCACGCCAGACGTGCAACAAGAGGTAACGTCCATCTTCGGTGACAGTGGGATGAAAAGACAACTCGGGATCTTCAGGCTGGGCAAAGATCAACCTATCGTCATCTTGGGATTGGCCCAGTTGATGGTAGTAGACTTTGTTGTTCTTGCTCTCGTCCCCAGGCGCCACCGTCCCTGGCTTGGCAAAACGCGTATAATAGAATCCCGCGTGATCAGGCGTCCAGGCAATCGACGTGAACTTGACATACTGGAGCAGATCTTCACGATCTTTGCCGGTGGCTACTTCGCGCACGTGAATCTCCTGCCAGTCGCTTCCACTTTGCGACAACGCGTAGGCAACCCAAGCCCCATCCCGAGAGGGTTCAAAGTTCGTCACGGCAATCGTACCATCAGCGCTCAGCGCATTAGGGTCCAGAAATACACTTGCGCCAGCAGGCGTCGTTTCTCGCATCCACACAGCCTGGTTTTGCAGTCCACTGTTGTAGGCGTAAAAGACTTCCCCGGCCGCGCGCACGGGCACGCCGTAGCGCACGTAGTTGTAGATCTCAGACAACCGCTTGGCGATTGCAGGGCGCGTCGGCAAGTTGCGCAAATAAGCCATCGTGCGTTCATTTTGTGCCTCGATAAATGACTTGGTATCCTGTGCAGAGGCGTCTTCCAGCCATCTGTAAGGATCAGCGACAGCCGTGCCAAAAAAATCATCTACGATATCCGCTTTGCGAAATCCCGTCATTTGCCTCTTCCTTTCTACATGCACAACGTAAAAATGATCCTTCATACGGCCCCTGCGAGAGAATCATACGCTCGGCAACAGCTCTGGATGAAAAGTCGGTCTTCCATAATAATAACCTTGTTGCCACGTATAGCCCAACTCGCGCAACACGTGCGCTTCTTGCGCTGACTCCACGCCTTCTGCCAGTGGGACAGCACCCATACCTAAGCTCACTTTCAACACGTGCTCGGCAACAGCGCGTTTCTCCCGGTCAAGGTGAATCTCCGTGACCCATTCGCGGTCGAGCTTGACCACGTCCGGCTCTAGTGCCCGCAACGTGTCAAGGTCGTTAAACCCTTGCCCGACATCGTCTAGTGCATAGCGAAACCCGCGTTCGCGATAGAAACGCAAGATCCGCTTCAGATGCGCGAGGTCTTCCACGCGCTCCGTTTCTACCACTTCGAAGACCAGTTGTTCCGGGCGCAATCCGATGCGTTGTACAGCTGCCATTGTCGTGGCCAAACAGTGCTCCGGAACGTAGATCGATGTAGGGATAAAGTTGACAAAAACTGAGGCGGTTGCAGGTAACGATGAGGCTGCATCGATGGCAGCGAAACGGCAAGCGCGGTCAAGCCGAAACATTTGATTTTGTTCGCGCGCTGCAGCGAACAGCTTGGCTGGCGCAATCCACTGTCCATCCGCATCCATGCCTCTTGCCAGCATTTCGTAGCCAATCGTCAGAGACGAGTCGTCTTGAACGTTTACAATCGGCTGAAACATCATCTTGATCCGATCGCGCGCGATCAGTTCATAAACCCATGTCTCAGCCCGCTTGGCGGTGCCTTCATGCCACGTCAGCGCAGTGCCCAAGACATCAGAAGACAGGCCGCCGTCTTGGCGCTGAACATGGCGAACTTTCCACGCAGAAGGTTCACAGTGCGCCTCCCAGTAATCCACATGATCCAAAAAAAGGCGTTCCGGCATCCAAAGGGCGTGATCGCTGACACGCACAAGTTGTTCCGATCCGCTAAGTAGCATGGTAGAAGCGATTTGTTCGCAGCTATGTCGGTTTGGAAAATCGATTCGGTAGCCAGACTGCAGATCGAGAGAACACGCTGAACAATCTTCCACGACAACCCTCCGCTACAAGTTTAGTGTAATCGTACAACTAGACAATAGCTTCGCAGGAATCGACTGTCAAACACAAGTATAATGTTAGTACGATGAAGGACAATCATGATACAATAGTGCTACATAGGCATGTAAACTCTCCCGTCTAAGGAGTGACACAGATGATGACGCAGACAAGCGGCTGGCTCAGTATTCGTCAAGTCGCCGAGCGAGTAGGCATTTCCACACAGCTCATTCGTAAATGGGAGCAGCGCTACCACATGCCAGAACCACGGCGTTTGCCCAACGGCTACCGCGTGTACACTGAGCGTGACGTGACGCAGCTACTGTCTGTGCGGGCCTTGATGGAACGCGGCTATACAGTACAAAATGCGATGATCGCGGCGCGCGCCGCACATCCTGTACTTGATGAAGGCAATCGGTCCATGTCAGCGACGACCGATGCGCTAGACCCAGGACAAAAAGCAGGTGAATACACGAGAGAGTTAGAAGTCGCAGGAGCCACGTGTGACACTGACCGCGTCTTGTTTACGCTGCAAAAGGCGTACCACGATCTCGGGCTAGAGCGGTTCGCTGATCAGGTGTTGAACCCCCTTCTCACGAGAGTCGGAGAGCTTTGGCGCGAGCGCACTTGGAGTGAATATCAGGAACACATGACCAGCACAACTGTCTTGTCCTTCTTGCAAAGGATGCGTAGTTCCGTATGGGAGGAGGCGCGTGGCCCCCTTTGCCTATGCGCCACTGTCCCGCACGAAAGACACGAGATTTCGCTACAGGTGCTGATGCTGCGCGCACTACTTCAAGGATGGAGAGTGATCTATTTAGGCTCGTCACCTGCTCCTGGCGCAATAGAGAAAGCCGTCTTGCAGTTAGAACCTTCGCTCGTTGTGCTGTCTATCACCACACCCATCCCTCTGGAGGAAGACCCAGAACTTTTGACAAAGCTCGATCGCTTTGCCGCGCGTCATCCACGAATCGGCTTTTGGCTCGGATGTGCCAACGCGTTCCTCGCTACGCACTCCCTTGAGCCAACGGTTCATCTACACCAAACGGGCAATGTCCATGACATCATCGATCACCTGAAAGAAGGCTCGCCCTATCCGTACACGACATTTTGAGGAGAACCGCGTGTATGCCGTCCGCTGAGCACAAAAAAATCGGCAAAGGTCACGCACTCACTAAGGAGGTCGTGCCCCTTGCCGACAGATCTATCCAATCAGTGTGACTCAGGCAGCACTTCAATGGGCTTCACATTGCCGTATACCGGCTTCGCCGTATCGCTCGGGGCCACGTAGCGCACGCCATTGGCAATCACACGTTGAATGTCCTCGCGGTGGTACGTTGGGAAAGTCTCGTGTCCAGGGCGGAAGTAGAAAATCTTTCCTCTCCCGCGGTGGAAGACACAGCCGCTGCGAAAGACCTCTCCCCCTTGAAACCAGCTCACAAAGACGAGTTCATCGGGCGCAGGAATGTCAAAATGCTCGCCATACATCTCCTCGTGCGGCAGTTCGATGTACTGTCCGAGACCCGCTGCGATCGGGTGCGATGGATCGATCGCCCAGATGCGCTCACGCTCACCCGCTTCACGCCATTTCAGATCGCACGAAGTGCCCATCAGACGCTTGAAAATCTTCGAGAAATGTCCGGAATGGAGCACGACCAAGCCCATCCCATCTAACACGCGCGCATGCACGGCCGCCACGATGTCATCAGACACCTCGTGGTGTGCCATATGACCCCACCAGATCAAGACATCGGTGCCTTCTAGAACGTCTGGCGTCAACCCATGCATAGGTTCATCCAGTGTGGCTGTACGAACGCGAAAGCCCGCTTTCTCCATCGCCCCTGCAATAGTCTTATGTATGCCTTCCGGATATACGCTGCGAACGGATTCATGTTCCTTCTCATGGCGAAATTCATTCCAAACCGTAACGCGAAGGGGCTCTGTCATACTGATACACTCCTTTATCAAAGTGGTTTTTCAGGACTACACAAAGCCTACAGGACTAGTCATCGTTTATCAAGTGTAGCGTCCGTCACCTGACAAGCAGATTGACATCTTGGGCTGACTCTTCTACGATAATTTTGCGAGTGAAAGCGAATTCACTAGCTATGGAGGGAACTGCGATGACGATCACGGCATCACGACGGGTACCCGCCCACTTGCGGTCTTACGTCGTACGTCAGCATTATGAGGCCTACACGCCGGTTGATCAGGCGGTCTGGCGATTTGTGATGCGGCAAAACAGATACTTTTTGGAAGGCCGGGCGCATCCTGCTTATCTGGATGGACTGACAGCCTCCGGTATCAGCATTGAACGCATTCCGCATGTCGAGGAAATGAACCGCTGCCTAGGACCGCATGGCTTTGGCGCAGAGACGATTGGTGGCTTCATCCCGGGAGTCGCTTTCTACGATTTTCAGGCGCATGGCATCCTTCCGATCGCCACTGGCATTCGCAAGCTCGAGCACATCGACTATACCCCGGCTCCAGACATCTTGCACGAGGCGGCAGGTCACGCACCAATCTTGTGCGACCCGGGCTACGCACACTACGTGAAAGTGTTTGGCGAGATCGGCGCCAAGGCGCTGGCGAGCCAGGCGGAGCATGAAGTGTTCGATGCAGTCAAGCACTTGTCTGACATTCTCGAAGACGGCACATCCTCGCCAGAGGAGATCGCACAAGCCAAGGAAGTCTTAGCGCAAAAGCAAGCGGCGGCCACAGTGCCTTCCGAAGCCGAACTCATCGCGCGCCTGTATTGGTGGACGGTGGAATACGGACTATACGGCGATCTCGAGCACCCGCTCATTTACGGCGCAGGACTGCTGTCTTCGATCGGTGAAAGTCGCAGTTGTTTGACAGACGCTGTACAGAAACTACCGTTTGACCTGGAAGCCTGTCTGGCGACGCCATTTGACATCACCACGCAGCAACCGCAGCTATTCGTTTGTCAGTCTTTCGACCAACTGACGGATGCAGTTCGGACATTCGCCAAACGCATGGCGTTTATGCACGGCGGTGTCGAAGGGCTGCGCAAGGCAGTGCGTTCCGGCCATACGGCCACCGTCGTGTACGATTCTGGGTTGCAAGTCAGCGGAACAGTCACGGAAGTCTTGACCGATCATCATGGGGAAGCGGCTTATCTTCGCTTTGGCAGCGCATGCGCACTGGCGTATGATGGATCGCAACTGCCTGAACAAGGGAAAAACCGACATCCAGAAGGTTTCAGTTCTCCTGTAGGTCGTATCGTCGGACTAGACCGTGCTTTGCAAGACTGCACAGTGAGCGACCTCAAACGTCTAGGAATCGTACAAGGTACCCGAGGCAGACTGCTCTTTAGCAGTGGCGTAGAAGTCGGAGGCCTAGTGACGAAACTGACTTGGCAGCAAGGCAAACTGGTGTTGATTACTTGGTCTGATTGCACCGTGACCTGGGATGACAAGGTGCTCTTTGCTCCCGCCTATGGGCCTTTTGATATGGCAGTCGGCGCCACAATCCGCTCTGTATTTGCCGATGCGGCAGATCCTGAACACTTTTATGCAGATACGACAGCAAAGACACCTGCCGAGCCTGCCGTATCTATTGCACACACAGATACCCGAGAGGTGTCTTTACTTTTGCAACTGTACAGCGACGTTCGCCAATTGCGTGAAGATCTGGCGGCCGGCACGAGCCCGCTGACCGACTCCGAGATCGACACGCGCTTGACTGCGATCCACTTACGGCTAAAAGACTCTTTCTCAGACGACTGGCTTTTGCGGATCGAACTCTATGAGTTGCTTTGCACGACCCATCGCCTACCAACCGTTAGGACGGAGATTCTCGCAGACATCCGAACGCTTCAAAGCGCGCAGTATGCGCATCTCGGCGAATGGATAGACAACGCCCTTGCGCTGGCCGAACGTCCACTGTGAACGAACAGCGAGGATCCGTTGGCTGAACACACCTGTACGGATCCTCGCTCGCTGATCAGAGAAGCACATCGGTTGTCGTGTCTGCCAAGCCTAGACCTCGGGGATCACCACTTCGACTTCCCGCTCGAGCTGTGCCGACTTCAAGATACCATCGATAATGGCTTGATTGCGGATAATCTGCTCTGCCGGAATCGGCGCAGCGCGTCCTTCTTGAATCGCAGAGACAAAATCGCGCACCTTTTCGTAGAAGCGATCGACGTTGTGTTGTTCGACCGGCACGACTGTTTCTGTATGCTTGCCGAGTGTATCTTGAAATAAAGAGATCGAAGAGATACCTCCATCCCATACGCCACCCCACGGCCCGGAGCTGCCCGGCGTGAGACGCAATCCAGCGTCTGTTCCGAGAAACAAAGTGGGTCCAAGGGTATCCATATGCATCGCCCAAGCGATTTTGAAATTCAGGACAATGCCGCCTTCGAGCCGTACGAGTGCCACTCCGAAGTCCTCCACGTCAAAGCGGTCCGCTTCAGCGTGGTACTTTCTATTCGTCCCAAAGTAGGACGATGTGTAGGCAGATACGGTAAGCGGCTTCGGATAATCCAGCGCCGCAAGTGCAAGATCGAGCGAATAGCAACCAATATCTGCAATCGCACCTGAGCCGGCCAGCTCCTTGCGGATAAAAGTGCCGCCTGGCATTCCGCGGCGGCGACCGCCACCTGTCTGTAAATAGTAGACTTTACCGAGCACACCAGATTGGATGATCTGTTTGACCGTCTTCATATTCGGATCATAGCGGGGTTGAAACCCCACGGTCAGCATGCGATCAGCCTGCTTAGCTGCGCGCACCATCTCGACGGCTTGCTCCAGCGTATACGACAGCGGCTTTTCGACCAACACGTGTTTACCTGCTTCTACCGCATCGATCGCCGTTTCATAGTGCGCCACGTTTGGCGTACAGATGCTGACGCCGTCGAGATCCAGCGTAAGCAGTTGTCGATGATCATCAAACGCTTGTGCGCCAGTCACCTGGTGGCGTGCGATGAATTCCGCGGCCTTGCCAGGGATGATGTCCGCGACCGCCACCACCTCGACGTCCGGCATCTGCAAATACGCGCGCACGTGCGCACCTGCGATGCCGCCACTTCCAATGATTCCTATGCGAATCCGATCGGCCATTCCCCTCACTCCTATTCGTCTCTAAAAACGCTGTAACAACTATGATACCGTTGTCTTAGGCTACTCACAATACAAATCCTACGTCTTTCTCAGGGTTGACGCCGAGCACATAAACGTGATAGCTTAGCTCGTGAGAATCTCATAGCGATGGAGCTCGCGTAAGCCGATATTCGGATGATAGCCCCTACAAGACGTCCGCGCACAGCGCAGGGCTAATCTTGTCGGGGCCTTTATGTTATAGAAGGAGGGTCTCTGATGGCGAAAAACGACATAGTGGGTACACGCATCGAGGGGCACGTCTTTGAACTCGATGAAACAGGCGCGTGGATCCGCACGGGCAGTGGTACAGCAGTATGGATTCCCCTCGCCGAGATCGCTTGGTTCGAGATTGAGCACCCAGCGCAGAAACTGCAAGAAGGCGACAGTTTGGCTGTTACCATCATAGGGACGCGAGAAGACGGGAGCCTTGAAGGCTCGATCCGTCAGATCGAGTCATAACCGGCAAAGGAGCCATGCAATGGACACCATCCACTCCTCCAAAAGAAACTGGCTGGAGCCTCTCAAACAGTACGCAGCGGTCGGTCTCGGCGGTCTCATCGGCGCGCCTTTGCGAGAAGGCGTTGAGTTGTTGGTGCCAAGTCTTCAGTCGTTCCCGCTGGCAACCCTGATCATCAACTGGAGCGGAAGCTTCTTTCTCGCCTGGTTTTATACGATCTCGATTTGGAAATGGCGCGTGCCACAGTGGTTTCGCGCCGGACTCGGCACGGGTGTCATCGGGGCCTACACGACATTTTCCACATTCTCGGTGGAGACCGTCAAACTCTTTCACAAGGGTAAAGCGGCGGAGGCCATTGTCTATCTAGTGCTCAGTCTACTCGGTGGTTTTGCCTTCGCTTTTCTAGGAGCACGACTCGGCGGGGAAAAGAAGGAGGCAGCCGTATGATCGAGTGGGCAGGGGTCGCCGTAGGCGGAATCTTCGGCGCATGGACGCGCTTTGCGATCACGAATCTGATCGGACGCTTCTGGAAAGCGAACTATCCACTAGCGACCTTTCTCATCAATATAACCGGAGCCTTTTTACTCGGTTTTGTCACAGCCGCAGCGCGCCCAAACAACGTATTCGACTATTGGTTGCGAAGCGCTGTCGGCATCGGATTTTTAGGCGCTTATACCACTTTTTCTACTTTCATGTTCGAGTCGATTACCTTGACCGATCGCCGGGCTTTTCTGACCATGTTCAGCTATCTGGCTGCCAGTATCCTGTTCGGACTGCTCGGCGCATGGCTCGGGTTGTCCATCTAGCGGGGGGCCTTTGTCGCCCCCTTGTTGTTCAGTCAGTCTGCTGCTCGGCTGCGCGCTCCAATTCGCCGCGATGATGATGGGCGATCCGACTGGCCGCGGCTGCCGCCACAGCGCCGACCAGATCATCGAGGAACGCGTGAACTTGCCCGGACGACTTGTCATTGAGCCTTTGCAGGACACCAACTTTGAGTTTGTCGATGTAGCCGTAATTCGTGTAGCCGATGCTCCCGTAGATGTTCAGAATCGACAACGCGAGGATTTCGTCCACACCGTACAGGCTTTCATCGGCTTCAATCATCGTTTGCAGCGGTTGCGACAGTTGCCCGCGTTCTGCCAGCTCATCAAGCTCGATGCCTGTCAAGATCGCATTTTGCACTTCGCGCTTCTCGAGCACATGCTGTACGCTCATCAGACATGTCTCCAAACAAAGGCCCGGCACATAATCCTTTTGTAAAAACAAAGTCAACTCCGCAATCTCTTCTAATGCCACGCCTCGCTTAGCCAGTGCAGCCAGCGTCGCTTCGCGAATCTCTTTACTCGGTACAAAAGATGCCACTGTCCAAACCCTCATTTCCTGCATCATGTTTAACGTCCGGAATAACGGCGTAGCCGCTTATTCTTCCCGTGGACGCTGGTGCGACAGCACCGTGTTTAGCGTTCATCCAGAATAACGGCGCAGCCGCTTATTCTTCCCGTGGACGCTGGTGCGACAGCACCGTGTTTAGCGTCCATCCTACCATACTCGTCCCCGATTTCCCTGCCTGACATCCCTCGCATGCGGTATAATGGATGCATCTTGCAGCCGTCGAGGAGGCTTCCCTGTGCGCATCGTCATTGAGAAAAACGTGCCTGCCACCATGCGCGATGGCGTCATTTTACATGCTAATGTCTATCGTCCTGACGTCTCTGGCCCGTATCCGGTTTTGCTCACGCGCACCCCATACGGTAAAGATATGGCTGCAACCTTCGTTTTGGATCCTGTCCGCATGGCCGAAGCCGGGTATATTGTCGTGGTACAAGACGTTCGTGGGCGATTCGCTTCACAAGGCGACTACGGCAACAACGACCAGGAGTTCACGGATGGCTTTGACACTGTCCAGTGGGCGGCACAGTTACCCGATACGACTGGCGCTGTAGGCATGTTTGGTGCCTCTTACTACGGTTTTACCCAGTGGGCAGCCGCTGTCATGCACCCTCCTGCACTCAAAGCCTTAGCGCCACTCATCGCCTATGCCGATCACTGGGAAGGGCCGGTTTATCGGGCAGGCGCTTTTGAATGGGGACTCATCGGCAGTTGGCAGTTGGCCATGGCGGCCCAAGATCTTGCTCGGAGACAAGCGACTGACCCGCAGTTCCCACTTCTCTTTGCAGGTATTTTTCACGATCTCGATCGGATGGGGCAGGAAGGGTATTGGGAGCTACCCATTGACACGTTTGCGCCACTAGAAAAAGTGGGGATGCACTTTCTCTCTGAGCAAGTATCACATGACACCTACGACGACTATTGGCGTGCCCTGTCTGTTCGCGGCCGCCTCAAAGAACTCACGATTCCAGCCCTCCATATCGGCGGCTGGTACGACGTATTCATCGACAGTACGCTGCGCAGTTTTCGCGAAATGCGCGATGCCGGACAAGAAGCACGACTGATCATTGGGCCTTGGACGCATCTGAATCAGTCCGGTGCAGTAGGCGCGCTAGATTTTGGTTCTGCCGCCTCACTCGGCTTTTTAGGACTGCAAGACGACGTCAATGCCTTGCATCGCAAGTGGTTTGACTGGCAGCTAAAAGGCAGTCAGGCGCCGGATGTGCAGGCTTTCGCACAGCTACCACCCGTGCGCATCTTCACCATGGGCGACAACCGCTGGCAATTCGCGCAGGACTGGCCGCTGCCACAAACGACCTATACGCCGGTGTATCTTCACAGCGGTGGACATGCCAACACGGCATCCGGAAACGGATTTCTGTCATTTGCCATGGATGACGGCCGTCAGTCTGCGGTACCGGCAATCGAGGATCGCGGTTACGCCATGAATTCCGATGTAGACCACTTCGTGTACGACCCGGCTAACCCTGTGTTGACCACTGGCGGCAACCTCTTGATGTCAGCCGCCTTTCCCACAGGACCACAGGATCAAGCGCACGTAGAAGAACGCGATGACGTTCTGGTGTATACGTCGGATGTCCTGACGTCGGACGTTGAAGTTACCGGGCCTGTCAAGGTCAAACTGTGGGTCAGCACCAACGTCCCTGACACTGACTTTGTCGCTCGTTTATGTGATGTGCACCCAGATGGGCGTTCGTACAACATCGCCGATGGCATTATCCGCCTACGCTACCGCGATTCTCTCAGCGAACCCACACTCGTCAAACCGGGCCAGGTGTATGCGATCGACATCGACTGCTGGGCGACCAGCAATGTCTTTAAGGCGGGACACCGCATGCGCGTCGTGATCACCAGCAGCTCCTTTCCGCGCTGGTCGCGCAATCTGAATACTGGCGAGAGCAGCGAGCGCACGCAAGCGGCGGTTGCCGCGCAACAGTCGGTCTATCACGACCGCGAGCACCCGTCACACATTCTTTTGCCGATTATCCCGAAATAACCCTCATGGAAGCCACGAAAACGGGCTGGCTTAGCGGATATTCCGCCAAGCCAGCCCGTTTTCTAGAAAGTCTGGCGACTTAGTAACCTGCGCCAGCGCCGTATGCCGGCACAAACAGGAAGAACAGAACGAAGATGATCAAGAACACAACTGCCCATTGGGTGTACGGACCAAAGGTGCCCATGTGAAATCCCCTCCTATCGAAGACATATTGCAAGGTATGCCTTCGCAAAGGGTTACGGCAGGGCGAATGCCCGTATTTCACAAACTCCAGCATCTGTCATCCTCGATGAGCTTTCTTGATTTACACGAACCGGCAGGAGCCCCAGAGCTTATCACCATAGGAGAGTTGCGCAACATCTCCTGTCTGTAGTGGACCGACACCTGCAGGCGTCCCAGTGTACAACACGTCTCCAGGCGCGAGATAGAAGCGCTGTCCGACGTAGTCAATCAGCGTCTGCAGCGGGAAAATCATCTCTGACAACTGCCCTTCTTGCGCGACGCGTTGCTGTCCACCGCGTTCGAGCACCATCGTGAAAGGCGTCTGATGCACTTGGTCCCACTCGGCTTCGGTAACGCTATAAAAGTCTGTCCACACAGCAGAGTGGCGAAACCCTTTGGCGTATTCCCAAGGTTGACCTTGCGCCTTCAGACGATTCTGCGCGTCACGATCCGTCAAGTCCAGACCCAGCGCGATGCCGCTGACCATGTCGGAAACTTTCATGCCGCGTTGATACTCACGCGAAATCCACAGGACAACTTCTGTTTCATAGTGAATATTATCTCGCGTCGACGGCAAACTGACATCGACGATTCCAGTCCCAGGAATAGCCATAGCGGCATGCGTAGACTTGCCAAAAATGATCGGTTCAGCAGGCACATCATTCCCCAATTCACGCGCGTGCTCGCCGTAGTTTCGCCCTACGCAAAAGATATTGCGGACATCGCGCACGGCGTCGGCAGCAGATTTGAATAACGGCACATTCATCCCTCCTGTACTGTACAAACGAACAAAAGCCAAGCTCCCCCTCATACTACCACGAAAGGGCACATGACCGAAGGCTACGCGTACTTCTCCCATTTTACAACATTTTCTAAAACAAGAGAGAGTAAGATGCCCACCAACATGCCGTTACCAAGCACCACTTGCCAGAATCCCGGCAAGTTCGCGAAAGTTCCTGCCGGCAAACTGAGCACCGCAAGTCCTGTCAATGCTGGCACAGCAAGACGAAAGATCGTTCGAAACGTGAATGTCACGCCTTCGAGTGTTTGCATCGCTGAGCCAAAAAGCTGCAAATACGCGATAAACAGCACGGCGTCACCCACTCCGACAGGCAGCGTCGCAAAAAATCCGGTTAGGCTGGGCACTAAGCCAATCGCCGTAAACAAAGCCGCGCCTATCAAAAAAGGCGCGCGGTCATAAATGCGGGTGGTGCGCAGGAACCCGATGGACGACGTATACGGCGCATACGGCACCGCTGCGAACACCCCAGCGATCGCCGTCACCGCGCCTGTCGAGATGAACGAGCGTCGATACTGAGCTGCGCTGACAGGCGGTGCGAATGTCATCTCGGCTGCACGCAACGTGGCAATCGTATTGGTAATATTGATGAGCCCAACCAAGATCACCGCCCCGACAATGCCTGGATCGAGGTTCCATGGCCCCCACGCAAACCACTGAGTCATCGTGGCGAAAGTGGGGTCTTGCACAGGTGTAGCGCCGAAAATCCGTGCGTACAACAACCAACCGACGACAATGCCGATTAGAATCGAGAAATTGCTCAACCACCCTTTGGCTGCGACCGTCAAGATCCCCACCAAAAGTGCCAAGCCGATAGACAAGGCACCGAGTTTCAAGGAGATCGTACCGCCGTCACTGATGCCAAACATGCCGCGAAAGAAGATGTCGATCAGTTGCACGGACAGCAGTAGCAGGAGCACGGCCATGACCATCGGCGTAAAGATGCGGTTTAGCGCACGATGAATGCCCAGCGCGCCGAGCACCATGATCAAAAGCCCTGTCACCACAAGACCCGCGCTGATCGCGCCACCGGCCTCTGCAAGCGGAATATGCGAACTCGACAACGTAGCGACGATGCTCAAGATCGCGCCCCACCAGATGCCTGATTGACCTTCCATGAGTGGTAAGCGGTGACCAAAAAGGGCCTGTACGAGACAGGCGGCCCCTGTGAGCACAAACGAACGCGCCACACACCCGGCCAGTGCCGCACCGCTTAAATGAAAGGCGCCACCGACAGAAAGGGGAATGACGGCTGTATTGGCAAACATGAAGCCGAGCCATTGCAGCCCGGCTACAAACGCAAGCACCCGACTGCGCAACCTGATCACTCCACCTGTATGTAGTCTGAACGCTCATAGTATGAAGGTTAATGTGCGCGACCGCAACTGTTCGCCATTTCGCACAGGGCATAGGCAGTTGGCAAGATCTGTAGTATGATCGATCTATCGTTCATATGGGAGGGCTTTTACTATGACAGAAGGCGCACTTGCCGATCTCGATTTTACCTCGCCTGCTTTTAGGGCCAATCCGTACCCCATGTACGATCAGATGAGAATGCAGGCGCCCCGGTTACTGAGCGAAAAGGACCACTACCGGGAGTGGCTTTTTACGCGCTACGAAGATGTAGCGATGGTCTTGAAAGACCACCGCTTTATCAAGGAACAGACGACGCTTATGCAAAACCCATCGGTTGCGCCTAGCCCATCCGGCGCTGAGCGCAATCCGCTGTATCAGATGTTTGACAACTGGATGCTGTTTCGCGATCCCCCCACACATACGCGCCTGCGTTCGCTTGTCAATCAGGCGTTTACGCCGCGTATGATCGAACGATTAGGACCGCGCATCAGTGCGATTGCCGAGTCTTTGCTGACCCCTTTGCGCGATCAGGAACATTTTGACCTCATTAATGCCTATGCTTTTCCGTTACCTGTGATCGTCATTGCCGAAATGCTTGGCGTACCTGCAGAAGACCGAGCGATGTTTCGCGAGTGGTCCACGGCGATTTCCAGTACTCTTGAATTCGGATCTGTCGACCAAGCTACCGTTGAGCGTGGCGGTCAAATGGCCAAGCAGGTGATGGATTACTTTCGCCAACTGGTGCGCGCACGCCGCAAAGCACCGAAGGCAGACGTCATCAGCAGTATGATCGCAGCAGAAGAACAAGGCACCCGCCTATCCGAGGATGAGTTGCTGGCCACCTGCGTATTGCTTCTGTTTGCCGGGCATGAGACCACGGTCAACTTGATCGGCAACTCTGTCGCGCTGCTGTTGGCCCACCCCGACACACACCAGCTACTACGAGAGACGCCCGCGCTAATGCCAAGCGCAGTGGAGGAGTTTTTGCGCTTTGAAAGCCCGGTGCAATTGACCAATCGCTTTGCGGCACAAGATGTGGTGATCGGCCAAGATGTGATACGGCGCGGTGACAATGTCAATGTCTTCTTAGGCGCGGCCAATCGCGACCCAGACGTCTTTGCAAACCCTCATCAACTGGATGTACAGCGACATCCGAACCGCCATCTGGCCTTCGCTGCAGGACCTCATTTCTGTATCGGCGCGCCTCTGGCCCGCATGGAAGGCGTGATCGCAATCGAGTCGCTACTCACCCATTACATCGGTATAGAACCTGCCTATGAGCACATCGACTGGCGACAATCTGGCGTCTTCCGCGGTCCTTTGGCTTTGCCTGTACGCGTGCGCTAAAAAGCCAGGTGCTGTCGCACCTGGCCGTGTTAAGTGTCTTTGCGCGTCGAGATCAGGGACCTGCAGGTCCTGGAGCCGGTGCCGGTGCCGGAGCTGGGGCCGGTCCCTGCGGCGCGTATTGATCCATCACCGTGTTCATGTTGCTCACATCAAAGGTACCGAGGCCGGTCGCAAAGTCCCAGCCTGGTGTAGCCGGATACGGACCCGAGTCACCAAGGATGATATCGTGGAACCCATCGCTACCATACACACCATACAGAAGAGGAGACGCGAAGCCAAGCTGATTGCCATGCGCGCTCTCCAGTCGCGCCCACACCCCGAGCGATAGTGGGGAAGACAAGCTGGTGCCACCGACAACCTCAGGTGTGCCATCTACCCATACGTTGGCGCCGCTATTCGGATCGGCGTCCATCGCAATATCCGGCAAGCCCTTCCCTACTTCTGTGGTTTCTGGCACGATACCAGACTGCCAATAGGGGGCGGATTCAAAGTAGCTGGTACCACCGCCGCCTGCTGTCCAAGCGAGTTCTTCATCGTAACTGCCGTTACTGTTGGTGATCAGCGTGGTGCCGCCGACTGCCACCACGTAAGGAGAAGACGCCGGATAGTTCACGTCTGGCGCGCCGGCTGGTACACCGTTGGTCGGCGCGACCGCGCAGAAACCACCTGTGTCACCCGCTGACGCGAAGGTAGTCTGCCCTTGGGCTGCCGCTTCAGCAAAAATCTCGTCATCCACCAGCATCGCGCCGTCTAGGTACGGATCGAATTCACATTCACCAAATGATGCGCTGCCTGCTTTCGCCACGTCTTGGCTGGCAAACGCGTTGAATTCACGCGCGGTGTCCGAATCAGTCAATGAAGTCGTGTCATAGATGTAGAGATGAGACACCGTACCGGCCATCCCGGTCGAATACTGCGTATCTAAATCCCACTCGTCTGCACCCGACGTGTCATTGCTGGCGATGCCGACTGGAACAATGGTATACGGAACTTGAGGAAGATTGTTTGCCGCTTCTTCAAGCCGAAGATCCTTCACCACTTGTGTCAGATCGCCTTCCGCCATAATGGCGATACTCGTACCAGAGCCAGTTGGCGTATTACCTACGTCGTAAGCTTGCCAGAAGTTCTGTGGATTGTAGCTGGCCGGATAATTAGGCAACGAAGTCGACGTCGAGGTACCAGTCGCTTTGACAATCGGAGGCGTCATGCGCGCCGCGTCATTGAGCCCGAGGACAGCGGCCACCGTTCCACTGAGGGAAGTGGGGATCTCCGCTGGTGTGGTATTCGCGTACACGGTTTGACCATCTTGGCTGAACTGGTCGAGCACCGTGTTGAAAGCGGATTCAGCTTGCGCCGCTGTACCATTGGCTGTGATGAGCAAGTTATTGGACGATACGGAGATATTGGTAAACCCTTGGCTGGTCAGATAACTTGTCACGGCGTCCACTTGATCGGAGGTGGGCGCATAGTCTGCGGTGAACTCAGCCGGCGTTAAACTTTCGCCGAATAGGGCGTTACCTTGTGTGCTAATGTCCTGAATGTACGTATCCATTTCCTGCTGATTGTGAAGCTTCAACCCTAGCACGACTTGAACGGGCGCCGATGCGGAGAGCGCACCGAGATTCGTCGCATTCGTAGGATTGAATGCCTGTGTGGCCGTAGCCGACCAAGTGGTTGTACTGGCATATGCAGCAGGTGACGTCATCAAAAGCGTCAACGGCGATGCCAGCAGCGCCAAACCCGCGCCGATCTTAAGGAATTTGCCTTTCACGCATGTTCCCTCCCAGTATCGTGAGCTTACGATAGTAGGATACCCGACTGTTTGGTAGTCGGGTACTAGACGAAGGTATAGACTTGAACTAGTACTTTTGGGTAGTTGACAGCAGACACGACTACGATATCCTTGGTCTGATGATAGGCAATTGGAGGGACATCATGCCCAAGAGACACTGGCTAACACTCGGCTTTGCCGCTACCGCCGCGCTCACCGCACTGCTGACAGGTTGCTCGAGCCCTAGCGCGGCTACGCCGATAACAAAGACGGTACATCCTGCACTTCACAAGCCAGAGAAAACGACCGGGACGCGGCCGCAATTTGAAAACTTGTTACTGATGGATCCCACACCTTTGGTGTCTAAGATGAATACGATGCCTGTCATAAGCGTCACAGCAGACGAGCACATTCATGTGCAAGAATCGTCTGGCAGATGGACGACACTCGACGCGATGACGCACCCTGTTCTCTTTGTCGCCTATTGGTGTCCACACTGTCAGCGCACCTTGGTAATGCTACAAAAAAACGCGTCGCACATGACGCAGTGGCCGACGATCGTATTCACTGGCTATCCGCCCGGATTCCCGCTGAAGTGGGCAAAAGCGATCGAGGCACAGGAACTGCGTGCTCTTCACCTGCACTTCATCAAAGATCCTTTGTATCTGATCGGCAACGCCGATATGAAATACATCACAGGCTTCCCCTACCTGATGTTCAAGGACAATGGAAAGCTCACGTCACTAGTCGGCGAACACACTTTCCCAGTCTGGCAGCGCGCGATCACTATGCGTTGACCGGAGCTTCGCTCATGCGCGGATCAGTTGCTCGTGGCGAAAGCAACTGACCACATGATCCATGACGACCCCTGTGGCCTGCAGATGCGCGTAGCAGATCGTGCTGCCGACAAAGGAAAATCCACGCTTTTGGAGGTCCCGGCTAAAACGGTCTGACAACTCCGTGCGCGCCGGGACTTCTTCGGCATGGCGCCAGTGATTCAAAATGCGTCTGCCATCCGTAAACCCCCACATGTACTCTGAGAAACTGCCTACCTCCTCGACCACCCGCAAGAACGCCGAGGCGTTTCGCACAGCCGCGGCGATCTTCAAACGATTGCGTATAATCCCTGGGTCCGCAAGCAGGGACGCGATTTTGGTGTCGTCGAAACCGGCCACTCGCACTGGATCAAAGCCTTCAAATGCGCGTCGAAAATGTTCGCGTTTACGCAAAACAGTCAGCCAACTGAGCCCGGCTTGCATCGATTCCAAAACGAGAAATTCAAATAGCCGCTGATCATCAGACAGCGGCACACCCCATTCTGTATCGTGATAAGCCTCATAGAGCGGGTCTGTGCCGCACCAGGCACAGCGCACAACACTAGCCCCCGCCTCCGGTCGTAACTCGGTCATCCTCGTCCCTCCTTCACCTGCTAGTCACTCACTTACGTTTCTTCCAACATGAGGAGTTCACGAATCTCCTGCTCCGTGAGCGCTGTCAAAGCTTCTTCCCCAGGCTGAATCACTTGTCCGATCAAATCGCGCTTTTTCTGCTGTAGGGCGTACATTTTTTCCTCGATGGTTCCTTCTGTGACCATACGAATCACTTGCACCACATTCTTCTGACCCATGCGATGGGCCCGATCCGCCGCCTGCTCTTCAACCGCCGGATTCCACCAGAGATCGTACAAGACGACTGTGTCGGCGCCTGTCAGATTCAGTCCCGTACCACCTGCCTTCAGAGAGATCAAGAAGATCCGCTCTTCGCCAGCATTGAAACGATCACATAGTTGTACACGCATTTTCGCGGGCGTCGCGCCATCGAGGTAAAAGGTGCGTAGTCCGCGCTGTGCCAGCTCCGTTCTGAGGATCCCGAGCATCTCCGTGAACTGCGAGAACACCAGCATCCGTTTGCCGCCACTCATACACTCATCGACAATCTCGAGAAACTGGTCGAGTTTGCCTGAGCCGCCTTCATAGTGTTCGACAAACAAGGCAGGATGGCAACACAACTGCCGCAGTCGTAAAATACCGGCGAGAATCTTCATGCGGCTTCTTTGCAGTCCTTGCGCTTGCAGCTGTTCACGCGTCTCACTTTGCAGGGTCGACAGGTACGCCAAATACAGTTTCTTTTGCTCGACTGTCAGTTCTGCCGTCTGGAGCGTCTCGATTTTATCCGGCAGTTCGGTTAGTACTTCCTTTTTCATCCGTCGCAGGAGAAACGGCCGAATGCGCCTCGCCACTTGTTCGGTAGACAAATCAAGAAACGCTTTGTGGCTGGCAAACAAATCTGGAAACACGACATCATAGATCGACCACAGTTCAGCCAGCGCGTTCTCTACAGGCGTTCCGGTCAAGGCAAAACGCTGTCTGGCCTGTATCTGCTTTACGGCTTGCGCTGTCTGCGTCTGGTGATTCTTAAAGGCCTGCGCTTCATCAAGAATCAGCGCGTAAAAGGACTGCTTAGCATAAGCGTCTACATCGCGGCGAAGGATCGGATACGAGGTAATCAGTACATCGACACCTTCTAGGTCATCGAGGACGCTCTCTCTTTCGTCGCGCGTGCCGACGGCGAGCGCCACGTGAAGCGAAGGCGCAAAGCGTTGCAGTTCATTGCGCCAATTAAAAGTCAGCGCCGCCGGACATACGATCAATGTTGGCAAGCCAGCTTCACGACTGCTCTCTATCTCAGATAGGATAAAAGCGATACTTTGCAGCGTCTTGCCAAGACCCATATCATCAGCGAGAATACCGCCGAAGTGGTAGTACGCCAGCGTCTTGAACCACTGAAACCCGTACTTTTGATAATCGCGCAAGACCGTGTCTAGCGATGCAGGTACAGGAAAATCGAGACTGTCCGGATTCTTCAGATTGTCCAGCAGTTGACGCAAAGCTTTTCCAAGCTTGACGTTACGCAGTTCTTGATCAGCGTTCAATAGATGCAAGCCGCGCACCGCCGGCACCTCCAGGCGTGCGCCGCGAATCTGCGTTTTACGCACATCGAGACCACTTAAAAATGTCTCCATCTGTGCGAATGCGTCTGTCTCCAGAGACAGAAATCTTCCGTCTGCGAGTCGGTAATATCGCCTTTTCTCCACCAGCGCCCGCAGCACATCCTGAATCTGCTCGTCATCGATGCCGTCGATCGAGAAGTTGATGTCAAGCCAATTCGTCTTTTCATTCATGTCTGCGCGCACTTTCGGTACAAAGGCGGGCCGATCTGTCTGCAACTGCAGCGCAGGGGTAACGAATACCTCTGACAGTTCTTCCAATTGCGGCAGCACGTGATGCAAGAAGGCGTAGATAGCCTCTTCGTCATCCGTAGACAGGGTACGTCCATCGTACGTCAGCGCCGATCTTTCGAGCACAGCCATGAACGCCGCTTCCCGTTGCACATCGCGAAGTAAAATGTGATCCTTCTCTTCTTTACGCGGACTGTGTTGCAACGGATTGATACGCAGATCCCCGTATGCGTACTCTACATGCGCAAGCAGTCGCTCATCCTCGCGATCGAGATACAACCTGATGTGAAGCGGAAGGTCGACCAACTGTTCCGCAATCTCAGGCGCGATCTCTAGTGACCCGAATCTACGCAGTTCAGGCACCACACGCTCCATGAATGGTTCGATCTGCTCACTAGACACGAAGACGGAAGTATCAGGCAGGCGTGACAACGTGAACTGAAGGCTCGCCATGCGCGTTAACTCTTCACGTGGCACGGTGTGTACGCGACCTTCCCCAATGGCCATTTCATAGTCGGGAAGCAGTGTCACCGAGCGAAGCCCATCAATGCGTAAGTGGTAGCCTTCGCTTGCGCCTTTGCTCATACGACTCGCCAGTTTGACTGGCTCATCTGTGAATACAGGATTTGTTACCTGTTGATTGCCTATGACAAACTGCACATCGGCACTTTTTAATAGCGGCGATAAGGCAGGCCAGACACTCGGCGAAAGGATCAAGAGACGCTCATTTTGCCCACTCGAGAAGCTCTGTCCGTACGGGTACTGAAGTGCAAAGCGGTAATGCGCTTCCTCGCGCTTCACGCGAATCAGTTGTTCCATAATAGACCAATCGAGTGGTGTAAAACGGTAATCGGTAAATTGAAAGGTAAACAGCTTAGTAAAGGTATAAGGTGAGCGATTCTCCAAGTGATCGAGAAACTCCTTGATTTTCTGCACAACGTACAGCCGTTTAGGCCCAACTTTGAGTTCGATCGCCAGAGCTCGCCTAATCCCTGCACTCAGCACATGTAAGGTATACGCTGACTGCAAGACCTGTTTGTCGTCATCCAAGGAAGGTGGCATGGGCGATTCGCGAAGGAGTGCGCCATCAGAAAAAAGGGATAAGATCTGCTGCGCCATACGCGGGTCCGGTGCCGGTCCTTCACTTGGCAAGTCTACATTTGTCGGTTGATCGGCGATCGCAAACAAGACCGCCGCGATATGCTTGCAGTAGGAAAAATACTGTTCAAAAGCAGGGCATGTGCATTCAGCCTCTAACGAATCTTCGTCCAAGTCGCGGATGTTCACGTGCACGTGGTAGCGTTTGCTCCCCACCACGACGGCATGATAGTCACCGGCCCCGGCCCCTATACGCTTCAGTTCCGTCACATGTCGCGTCTGATAGTAGTCTCGACCGCGCTGACAAGCCTGCGGGCCGCACCAATCAGTAATGAGCGTGGCACTGATCTTCATCATGGAAACCCCTTTTTGTCTATCCGACCTATTGTAACGACGGCCATTGTCAATTGTCAATAACAGGGATCGTGTGACATTGACGGTTCCATTAGTTTATAATGAAGACTTCAATTCTACCACTCTCGGAATAACGGCGTCAGCCGCTTATTCTTCCCGCGGACGGTGGTGCGACAGCACCATGTTACCGTCCAATCGCAAAAGAGGTGACGACTATCCGTACTCATCGACTATGGAGCGCCCTGCTTCTCGTGTTCACCCTCATCTGGACGCTTGGCTCAGCCGCCCCTGCGCAGGCCGCCGGGTTCCTTCACGCTGGACAACAGGCGCCATCATTTTCCCTTCTGACGATTAATCATAAGAGGATAAGCCTTTCCAGTCTTCTAGGCAAAAAGCCGATCATCATCAACGCCTGGGCGTCGTGGTGCCCCCCTTGCCAGCAAGAAACCCCAGAATTCGTGAAAGCGGCCAAAAAGTATGGGCATGACATCACTTTTGTCGGCGTGAATCTGACCAGCATCGATAGTGTATCAAAGGCCCGCGATTTCGCTCACAAATACCACATTCCATACCCGATCCTGCTCGATACGAAAGGCACTTTTAGACAAGCCTACACCGTGATTGCAGAACCGATGACCTTTGTGCTAACGCGTAAAGGCCGCGTTGTCATGGTATATATGGGGGCGTTGCCACCTTCTTGGATCCCAAAGATGATTCACATAGCGCTCACAGGGAAAACGCCACATGTGTGATAAAATCGAGAGTAGGAGTAAGCATCTTACATAGAGGAGGAAGATAACAGTGACATCAGAATTGAGAGATTTAGGGCAGCTTTGGAGCGCGGTACATGAGTCAGTCGAGAAGATGGTGGAAGACTTGAGTGACGCGGAGTGGCTGCGCAAACCACGCGCTGATTTTAACAACGTGGCATCCGTTCTTGAACATGTGACGATGGTCGAGCGCCGCTTTCTGACTGTTCTCGACGGAAAGACACCTGAACCTTCTACACGGAATCCGTTTCAAGCCGATCATTGGGATGTCGTCGCTATTCGCAAAGCCTATGCAGACAACCTTTTGTACGCGCAAGACGTCATCGCCCGTCTAGACCCAG
>JAPNUP010000151.1 GCA_026627345.1 Bacillota bacterium | reverse complement strand
GATCGATGTCGTGCTCAGAATGAAAGCGATGAAAAGCGGGTGCTCGATCGGGACGCCAGCCCACTTCATCCCATAGGCAATGGCCAGCGAGATCGCAAGTGCGCTGATAAAAAAAAGCACGCCGCGAACCCAAGCAGGGGGGCCTGGTGTGGCGGGTTTTTGTGTGATGGCATCAAAATCGATCTCAAGTCCAGAGAGAAACATTAAATAGGAGAATCCGAGATTGGATAAGAATTTGATGTAGGACGTGGTGTGGGCAAGGTGAAGGACGCTTGGTCCAGCCAGAATGCCAAGCAAGATTTCGAGTACGATAGCAGGGATGAAACCCCGCGTCATTTTATAGGAAAGCCAAGGTGAGAGGAACGCCGCGACGGTAACGATTAGCATGGAGTTGTATGTGCTATTCAGTTGACGATCAGTCCTCTCGATCAGTCGGCTAGGCATAGGATTAGTCGCATGATACTATAGAGACATGCTGATAGACAACCAATTGATGGAGCGAAAACCGTTTATAGACCGCAGGCGTAGGCGCATCCGAGTTCTGGCCACGTGTCTGATTCTAGTGACACTGCTTGGCCCCACAGGGAGCAAAGTCGTATGGGCTGCAGATACTAGCGGGGCGATCACGAATCTCCAGCATGCCTATGAGCGTGCGAAACAAAAGTCAGAGGCTTTGACGCAAGAGCTTGTACATACCGGACACGAACAGCAGAGTTTATCCACTCAATTGAGCCAAACAGAGCAGCAGATGCAGAATCGAGAGCGCCTGCAGGCCTATGCACAGGCGATTTATGCCCTCCGACAGGCCCGCGCTAGCGCGGATGTCGCCGCGGCGCACAGAGCCGTGTTGCGTGAGCGTGCGGCCATTCATCAGTTGCGTGGTCAGATGCGGTTTTGGTACGAGGAAGGGTCCGTGCCTTATGTGAGCGTGTTATTTGGTGCGCACAGCTTTTCCGATTTCTTGTTTCGGATGACTGCCATCACCGAGCTGTTATCCAAACAGGGTCAAATCGTAAAGGCCGATGAGCGGCTCATTGCAATTGCGCAGCGCCTAGTACAGCAAGCGCGGCTGGATGTGGCGCAATCGAGACGGGCCGCAATGGTCGCTTCTTCAGCAACGAAGGCAGTCGCCAGCGAACGCACGCACCTACAAAGCTTGCTTGCGCAAGCGTCTGCCAAGAGAAGTGACGC
Organism: Bacillota bacterium; assembly: GCA_026627345.1. GTDB lineage: Bacteria > Bacillota > Bacilli > Alicyclobacillales > SLC66 > JAPNUJ01. The sequence goes on along the minus strand of JAPNUP010000151.1, from coordinate 16,116 downwards.
GGCTAAAGGGCGTGCCGCCCAGATCGCGCAGATGCAGCGCTTGGCTTCACAAATAAGCGCCCTGCAACTCGCTCAAGCCCGCGCGGCAGCGGCTGCAAGGGCGGCGGCAGCCAAAGCCGTAGCGGAGGCGCGCGCACAGGCAGCCGCACAGGCGAAAGCCCAAGCGGCGACAACCCAGCCGGTGGCTACGACGACAGCCAGCACAGCGCCGGCAGCGCCTGTCGCCACAGCACCGCTTGCCACAGGGGTGCTCAGCGCGTCACAGCTACAAAGCGATCTGCTCACGGCCACCAAAGATACAGGCGAACCGAGTACGTGGATTCCCTGGCTGACTATGTTAGTGCAGTATGAAAGCGGCGGGAATCCAAGCGCCGTAAGCCCAATTGCCGTCGACGGTGAGTATGCCAGCGGACTGCTGCAGATGCTGCCGGATACATTCTCCCGCTATACACTTCCAGGTTTCACGGATATCTGGAATCCGGTGGACAACGCGGCGGCGGCGATTCGCTACATCAGTGCTAACTATGGCAATCCGTGGAGCATCCCTGGTATCGGCAGCGCGTCAACCTACCACGGCTACTGATTAGAAAAATCCGCGTCTCATCTGATGGTGCCGCTCTAGGTGTGCGGTGCGCCACTGACAGTAGATCGTGGTCATGTAGATGTGCCACATGATTAGTCCCCCCGGTCACAATGTATTGACTTGCGTCTTTGTATACATTGTGACGCCGAGAGGACATGTGCGCATCGCCCTACAGTCTCAGAGCAGGTTCAGACTTTAGTCGTAGTTTGCGCCTAGGGCTGCAAATAGGCGGCCACTTCGTCATCCGTGGCGCGCGTGCCGACATAAAAGGGGCCAAAATCTGCATAGCGGGCGCTGACTTCATCGAAGCGCATCTCGTACACGAGTTTCTTGAACTGAAGCGGGTCGCCTGCATACAGCGTCACGCCCCATTCCCAGTCGTCGAAGCCGACGGAGCCAGTAATGACCTGAGTGACCTTGCCGGCATAGCTGCGACCCGTGAGGCCATGCGACTTCATGAGCTCGACGCGCTCGCTCATCGGCAGCATGTACCAGTTGTCGTTGCCAACTCGTCTTTTGTTCATCGGATAAAAGCAGATATGCGGCATCTCTTGTGGGATCGCAGGGTGCAGGCGCGCAACCAGCCGCGGGTCTTCGAGCGGGTCAGTGCCGGGCTTTGACAGGTAACTGCTAAGCTCCACGATCGACACATAGGAATATGGGCTTGTCATGAAGTCAGCGAGTTTAGTCGCTTGCAACTCTGCCTTCGCCGCCAGCACTTCCTCGAGTGATTCGCGAAAGTGAACAAACAGCAAGTCAGCTTTATGTCCGGCGATGCGATACGCGCCATAGGTGAGCGAACGCGTTTCGTCATACGCCCGCAAGCGAGCAGACAGTTCACGCCACTCGGCGAGTGCCTCTTGACGTACACCTAGATCGGCGGCGTGCCAGGCTCGCCAATCCATCGAGCGAAAATCGTGTAACGCATACCAACCTTCAATCGTTTGTGTGGGTTCAGACACTTTGTGTCGACTTCCTCTCCAAGCTGATGAGATCATCTATCCTCTTTAGCGTAGCGCACCCTTGGGACAGGCGCAACCGCCGAGTGTGACAATTTGTCAGGCCTGCGATTGCAACATAAAACCATCGGCGTGGTATGATTACGAGGGAACAAAGTGCAAGATCTACATACAGAGTGGAGGTTTTTTTGTGTCCAAACTCAAAGTTGGCATCATTGGTTGTGGCGGGATTGCAAACGGCAAGCATTTACCGAGTTTGCAAAAGCAAGAGGGCGTTGAGATCGTGGCTTTTTGTGACCTCATCGAAGAGCGTGCCACCGAAGCGGCAGCGAAGTACGGTGCGGCTGACGCTCGCGTGTATACAGACTTTCGGAAGCTGTTAAAAGATCCTGCGATCGTCGCGGTTAACGTCTGCACGCCGAATGACGGCCACGCAGACATCACCGTCGCCGCGCTCGAAGCGGGTAAACATGTCATGTGTGAAAAGCCGATGGCCAAGACGTCCGAAGGCGCAAAGCGCATGGTAGATGCGGCCAAGCGCACAGGTAAGAAGCTCACCATCGGATATCAAAACCGCTATCGTCCTGATAGTCAGTACCTGAAACGGCTTTGCAAGCGCGGTGATCTCGGCGAGATCTACTTCGCGAAAGCGCACGCAATTCGTCGCCGGGCTGTTCCGACATGGGGCGTATTTCTCGACGAGGAGAAGCAAGGCGGCGGGCCACTGATCGATATCGGCACGCATGCACTCGACCTGACGCTATGGATGATGGACAACTATCAGCCGAAGATGGTGGTAGGCACCACGTACCACAAGCTCGGTCAACGAAAAGACGCTGCCAACGCCTGGGGCCCCTGGGATCCTGCGAAGTTCACTGTAGAGGATTCTGCGTTCGGGTTTATCGTCATGCAAAATGGCGCAACTATCGTCCTTGAGTCGAGTTGGGCGCTCAATACGTTGCAGACAGGAGAGGCCATGTGTACGCTTTCAGGTACCGAGGGCGGCGCCGATATGTGGGATGGGCTGCGCATCAATGGCGAAGATATGAGCAAGCTGTACACCAGAAAGATTGACCTTGGCGCAGGTGGGGTAGATTTTTACGACGGTGCTGTAGAAAACGCTGCTGATTTGGAGATGCGTACCTGGATCGAGGCTGTACGCGATGATCGGGACCTCGTCGTGTTACCAGAACAGGCGCTAGTTGTGACGCAAATTCTCGAAGCGCTTTACGAATCTGCGAAGACTGGCCAAGCGATCTCCTTTTAAGAATTGATAGGCCGAACGGCTACCCTTGCGGTGGCCGTTTACGCCTTATCTGGCGGCACTGAGAAGCCTGGACGGAGGGGAACGTATGACGATCAGACTTCGGCGGTTGGGGCGCTCTGATATAGAGGTCTCACCTATCGGTCTCGGGTGCTGGCAGTTTAGTAAAGCGAAGAATTGGGTCGGAAAATTTTGGCCCGCTCTCCCGCAGTCCGTGATTGAACAAGTGGTCGCCACGAGTCTGCAGTGCGGCGTAACCTGGTTTGACACGGCTGAAATCTATGGCGGCGGTGAGTCGGAGCGAGCGCTGGCACAGGCACTGCGTAGCCAAAATGTGCCTCCCCGCTCGGTGGCCATCGCCACCAAATGGTGGCCGACAGGTCGCACAGCGCGCTCGATCACGCAGACGATCGGCGAGCGTGTGAACTGCTTGGCACCGTATCCGATTGACCTATACCAGATCCACCAACCGCTGTCTCTATCGTCTGTGCGTGAACAGATGAAAGCAATGGCGCAACTGACGCGCGACGGGAAAATCAGACAAGTCGGTGTCAGCAACTTTTCTGCCTCCAAAATGGTGAAAGCGCACAAAGCGCTGGCTGACTTTGGGTTGCAACTGGCCTCCAACCAGATGAAATACAGTATGCTGGACCGCCGCATCGAACAAAATGGCGTCATGGATGCCGCGAAAGAACTCGGTATCAGCGTGATTGCCTATTCGCCGCTCGAACAAGGGCTATTGACAGGTCGCTTCCATGAAACAACAGCGCCGTCGGTGACCGGTATGCGCAAGCTGTCCGGTCGCTTCAAGCCGAGCGCACTGGCCAAGAGTGCTATACTGATCGCCGAGTTGCGCGCAGTCGCGGCTGTTCACGGCGCAACCCCTGCGCAAGTGGCTTTGGCTTGGTTGCTGCAAGCGCATGGCGATATGGTGTTGGCGATCCCGGGCGCATCGAATAGCCGTCAAGCGCAAAGTAACGCGGAGGCTATGCACATAGAACTCACTCAGGCGCAGATCGATACGCTTAGCACGGTCAGTCAAAAAATTAGCAGGTGAGTGCAACATTCCTTAACAAGACGGTTTTCAGGTGATCGGTATGCAGACAACTACACCTGGTTCGCCGGCCCAAAACCGACCTACCAACTGGAAACGCACGCTCTGGATCTTATGGGCTGCCAACTTTGCCGTGACTGCAGGCATGAGCCTCGTCATTCCCTTCTTACCGCTATACATAGAGACGCTTGGCGTGCATTCCCTTTCTAGCATCGAGCGCTGGTCTGGTTGGGTGTACTCCGCGCAGTTTGTCAGCTCGTTTATCTTTCAGCCGATCTGGGGCTCGTTCGCTGATCGCCATGGCAGAAAAATCATGCTGCTTCGCGCTGGCTTTGGTATGGGTATTGTCACAGCGCTGATGGGACTAGTCGGCGCCCCTTGGGAGCTGCTGGCTTTACGGGTGGTCAACGGCGTGTTTTCCGGGTTTATCTCGATGGCCACGTCGCTTCAGGCGTCGATTACTCCAGATGAACACTCTGGGCGGGCGCTTGGCACCTTGCAGACAGGGGCGATCGCCGGGAATTTGATCGGTCCACTGGCCGGTGGCGTTCTGGCTGAAACCATCGGGTTTCACGGCGTCTTCTATTTGACTGGTGCTTTTCTCCTCGTGGCTAGTCTCATCGTGATGATTTTCGTCAAGGAGAACCGACCTCGTAGAATGACAGAAGGACCGCGAGCAGCGCAAGGTGTCGTAGTCGATGGCGAGTCAGGCGCGGCGGCGATACAAACGCAATCGCAGCCGAATCCCACTCGTAAGTGGCCGCTTTTGCGTCCGCTGCTGCCAGTGTACATCGCGTCGACGATCACGCAAGTGGGGATGATGAGCATCGAACCGATCGTCACGGTGTACGCCAAAACGATCTATTCAGGCGCGCATCTGGTTTTCATCGCCGGGCTTGTAGTCGCCATCACGGGGATCGCCAATCTGATCGGCGCTCCCGCTTTTGGACGGATCGGAGATCGCATCGGGCAACGCAAAGTCCTGATCATCGCCCTTTGCATGGCGGCAGTGACCTATCTTCCGCAGGCGCTGGCCACAACCATTCCGGTACTGCTTGTAGGACGGTTTATGCTTGGACTTTTCATCGGCGGGATGATTCCGTCGCTGAATGTGCTGGTTAAGAAACTGGCTCCGAAAAGTATTCAAGCGACTGCCTTTGGATTTAACTCGTCGGCGCTTTTTCTTGGCAACTTCATCGGACCTTTGATCGGCAGTTCTGTCGCTGCCGCGTACGGCATTCGCTACGTGTTTTACGTCACTATGGCTTTTTTGATCGCAAACGCCGTCAGTCTGTTTTTCACCAAGCGTTTGGACATCCCGAGAGCTGAGCCGTTGGCGCAAGAGTAATCTTCAAGAAAGTTTTAAGATATTCTGGGTAAGATCGCCACAGACTAGTGGGAGCAAGGGATGTGACAGGCATGGAAATAGCGATCGTACAAGGCATCGACCAGGCGGGCGCCAAGGCTGGCGTGAATGTTGTGATCGATGTCATTCGAGCCTTCACGGTGGCGCAAGTGGCTTTCGCAAGAGGGGCGCGTGCCATCAAGCTCGTTCCGGACGTCGCTTCTGCCATCGCACTGCGATCGCTGATGCCAGATGCGCTTCTTGCTGGCGAAGTGAGGGGTCTGCCGATTGATGGATTCGATCTCGATAACTCACCGGTCGTCATGAGCCAGGCAGACGTGTCTTCACGGACGCTGATTCAGATGACGACCAATGGGGTCAAAGGCGCCCTGCAGGCCCTGCAGGCGCAACATGTGTTGGTCACGGGATACGCTAGTGCTGTGCAGACGGCACGCTACATACAGCGTATCTTGCCGGAACTGGAAGATCCGCTGATTCGCCTGATCGCGACGCATCCTTCTAGTGATGACGATCTGGCTTGCGCCGAATATATACGCGGGATCCTGCTTGGCACGTCGCAGCCGACTGCCAGCGAGACCGAGGAGCGCATCTTGACGTCTGAGGTGGCCAAGAAGTTTTTCGATCCGGCGCAGCCGGCTTTTGATCAGCGTGACATCGCATGGTGCGCGCGCCAGAGTGACGATCCTTTCGTTATGTGTGTGTCGATGAGACAGGGGATCCCGACAGTGGAAAGGGTGGAGCTATGAAGACCGGATTAGACGCAGGATTGCAGTTGCCAGTGCGCTCTGCAAAACCACGCAGTAATGGACTGACAGTAGTCATCGACAATGGAACGCCGACTCGCTACTTTTGCGACGTCATCGAGAGTATGGGGGCGCTCATTGACTTTGTAAAATTTGGCTGGGGCACCTCGGTGGTCACACCAGATTTACAGAGCAAAATCGCGTGCCTGCGTGAACACTCGGTCGAGTTCTTCTTTGGGGGTACGCTGTTTGAAAAATTCTACGTGCAAGGCCGGGTCAACGAATTCGCGCGCTTTTGCGAGCGGCACGGTTGCGGCTATATGGAGATCTCGAACGGCACCATTGCGCTGAATAACCATGACAAGGCTGCCTGTATTCGCGACTTCGCTCCGCACTTTCGCATCTTTTCCGAGGTGGGGTACAAAGACTCCGAGAAATCCATCAATTTGCGGCCAGCCAAGTGGATCGAATATATTCGTGAAGACATCGATGCGGGTGCTTATAAGGTGATTACAGAGGCGCGTGAGACAGGAACGGCGGGTATTGTGCGACCGGACGGGGAACTGCGCTTTGGGTTGATGGAAGAGATCTTCGACGCAGTCGATCAGACGCATATGGTCTACGAGGCGCCGAACAAGACGATGCAGACATACTTTGTCTCGAAGCTTGGTTCAGAGGTCAATTTGGCCAATATCTCGATTCACGATGTAATCGGTGTAGAGACTCTGCGACTGGGCCTTCGCTCAGACACTTTGATGTTATTTGAGGAGGGTGCACGATGAGAGATAGTCACAACGTATTTCACTTGGCGATCCCCTGTAAAGATCTCGATGAGACCTACGAATTTTACGTCACGAAGCTCGGCTGCAAACTCGCTCGACGTTACGCCGACCGGATCACGCTCGATTTTTTTGGCGATCAGATCGTCTGTCATCTCGCCCCGGAAGCGATCGATCCGGATCCTAAGATGTATCCGCGACACTTTGGCGTGACCTTCAAGGAGAAACGAGAGTACGATCTATTACTGAAGCTTGCACAGGCGCGCGACATTCCGTTTTTTCAGGAACCTATGACGCGTTTTGCAGGTCGCATCGAAGAGCATCTCACGTTTTTTCTGATTGATCCGGCCAATAATCTGCTGGAGTTCAAGTACTACCACGATGATCGGATGATGTACTGAGCTGGTTGGGAAGGGTATGATGTGGAAAGGAGATGGCAGGCAAGGAGGGGCTGTATGGATCGTGAAGTGACTGATGAGTGGCAAGAGGAGACGACGAGACTCACGCGCGTGACTGCCGAGATTGAGCGTCAACTCGATGCGCTCGGTGCGGCCCGTGAGGCTCAGCAGGAGGAACTCGAAGACCTTCGGGTGTTCATGTTCGATTCTTTACATAGTGCTTCGCAAAGTGCCGACGAACAGATCGAAACGGCACAGCTGATGCAGGAACACTGGCAGCAATCACTCGCCTACGGCCATGCGCAAGATGCCATCCACAGACGGCGGATGCTCCTGTCCCGGCCTTACTTTGGGCGGATCGACTTTCAAGAAGCGAGTGCGGCTCCGGAAACGTTCTACATCGGACTACAATCCCTCTTAGGTCAGCATGACGAGGAGTGGATCTACGATTGGCGTACGCCGATTGCCACACTTTATTATGACGGTGAGCCAGGACCCGCTTCCTACCGATTGGGTCAAGATGAGTACGCAGGGCAACTGACGAAAAAACGCCAGTACCAGATCGAAGACGGGCATTTGCAGTCCTTTTTTGACAGTGATGTCACGATTGGCGACGCGCTGCTGTGTGAACTGCTCGGCAAAAGTGCAGATGGACCTATGCGCAGTATCGTCGCCACGATTCAACGCGAGCAAAACACAGCGATTCGGATGGATGCGCGGGTGCTTGTAGTGCAAGGGACAGCGGGCAGTGGCAAGACATCTGTGGCGATGCAGCGTGCTGCTTATCTGCTCTATCATTATCGTGGACAGATGAAGGCCGATCAGATCGTGATGGTCTCTCCGCACACGCTATTTGCGAACTACGTGAAAAATGTCTTGCCTGAGCTAGGCGAAGAGAATGTTTGGCAAACGACACTCCATTTGTACGCTAGACGCTGGCTCCCGCCATCTATGCAAATCGAGACTTCTGCGCAGTGGTTTGAACGATTGTTTCAGGCCAGTGAGTCCAACCGGCAAGACAGGCTAGGCGCGCGCGACTGGAAAGGATCACAGGGCTTTCGCGAAGCCGTCTTGCGATTTGCTTCGCATTTACGCAGTGGTGCCATGCCATTTGCAGATATTGTATACAAAGGCGCGCGCATTTTGTCTGCAGAGGCACAACTGCGCGTGTTTCTCGATGCGCACGAATGGACGCCATTGGCTGATCGCCTGGATCAGGTGCGGGCACATGCGCAGGCGGTGCTGCGTAAGGTCGAGGCGCAGCGTGCGCGCCAGTGGCACAAACACCTGATCGCGCATAATCGGTACATCGGCGAAGAAGCAGATCTACGCAATCAGGCAGCCGTCAAAGCTGCTCATGAGGTCGCGCAGATCACCGGGCTTATTCGCGGGCAAGCAGCGTTTGACGCATGCGCCTTGTATCTGATGTGGTATCGCGATCGCGAACTGTTCATGGATACCACGAGTGACACGGCGCTCAGTGAGAAGGAACGTGAGCGTATTCGCTTAGAGACTGTACTGTCTCTGGAGCGTGGGCAGATTGCGCTCGACGATGTGGCGGGCATCATGACGCTCTGGCAGGTGCTAGACCGTGAACATATTCGCTCGGATATTCGCCACGTGATCGTCGACGAGGCGCAGGATTATACCGTTCATGAGTGGTTCGTCCTCAGTGGTCTGTTCCCACGTGCTCGCTATACAGTGCTCGGTGACCCAGGGCAGGCGATTGGGCTGCCTGTCAGTGATTTGCAGGGGCGCATTCACACCGCTTTTCCAACACAAGAAGTACACGAGGTGTCGCTTGCCAAAAGCTACCGATCTACGCGCCAGATTCGCGACTTGGCACGGGCATTGGGCGATGTAGCCGTAGGAGAGGGACTATTACGCGATGGAGCGCCGGTACAACGGCGCGTCTATGCAGGTAGTGGATTAAGCGCTTGGCTGGCCGATGATGTGCGCTCACTAGAGGCGCAAGGCCATCGGTCGATCGCCCTATTGACCCGTACTGTGGCCGATAGCGAACGGCTGTATGCCGACTTGCGAAAAGTGTTGCCGCTCGATATCCTACGCACGGGTAATGAGGCTTTTCACACCGGTGTGGTCGTTCTGCCAGTCTACTTAAGTAAAGGTCTGGAATTCGATGCGGTTCTTGTTGTCGATGTCGAAGCGTATCGGACTGACACGGATCGCTCGTTGCTCTATGTCGCCTGCACACGCGCCTTGCACATCCTTCACTTATACGACAATCAGACTGCACAGACGGCGTGTCCTTGGTGGGACGCGGTGGATGCGCAACTGTTCGAAAAAGTTACGCTTACGTGAGGATTCATCAGCCTGACTTTCTGCTATGATGGAAATTGCGTGAGCAACAACGGCGTCGAATAAGTGAACCGGTAGAATGGATGTGGTTTGTCAGTGAATACTTCCCCGTCTTTGTATACCCCGCAAGGCTGGCGGACTTTACACCCGTCGGCAAGACAATTGATCGCTGCCCGGTTCTTGCGCAGCATCGCCCAAGGCGCATTAGGGGTAGATTTTACGCTCTATCTCGGCGTACGTGGCTGGTCTGCACCAGAAGTCGGGGCTCTGCTGATGGCTGGCGGATTAGCTGGCGCCGTGCTCAGTTTATGGGTTGGGGTGTATAGCGATCGTGTCGGGCGCAAAGGGTTTCTGCTATTTTATGAAGCGGGCCTTGCGCTTGGGACAGCGGCGATTTTGCTGTTTCCGGCGGCCTGGTTGCTGGTAGTGACGGGTGCCTTGTTCGGCTTTGGCCGCGGCGCCAATGGTGCTTCGGGTCCTTTTGCGCCAGCGGAACAGGCGTGGCTCGCGCAAAATGTGCCTGGCAAGGTACGTGGAAAGGTATTCTCATTCAACGCGGCCTTGCAATTTTGGGGCATGGGGATTGGCTCGCTGCTGGCAGCCGTACTGCCGCACATGATTCCTGGCTTGTCTGCGGCAGCCGCCTATATGCCGATGTTTATACTCAATTTGCTGATGGCTATCATCAACTTCGTGCAAATCAAGGTTATCCCCGAGGCGCGCCCTGGTTCCGAGCAAGCGGTTGAGGAATCCAAAGCGCGTGATCGACAAGAAATCGCGGATCGGCCAGAAGGCGCTACCACGGCGACTTCCGGGATGGACGATGCGCAAATCAGACGGCATGAGAATCGCGCGCTGACGCTGTTGACGCTGGTCAATATGACGAACTCGCTCGGCGTCGGTATCGTCGCGCCGTTGTTGCCGTATTGGTTTCACCTCAAGTTTGGCGTCGGGCCGGAAGCCATCGGTCCAGTGTACAGCCTGACTTTCGTGTTGACGGGGCTTTCGTCGCTGTATATTGGTCGCATGTCAGAGCGGATCGGGTTGACTAAGTCGATCATTTTTCCCCGCTTGATTGGCATCTTGACCTTGATTGCGATGCCGTTCATGCCGTATTTTTGGTTGGCCGCCATCCTCTATGTTCTACGCTCGATTGTCAATCGCGGGTCGGTCGGCGCACGTCAGGCGTTTAGTGTCAGTCTCGTGCGAGATCAGCGGCGCGGCATGGCTAGCAGTCTAAACGCGGTGTCGTGGAATGTGCCTGCTGCTTTCGGGCCGGCGATCGGCGGTTGGTTGATCGGCAGTGGGTCGTTGATCTTGCCTTTTGCACTGGCCTCAGTCTTTCAGTTGGCCTACATTGTGCTATTTGGCACCGTGCTTGGACGGTACGAGGAACGTCCGCCCGCGGCTCCCAAACCACCTGACCCCGCAATCAACCGTGAGGCATAGCGAAAAAGGCCACTGCAAAGGTTCGCGCCTCGCAGTAGCCTTCTTTTTTTGGCTTACGCTACATACCGACTTCCACGACGGCGTTGATGATGATCACGTCGTCGTTTTTATCCCCTTTGTCCGGTAGAACCACGCCACTTTTGGCCAGCAGTCCACCTGGTACGATACGAACGGTGACTTGTCCATAGGGAAACGTCCGCTTGACCTGCTCTACATCGATCTCGTTTGCAGGGACAGGCGCACCGAGTGTCAATTCTACCTTCATGTTCGCCATATCGCCATCTGGCAAAAGACCGCGCATCCCAGGAAGCGAATTGTGACCGATCGCGTTTCTCACTGCGCGCACGGCAGCAGTAGTGGCGTCTTGACCGTGCAAGTCGACCCCCATACCCATCTCGATAAACAGTACCTTGTTCATGTCACATTCTCCTTTGCGGCGCTTTGTCGCCACCTATAGTTTACGCAAACTGACACTGGAAATGGCGTGGTCTTCACCTTTTTCAAGGATCAGCTGGGCGCGGTTGCGAGTGGGCAAGATGTTCTCTCGCAGATTGACGCCGTTGATGCGCTCCCAAATGTCGAGAGCGGTCGCCTCCGCCTCGTCATCCGTCAAACTCGCGTAGCGATGAAAATACGACTGCGGATTTTGAAACGCAGTCTCCCGCAAAGCGTGAAAACGCTCTACGTACCAGCGCCTGATGTGGCGCTCCTTGGCATCTACGTAAATCGAGAAATCGAAAAAGTCCGAGACAAACACCGCAGACTGCGCCGGCGACAGTGAGTTTGGGTAACTCGGTGTCTGCAACACGTTGAGTCCTTCGAGAACGATGATGTCCGGGCGCCTGATGGTCAGCCGTTCAGTAGACAAGATATCGTAATAAAGGTGGCTGTACACAGGCGCCGTGACTTCCGGCAAACCCGATTTGACATCGTAGAGAAAGCGAAGCAAGCGCCGGATGTCGTAGCTTTCGGGAAACCCTTTGCGATCGAGGATACCGCGTTCGATCAAAACCTTGTTCGGGTATAAAAAACCATCGGTCGTGACTAGATCGACTTTAGGTTGCCCTGGGCTGCGAGCGAGAAGCGTTTGCAAAATGCGTGCCATCGTACTTTTGCCCACCGCGACACTGCCGCCTACACCGATGATGTAGGGGACTTTACGCGCATTGGTCCCGAGAAACACATGGGACGCTTCGTACAGATTCATCGTCGCTGCCACGTACAGGTGCAACAGGCGGGTGAGAGGGAGGTAGATGTGTTCGACCTCGCGCATGGATACACGCTCGTTTAGCCCACGTAACTGGGCCAATTCCGCCTCTGACAGCGTCAGCGGTGTGGCTTCCCGCAAAACCGCCCATTCGGCTCGCGTAAACTGAACATAAGGCGTGACTCTTCTTTGAGACAATCGCTGATCTCCTTTGCGCGGCAGCACTCGCCCCGTGACTATCTTCCATTTTCCCTTTTTAGATCACAAATCGCAAGTGAAGGCGGAATACGTCGAAATCTGTCGAATGACGGCAGAGTTGTGGTATGATACAAATATCCATTTTTCCTATGGTAAACAAGTCTCGCAAGGTGTGCGAGATGGCGAAAGGTTGATGTAGGGGGATATGACTCGGTGATGGTTCTTGATGTAAGGGATCGCTACGCTATGCGAGATGAACAAGACTTGCTGGTGGTGCTGGCGATCGTTCGTAAACTGCTGCGCGCTGCCCATTGGTCTCCTATGGATGAACAAATGGTCATTGTCAGTGCGTCTGAACTTTGTCGCAATATCATCGTCCATGCGCATGGTCAAGGCGATTTTTCCTGCAAAGAACTACCTTACGGCGTCGAGATCATGGCTAAAGACCGGGGCCCAGGTATTCCTGATGTATTGCAGGCATTGCGCGCAGCAGGCAAATCCACGCACGGCCTCGGACTGGGGCTGGCCGGGGTGAACCGTCTGATGGATGAGATGTTGGTCGAGACATCGTGTGAAGGGACGATGATCATTGCAAGAAAATCTAAGCCCACACATAAACGATGATGAACGGGTGGCGCGTCTGGCTACCGTCGGTCAGTTGTCGGCAGGGATCGCTCACGAGATTCGCAATCCGCTAACGGCGGTGCGCGGCTTTTTGCAGTTGTTGCAAGAGACACAACCGCATCGCTATGTCGACATTGCACTCGGTGAATTGGATCGTGCGATCGCCACCGTACAAAACTTGCTTCATGTCGCTAAACCGGATATGGACGATGAGCCGTACCGGAGAGTGTCTTTGCGCGCAGAAGTCGAAGCAGCGCTATATCTGTTTCAAGAGAAAACCTATCAAATAACTGTAGAACGCGTGTATACGGGGGACGATGTCGAGATTTTTGCGAAAGTGAATCAGTTGAAGAAGGTGATCTTCAACCTGATCCAAAACGCGCTCGAGGCGATGGGCGGAGTGGGCCGACTACGTCTCGGACACTGGTCCGCAGGCGCCCATGTATACTTATCGATCGGGGACTCGGGTCCTGGTATCGATCAGGAGTCACTTCCTTTGCTGGGTACGCCGTTTTACACGACCAAACCGCAAGGCACGGGGATGGGCTTGACACAGGTCTTTGCGACTGTGTACCAGCACGGAGGGACCGTAGATGTGCAGAGTGCTCCCGGAGAAGGCACCACATTTACACTGCGTTTACCGATCAATGCTGAGGTGGGAGGGCTATACGAGATGGAACTGCACTATGAAGTTGGGCAGACGTTTATGGGTTTTTTTCAGCGCAATCAGAAGGCTTTCTACGATCAACTGATGGCTGAATGTCCCCTGAGCGTGCGTCTTCTTGAGGCGAGCAGCGCCGAACCTGAAGATCTGTTTCGTTCCGTGAATGAGTTGGTCCTTTTGTTGTGGGAGAGCAATCAACGCGAGTTGCTGACCATGGGCCAGCGTTTCGGGAGGGAGGGAGCCAAGTCAGGCGTGGCGATCCATGTCATCATGGAGCTGGCGAGAGGGATCCGGCGCATGCTCTGGACTTTTCTCAGAGCCTATTACAGTCACGTCGACATTGATCATGAGGGCATCTTCGTGCTTGAAAACAAGATTAACTATTGGCTGGACAACTACCTCACTGAGTATTTTATCCACTATATGGGGTATAAAGACGAGATCCTCCAAGCTCAGCGCGAAGCGGTCGATGAACTGTCTGTGCCGGTGATTCCGCTCTCGGCCACCCGCGCCATCTTGCCGATTGTCGGCATGATCGATACGCATCGCGCACGCGTCATTCAGGAGCGTACGCTTACCCAGATCGCGGCGCTTCGTTTGGAAGAAATCATTATCGATTTGTCTGCGGTTGCGTTTATGGATACAGCGGTCGTCGCGCATCTGTTTCGCATCGTAGACGGCATTAACCTGATGGGGTGCAGGTCTGTGGTGACTGGCATCCGCCCTGAGATCGCGAACACCATGGTGACGCTTGGTATCTCGCTTGCCGGGAAAGTAGAGACCCGCGCCACTTTGCAACAGGCTTTAGAGGAAGCGCGGTAGAGCTGGCTAACCCGCTGGACGCATATGGCGGGCGCGCAGCAGCGCTAGTATGCACAGACCAACGATCAGTGTGCCTGCTACGAGTCCGAAGGTGGCGCGTGGATCAGCACTGTACGTGAGTCCGCCAATGACGCCAGCAGGCCATGTGAATAACAGAATCAGCACAGTCAGAACCGATAGAAATTTGGCCCGTTCATCATCGCGAATGGAATTGGCGGTGAGCGCTTCGAGAAAAGGATTGGCCAGTACCATTCCAGATGCCGTCAGTACAGACGTCACGGCGACAAAGGCAATTTGATGCAATGGTGCAAAGATCAGCAGCATATTGCCTACTAGGGATAAACAAAAGCCGAGCATGACATGACGCAGGGCGTGTTCAGGTTTTAATTTGGGGACTACACCGTAGATGAGAAAAAGCGTGACAAAAGAAGCGATGGCGGGAAACAAGGCAATCCAGGCTGCCGGAATATGCAAGGCAGAGACCAGATAAACTGACAGAAACGTGGTCACCAAACTGCCTTGGAAATTGTTCAGGATATACACCGAAAAGACGGCCAATACATATTTTGAAGACGCGATTTCCCGGATCACAGACAGGTGATCGCGTAAGACCTCGCCCCACCTCGCTGTCCGGGTCTCGCGCATCTTGCGCAGACCGATCTCCGTTTCGTGTACTGCCCGATGCCGTAAGAGAAACATCGCCGTCATACTCACAAAAGCCAAACCGTACATCAGTCGAGTGGCCGGAACGACCGTAAGCCGCGCTGTAAACCAGCCGCCAAGGGGGGTGAAAAGCCCGCCGACGACTGTGATCAGTTGCAAGGCGGTAAAAACCCCGGCGCGGTCCTCGGGTACCGTGTCTTCAACTAGCAAACAGTACCACGCGGTGTTCGGGATTTTCTGATAGCTGTTCACAAC
Source organism: Bacillota bacterium (assembly GCA_026627345.1). Classification (GTDB taxonomy): domain Bacteria; phylum Bacillota; class Bacilli; order Alicyclobacillales; family SLC66; genus JAPNUJ01. The sequence goes on along the minus strand of JAPNUP010000151.1, from coordinate 769 downwards.
AGCGGCCGCGACGAAAAACCAGATATTCTGTGAGAGCATCCAAAGCAAGGTGCCGCCGGTCCAACTGATCAGGTCGAACGTCAGCAGTGCCCGTCGTCGTCCCATGCGATCCGTCAGATATCCGCTGGCGGCAGAGCTGAACATCTGCAACACCAGTCCGATCGATGCGATGACGCCGATCTCGGTAGTTGTGACACCAAGACGCAACATATAAACGGTCGCGTAGGTCGTGTACAAGCTGTAAGGCAGGATGAACATGGGTTCATAAATCAGGCAACCGCGCGCGTTGCCACGTATCCCCTGCAGCCAATTCAAGATGGGAACCCGCCTTTAACTGATGATCTTCTCCATCAATATATCATCGTTTTGTGGCAGGTGTGGTGAATTGCACACTGATTTCGCTACCTAAAGCACGCAACGTGCCGGGAGCGGCGCTCTGTGAAACCGCCACACCGAAGCCGTTTGCCTGTAGGCGTAGGCCAGAAGCCGCGAGCACGGACAAGGCTTGCGTCATGTTCATCCCTCTAAGGTTTGGAACCGTGGCTTCGGAAGACAGCTTGGAACCATCAGTAGCCAAGGCTACTTCAGATCCGGACGGTACGCTGAGTCCGGCGCGCGGCCACTGATCTGCCACTGGCTGACTAGCCGAGCCAATGCTCTCGACGCGTAAGGAGTCGTCCCGAAGACGCGTCTGTGCACTGGCCAGCGAGAGCCCGATGACATTCGGCACGGTTTTATAGGCAGTCTTTGGCGAAGCGTTTAGCGGCGT
>JAPNUP010000132.1 GCA_026627345.1 Bacillota bacterium | reverse complement strand
GACGCGGTCATCGCCAATCTGTAAGCTCAGCCGTTGTGTCTTTCATTGATCGGATTTCGTTAGGCAAAGGCGCTCCTCGTAAATGGGGAGCGCCTTTTGTGCAGAGTGGAAGAAACTTCGCAAAACGATTTGTTCGCGCCTGATTGGCGTGTGTTACAATAAACTTATGATGCAAGACGGCCATGTGCCGGGAAGGGACGGATGGAGTTTGACGAGCGAAGTGGCGCGCAGTGAGCGCCCGAAGTTACTCCTGATCGATGGCAACAGCGTGTTATTTCGCGCCTTTTATGGTGTGCCTCTCTTAACTACAGCCAGTGGACTATATACCAACGCAGTCTATGGACTCGCTATGATGATGTTGAATGTATTGAAGGTGGAGCGCCCGACGCATGTTGCGGTGGCGTTCGATAAAGGCAAGGAAACTTTTCGTCACGCGGAGTTCACAGAGTATAAAGGCAAGCGTTCAGCGACGCCACCAGAGCTCGTAGGACAGTTTGCCATGGCGCGTGAACTGATGACCGAATTTGGGATTCCTTATCTTGAACAAGAGCGTTTCGAGGCAGACGACATCATTGGCACGCTAGCCCGTCAAGGTGAAGAGCGCGGGTATGAAGTCGTCGTCGTATCTGGAGACAAGGATCTCTTGCAGCTCGTCTCGGATGATATTACCACGTGCCTCACTCGTAAAGGCACGACCGATCTTGTGCGTTACGACCCGGCGGCAGTGTACGAGCGCTTCACCCTGTCGCCAAAGCAAATCATTGACCTCAAAGGTCTGATGGGTGATGCGTCTGACAACATACCTGGTGTGCCGGGGATTGGCGAGAAGACGGCGATCAAGCTTTTGAGTCAGTTTTCTACCGTCGAAGAAGTGCTGAGTCACGTCGATGAAGTCAGCGGTAAGAAGGTGCAAGAGCGTCTGCGCGAATTTCACGATCAGGCTCTTCAGTCCAAGTGGTTGGCGACGATTCACTGTGAAGTGCCGCTTGCGATCGGTGTCGATGATCTCGCTTACGAAGGCTATGATCTCGAAGGATTGCGAAAGGCGTTTCGCAAGTACGAATTCCGTACATTGGTCGATCGGCTACAAATCTGGCAGGTACAAGCTGCCAAAGCGGATGCCTCGATAGCAGAGCCGACAAGCCTTCCGTCCGACGATCAGACGGAGGATGTGGAGCCTGCAGGTAGTATGGATGAGATGGCGGCTATGGACACGGTGAGCCTGACACAGCTCGCGGCTCGGCTCGGTGAGGTAAAAGGCTCCGCTGCTGTACTGCTCGACATCGCAGGTGACTATCAGACGGGTCAGTTACGCGGAATCGTCGTCGCACACGCCAGCGGTGTGTGGTATGGGCAATGGTCTAAGGACGCAGAACATGTGGCCTCCTACGCGCAACTTGCCGATTGGCTGAGAGACGACAGTGTGCGCAAGGTGGTCTATGACTACAAGGCACTCTTGGTGTGTCTCGTGTCGGCGGGTGTATTGTCGGATGTATTGCAGACCTGCCAGCCAGTGTTTGATACGCTTCTGGCGTCTTATCTATTGTTTACCTCAGAAGGCGAGCCGACGCTGACGGACGTTATCGAACGGGCCTTGCCGGAGGTTTCCATTCCTGAAGGCGTGCGCCTCGCGATTGAAAAGCAGGAGCAGGCTGCTCGTCCACAGGCGCTCGCGTGGTGTGCGAGGCAACTCCTTGGCGCACAGCCGCACATGCAGCAGGCGCTGGACGACCAGGCGCTCACCGCGTTATACGGTGAGGTCGAGTTGCCGCTTTCGGAGGTGCTCGCGCAGCTCGAACTGTACGGGGTGCGGTTGGATACGGAGCGCCTGAAGGCGATCGGTGATGAGCTGACGGCTGGGATCGCGCGTTTAACGGCGCGGATCTATGAGATGGCGGGCATGACGTTTAATATCAATTCTACGAAACAGCTCGGCGAGATCTTGTTTGAGAAGATGGGGTTGGCCCCGATTAAGAAGACTAAGACAGGCTACTCGACAAGCGCTGACGTATTGGAAAAATTGGCGCCACAGAGTGCACTGGTGTCGGAGATTCTGGCGTACCGACAGCTGACGAAACTGCAGTCCACCTATGTGGAGGGACTGTTGCGCGTCGTGCGGATGCCGGATTCTCGCGTGCATACGTCGTTTCATCAGGCGATGACCGCGACGGGGCGGTTGTCGAGTGTCGAGCCTAATCTGCAAAATATCCCGATTCGTCTCGAAGAGGGCCGGCGTCTGAGACAGGCATTCGTGCCGACTGATCCGGATTGGATCATGCTCTCTGCCGATTACTCGCAAGTCGAGTTACGGATTCTCGCGCACCTTTCGCAAGACCCGGTGCTCATTGACGCTTTCTTGCACGATATGGACATCCATACGCGTACGGCAAGTGATGTATTCGAGGTGCCAGTCGACGAGGTCACCTCATTGATGCGGCGGCAGGCTAAGGCGGTCAATTTCGGGATTATCTATGGGATTAGTGACTATGGCTTGTCGCAGAATCTCAATATTGCACGGGCGCAAGCCGCTAAGTTTATCGAACAATACTTTGCGAAGTTTCCTGGGGTAAAAGGCTATATGGAAGAGAGTGTGCAACGCGCGCGCGACCTCGGTTATGCGGAGACGGTTCTTGGCCGTCGCAGGTATCTACCTGGGATTCGCAGTCGCAACTTCAATGAACGCAGCTTTGCGGAACGTACCGCGATGAATACGCCGATTCAAGGTAGCGCTGCCGACATCATCAAGAAGGCCATGGTACAACTCGATGCCACGCTACGATCCAGTAACCTGCAGGCGCGCATGTTGCTTCAGGTGCACGACGAACTGATTTTCGAGTGTCCGGCAGAGGAACAAGAAGCGTTGACGACGATGGTGCGCGGTGCCATGGAGCACGCGGTCGAGCTATGCGTGCCGCTGCGCGTGGATGTAAACGCAGGACCATCCTGGTACGAAGCGAAGTAGAGGGAGACTCATAGGTCACCGCCGCCGTCGCTCACTGCAGCACGGGCGGCTGCGCTGTGATCTCGATAGGCAGGCTTTGGCTAGGTCAGTGCGGCCGAGGACAAACTCCGGCAGCGGGCTTTGCCATCGGCTGTTATGTGTCAGTATAGTCGCGAAAGGAGGCGAGTGTGTGCCTGAATTGCCAGAAGTAGAGACGGTCCGCCGGGGGCTCGAAGCGCTGTTGGTCGGTCACACGATCGAACGGGTGGAAGTCCGCTTACCTCGCATCGTACGGAGTCCGGATCTCGCTTCGTTCACACACTCGCTCGCAGGTGCGCAGGTGACGGCAGTTGAGCGTCGGGGCAAGTACCTGCTGATCTGTACAGGCGATCTTACACTCGTCTCCCATCTGCGTATGGAGGGCCGCTACGGTCTCTACAACGCGACTGACCCCGTTTTACCTCATACCCATGTCTTGTTTCATCTCGCTGACGGAACAGAGCTGCGTTATCGCGATGTCCGCCAGTTTGGCACCATGGATCTTCTGTCGCCAGGCGCGCTGAGTCACTGGCCTGCGTTGCAGACACTAGGTCCTGAGCCGCTGTCTGACTCGTTTGATGTCTCGTATCTGCAGCGACTTGCGCGCAAGCGAAAGGCGCCGATCAAAGCGGTCTTGCTCGATCAGACTGTGGTGGCGGGACTTGGCAACATCTACGTCGATGAAATTTTGCACCGCGCAGGTATCCATCCCGAACGCAGCGCGGCCAGTCTCTCGCGGGCTGCGCTATCAGCTATTGTCGAACAAGCGCGCACCGTCATCGGCGAGGCGATCGCCATGGGCGGCAGTTCCATCAAGTCCTATGTCAATGGCTATGGCGCGCCAGGCGGATATCAGTTCTCTTTGCGCGTGTATGGGCGAGCGGGACAACCTTGTGCGAGCTGTGGCAGTGAGATTGTCAAAGGGCGAGTGGCGGGACGGGGCACACATGTGTGCTTGACCTGCCAAAAGCCGCCGCGTCAGGCAGCCATCAAGGCAGAACGTAGAGGTGCGACTCGATGATCGTAGGGTTAACAGGTGGTATCGCGACAGGCAAGAGCACTTTTTCGGCGCAACTGCGCGCGCAAGGGTTGCCGGTGATCGATGCAGATGTTTTGGCGCGCGAGGTGGTGGCACCGGGTACGGATGGTCTGGCCGAGATCGTGGACACCTTTGGGGCCGTGTACTTGACGCCAAACGGAGAGTTAGATCGCGTGCGGATGGGAGCGGCTGTATTTGCCGATGAAAGTATGCGTGAGAAGCTAAATGCGATCATTCATCCTCGTGTGCGCGCTGGGATGTGGGCGAAAGCCCGCGAGATCACCGCTGGGGACGCACGGCAGATCGCCATTTTGGACGTGCCGTTATTGATGGAAGGCGGCACGCATACCTTAGTGGATGTAACCGTGCTTGTCTACGCGTCTACAGCTATTCAATACGAGCGCCTGATCGCGCGAAATGATTTGACCTACGAACAGGCGCGCGCACGCATCGAGGCACAGTGGCCGATTGATCAAAAACGAGATCTCGCCGACATCGTAGTGGATAACGCTGGAGGCATGGACGAAGTCCCGCGACTCGCGCAGGCACTTGGGGAGCATCTTAAAGCGTTGGCGCAGCGCGGGGCTACGGCAGAGGGGACGTTCGACAAAAGCGTAGTAGAGAGAATGACCATTCGCTAGACGAAAAAGAGCGCGGGCGTACTGTGTCATTGTGTCGCAAGTGGGGCAGTCATTGGGGTTGGGGTAATGCCAAGGAAAGGGGCGACTGGTATGGGGCGCATTCGCATCCTAGCCGTTCGAGCCCGCACACTGTTGGCCGTGTGTGGACTCGTCGCCGTGATCACGCTGATGTTCTCGACAGCCTTTTGGAGACAGATTTATCCGATCTTCTATTACCCGATCATCCAAACGGAAGCGACGCAGATGAACGTCAACCCTTTGCTCATCGCAGCTGTGGTTCGCGTCGAAAGCCACTTTCGCGAAGATGACATCTCACACGCGGGTGCGATCGGTCTGATGCAACTCATGCCAGACACCGCGATCTGGATTGCCCGTAAGATCGGTCAACCATTGCCTGGGGTCAGCGCAACGAGTGCAGGCATCAGTGGTACGTCTGGTGGGAACGTGATAGCCGCACTGACTCCGGCGCAGTCTAAAGCGATCATCTTGGCCCTGTCAGACCCGCAGATCAACGTGCGCCTCGGCTCATGGTATGTGGCGTATCTATTACGCATGTTTCACGGCGATCTACCGGAAGCTGTCGCCGCGTATAACGCTGGCCCCAACCGTGTGCAAGGCTGGCTGAAGCAAGGTGTCTGGTCAGGGGATGAGGTCACCGGCGACGATATCCCGGTGCGCGAGACGCGCCACTTTCTTGCTCGCGTCATGTACACGTATGGGATGTTCGAGCGCCACTATTGAGTGGGGCCGGACGAACCGTTAGGCGGCTTGGTGTGGCTGAAGCCCTTGGGGTCTCCGGGTACGGTGGCTACCAAGGTTGGGGGAAATTTTCTGCGCAAAACGCTGGCATTTTTCGCGGTATTCGTGTATACTCCATAATGTTGTGTCGCACAAGATCCCCTCTTCGTTCGGTGAGTGGTGGCACGCATTTCATGTCGGGATGGCGGAATTGGCAGACGCGCACGTTTGAGGGGCGTGTGACTTCGGTCGTGCGGGTTCAAGTCCCGCTCTCGACACCA
>JAPNUP010000117.1 GCA_026627345.1 Bacillota bacterium | reverse complement strand
ACTTCCGCGAGCGTCACCGGTACGTCAGACTCGGCAGGCAAGGCGCGCGCAGCCTCGGCGACCGTCAGGACCCCGTGATCGAGCGCGATCCCCAGGCGTTGCTCCTGCCCCTCGACATATTGAAGCAGCTTCATGACCATTGCTCCACTCTATCACCCAGGCTACGCATCCATCATAACGTAGCGGCTATCGCCTCGACAAACACGGCTAAGCGCCTACAAAACACAAAAAAAGCGCAGGCCCCTTGGTCTTGCCAGGGTCCCTGCGCTTGATCCCGAAAGGGGATCTTACATCATATCCATGCCGCCCATACCGCCCATGCCGCCGCCCATACCACCAGCGCCGCCAGACTTATCTTTCTCCGGCTTGTCAGCGATGACAGCTTCGGTTGTGAGGAACATAGCAGAGATCGAAGCCGCGTTTTGCAGCGCGGAACGAGTCACTTTGGCAGCGTCGACGATGCCTGCTTTAAACATGTCAACCCACTCGCCAGTGGCAGCGTTGAAGCCGATGTTCGCCGCTTCTTTCTTCAGACGCTCAACGATGATCGCGCCTTCGAGGCCTGCGTTGTCAGCGATCTGACGAACTGGCGCTTCGAGTGCACGACGGACCAGATTCACACCAGTCAATTCGTCGCCTGTCGCCTTGATACTATCAAGCGCTTTGATGACATTGACCAGAGCGGTACCGCCGCCCGGTACAAAGCCTTCTTCCACAGCTGCGCGAGTCGTGTTCAGCGCGTCTTCGATGCGCAGTTTCTTCTCTTTAAGCTCGGTCTCAGTCGACGCGCCGACTTTGATCACTGCTACGCCGCCTGCCAGTTTGGCCAAGCGCTCTTGCAGTTTCTCGCGGTCGAAGTCGGAAGTGGTTTCTTCGAGTTGGACTTTGATTTGATTGACGCGAGCGTCGATCTCACTGCGGTTGCCCGAGCCGTCTACGATGATCGTGTTTTCTTTCGAAACACGCACTTGACGAGCGCGGCCGAGTTGCTCGATGTTCGTGCTTTTCAGTTCCAGACCAATCTCTTCGCTGATGACTTGGCCACCAGTCAAGATGGCGATGTCTTGCAGCATAGCTTTGCGGCGATCGCCAAAGCCCGGAGCTTTCACGCCGACAGCTGTGAAGGTACCGCGCAGTTTATTGACCACCAAGGTCGCGAGTGCTTCGCCTTCAACGTCTTCCGCCACCATCAAGAGCGGACGACCGGATTGCACCACACGCTCGAGAACCGGCAGGATCTCTTGGATATTGCCAATTTTCTTGTCGGTGATGAGGATGTAAGGTTCTTCGAGAACGGCTTCCATCTTGTCAGCATCGGTGACCATGTAAGGAGAGATATAGCCGCGGTCAAACTGCATGCCTTCGACTACTTCAAGCTCCGTGGTGAAACCTTTGGATTCCTCGACGGTGATAACGCCGTCTTTGCCGACTTTCTCCATGGCGTCTGCGATCAGTTGCCCGATCTCATAGTCGCCAGCGGAAACGGCAGCGCCTTGTGCAATGCTGTCACGGCCTTCAACAGGTCTTGCGATGCGCTTGATTTCTTCGACAGCCGCGTTCACAGCCATCTCGATGCCCTTGCGAAGCACCATCGGATTGGCGCCCGCCGTAACGTTTTTCAGTCCTTCGCGGATCATCGCCTGTGCCAGCACAGTAGCGGTGGTTGTTCCGTCGCCCGCGATGTCGTTGGTCTTGGTGGCCACTTCTTTAACGAGTTGCGCACCCATGTTCTCGAAAGCATCTTCGAGTTCGATCTCCTTAGCGATCGTCACACCGTCGTTGGTGATCAGCGGAGAACCGAATTTCTTCTCTAGAACGACGTTACGGCCTTTTGGGCCAAGCGTTACTTTCACAGCGTCAGCCAATGCGTCTACGCCGCGCAACATGGAGCGACGAGCGTCTTCGCGAAACTTGATTTCTTTAGCCATTGTCAAGACCTCCTTGGAAATATATCCTTGCAGTTAGCGCTCAACGACAGCCAGAATGTCGGACTCGCGGCAGAGCAGATATTCAACCGAATCATACTTGACTTCGGTGCCAGCATATTTGGAGAAAATAACGCGGTCGCCGACTTTTACGTCCACAGCCACCAGTTTGCCATCTTCATAACGACCTGGTCCAACGGCTACGACTTCCGCCTCTTGCGGTTTCTCTTTCGCGGTGTCTGGGAGAACAATCCCGCTCGCGGTCTTTTCCTCGCGTTCAACAGCGCGCAACAAGACGCGGTCACCGAGTGGTTTAATCATGCGAAACCCTCCTCTAAATTCCTCATCGGAAATGTTCTTTTGTTAGCACTCACTTCGCTCGAGTGCTAACGACATCACTTATATTAACCAATAGGCGGCGACAATGCAACTGATGGAACCAAATTTTTCGGAAAAAATTTCGTTGACTAAGGAAGATGTGAACATAGGAAGGGGCGCATTTGACAGACAGGTCGGGCCTGTGGGAAGATCGATGCACTTCCCTAATTAAAGGATGATGACGCGTGGCGCGAAGAATCTTCTCCGGCATTCAGCCCTCTGGCCAAATTACCCTTGGCAACTATCTCGGTGCACTCAAGCAGTTCGTGCAACTTCAGTCGGATCCGCAAAGTGGACAGGATCTAGATCCTTTCTACTGTATCGTAGATTTGCACGCGATCACGGTGCCTCAGGACCCGAAACAGCTCAGCGGTCGAATCCTTGACCTCGCATCACTGTACCTCGCTGTCGGACTCGACCCGACGCGCTCCACGCTTTTTGTCCAATCCGATGTCAGTGCGCACAGCGAGCTCGGTTGGATATTGCAATGCGTGGGGTATATGGGCGAACTCTCGCGCATGACTCAGTTCAAGGAGAAGTCCGAAGGCAAGGAAAGCATTCTTACAGGTCTTTTTACCTATCCGGCGCTCATGGCCGCAGATATTTTACTGTATCAAACCGATATTGTGCCGGTCGGCGACGACCAAAAACAACACCTTGAACTGACACGGGACTTAGCAGAACGGTTCAACTCTCGCTTCGGTGAGACGTTTACGATTCCTGAGGTCATGACGCTAGAGCAAGGTGCGAGAATCATGTCCCTCGATGATCCGAGCAAGAAGATGAGCAAGAGTAACCCGAATCCGCAAAGCCGCGTGGAACTGCTCGACACACCAGACGAGATCCGCAAGAAAATCAGCCGTGCCGTTACAGACTCGGACCGTGAAGTCCGCTACGATCTGGCAATGAAACCTGCTGTTTCGAACTTGCTGGTCATCTACGCACTAACCACAGGTGAATCCGTCGCTGATGTCGAAGCCCGCTATGAAGGTAAAGGCTATGGCGATTTCAAGAAAGAGTTAGCTGAAGCAGTCGTAGCACACCTCGAACCGATTCAGGCTCGCTTCCGTGAAGTGCGGGCGAGTGGCGAAGTACAGCGCGTGTTACAAGAGGGCGCACAGCGCGCGCAAGGCGTAGCGGCACAGACGCTCGCACAGGTGAAAGAACGTATGGGGTTAGGAGTGTACAGGCGGTAAGTGTATAAGTTCGAGAGCCAATACCGAAACAGAGACCTGAATCACAGGTCTCTGTTTTGGTGTTGGCCGCCCATATCGGCGACTACTCGCGTTCTTCGACGTCAATACCTGGCCGACTAGGCAGAACCGTCGGCGCGTGTTCGTCAACCATAGGTTCTGATGTCTGCTCCGCTGTGGGCCGAACCTCATCAGCGGACTCTTCTGTGCCTTGCACCTTTTCGGTGTCCTCAGGCTTGTCCACAGTGGATGTCGAGTCTGCTATATCTCCGGACATTTCATCGCGCTCTGGCTTTGCGCCTTCGCGCCACCACCGCTGCGACGCCATCTTGCGCCTATAGGCGAGCGCAGAAATCCCAATGCTCGCCTCGTACACGAGGATCATGGGGACCGTCACTGAAAGGTGAGAGATGAGTTCAGGCGGACTAATCAAGGTGCCGAGTATAACGCAGATAAAATAGGCGAAGCGCCGCACCTTTCTCAGCCAGCGCGGCGTGATCAAGCCAATACGCGTCAGAAACATCACCACAACGGGTAACTCAAACAAGAGGCCAAACGGCAATACAATATTGACCATAAAAGAAAAATACTCGGTCGCTGTCAGCAAAAAGCGGAATCGGATCACAGCCAGTGCACTGAGGAAATGAAAAATCTCAGGAAAGACGATAAAATATCCGAAACTGATTCCGAGCAAGAACATCAAAGTGATCGGCAAAATCAGTCTTTGCGCATACCGCCGTTCGCGCTCGACCAGCCCTGGACTCACAAAGCGCCAGAGCTGCCACAGCAAAAAAGGAGTCGTGGCACAGAGGGCAGCCACGCCAGCGATCATCAGATAGATCTGCACCACATCGCCTGGGCCCAGTACTGCCAGCCTGCCTTGCACTGGTTTGACCAAGAACGCGTAGACATTGCCGACGAAAGCGAGGGCGATGACCAGCGTCACGATAAAAAAGATGAGAATATAGATGATACGCCTGCGCAGATCCTCAAGATGCCCGACTAAACCATGATCATGCGCTCGATTCATAGACGGACGACGTTACTCCTCGTCTTTCTTCGTAAACTGCGAAGGTTTCGCTTCGGAAGTCAAATCACGCGTCGCGTCCTTGAATTCCTTCAGCGACCGCCCAAAGGCGCGCCCAACCTCCGGCAACTTGCTAGGACCGAAGACGAGCAAAACAGCGATGAGAATCAATATCAGTCCGGAAATCCCAATGTTGCCAATCCCCATGATCTACAACTCCTTCACGTCGAATGATTGTTATAAAACGCTAAAATGTAAAATGTTCAGTTGCTATAAGCGAGACGGGCGTCTGCGAACACGTCTGCCATGTGATTGCATATCCCTTCGATATCTTCTCTATGATACACCTGCCCATGGTGTCCGGCAATACTAAATGGTAGACGCGGAACAATCCAGCCGATGACGCGCTCTGAGGCTTCCATCATGTCGACATAAGGCGCTGTTCGGCTGACGTCGATCCCGTCTTGCGACGTATCTAATAAGATCCATTTGACAATAGGCGCTTGCTTATACCCCTCGACGAAGATCAGATCGACTTCGCCGAGTCGCTCAGCTAGCGCCCACAAAGAAAGTTCGACATCCAGCCGCCATTCGCAAGCGACATGACCATCGGGGCTGGCAATGCCGAGGGCCTCGGCGCCCGCTTGTGCAAACACTGCAGTGTCCGTACCTGCGGGCGATGCCGCAAAGCCGTGGGCATCATGCTTGATGACGCCTACGCGCAGTCCACGCGCGTGGTAGTGCGCGATGAGACGCGCGATAAGCGTCGTTTTCCCCGTGTTCTTCAGGCCTGCGAACCCAATCAGCGGTGTCATTTGATGAGTCCGCCGTGTCCGAGCGCCACGATGTCTTCGCGGACAATTCGCTCACCCGCCGCAAGACGCGGCAGCAACCAGTCAAAGACTGTCACTGCGTCATAGATTACGCATCCCGGCAGTCCCATGATCGGCACGTCCCCTGCATAAGCGAGCATCGACATCGACCCCGGCAAGACCGGCATACCGTAAGTCACGACTTCTGTCGCCACTTCACGAATTGCCGCTGGGCTGCGATCATCCGGGTCGACAGACATACCGCCTGTCACCAGCACCAGTTTTGCGCCTGCAGCTAAAAAACCGCGAATCGCCGCCACGATATCGTCTACAGAGTCTCCAACGATGGTCTGGCCTAGTGACTGAAGTCCGTACAATTCCAGTTTCTCTTGCAACACCGGGCCAAAGCGGTCGGTGATACGACCTTTAGCCACTTCACTCCCGGTAGTCACAATGCCGACAGGCAAAGGACGGTAAGGGATGACCTGCAACAATGGCCTGTCTTGTTTCGCCACGTCGAGAAACTGCTCCAGCCTCTCACGCTTCAAGACCAGCGGAATCGCGCGCAGTCCCGTTACCGACTCTCCAGCCACGACAGGCGTGTCCGTCCGTTTGGTCACCACTGCTAAATCGATGATGCTGTTGATCCGCATCAGTGCACTGACGTCTACCTTCCACAGACCCGCATGCGCTGCCTTAAAAGTGACTTTTCCTTCATGCGGGGCCGACATCGTCAAACTACTATGTGCCAAGGCGTTGGCCATGAGCTGTGCCGCTTCATCCTCATGCACCTCGTCCGCCCCGAGTTCCAAGACAAAAATATGTTCTTTGCCAATGGACAACAACTGTGGAATGTCTTCTTCGCGAATCACGTGACCTTTGGCGAACGCTCGCCCTTTAAACTCGCCTGGGACGATCCTCGTCAAGTCGTGTGCCAAGGTCATTCCGATCGCGTCTTGCACGCGAACTTCGCGTCTCATACGCCACACCTCTTTCTCCATCGCACTCTACATAACGGCGTCCGCCGCTTATTTTCCCACAGCGGTGTTGCGACCGCACCATCGTCTCTATCCATGAAGGCGTTCGCGTAGTCCTTGCGCCTCCTCTGGCGTGTTGCATGGATGCACCGCCAGACCCTGTTGATCCGTCCTTGCCCACTGTCCTTGCGGACAGGCTCGCCAAGGAATTTCAGCTAACAATTCAAGCACTTTCCTTCTATTGTTGATCAGCAATTTACCGATAATGCCTTCGACAGTCTTGTGATAGACTGCGTGTAACGGATGGGTCCGAACACCTTCTGTGGTAATCACCGCTAGTTCCCCTGCTGCTTGCGCGACTGGAACAACGGACAGCAACGCGTTTACAAACTCGCGCGTAACGCCTGGCGCATCGACGGGCAAGACCAGACACCAAAGGTGCCTTGCTGCGTGTAGACCCGCCTCGATTCCAGCGAGCGGCCCCTGGCCCGGTCGAAGATCGTGTACGATGCGACACGTAGACACGGCTGGAAGGACAGGTTGATCAGGCCGACGGATGACTAACACGTCATCGGAAATCGCACACGCCACTGACAGTAGTCGTTCCAGTGCTGTCTGGTCCCCGAACGGCAACAGCGCCTTGTCTTCACCCATTCGCCGACTGTAACCACCTGCGAGAATGAGAACACTGATGGGAAAAGGGGTTTCTAGCGCTTCGTGCATGCCATCACCTGCCCGTCTTTAAGAGGTTGTTCAAAAAGTGCCGAGAACTCCATAGCGCGGAAGAGGCGGCAGGCCGTTTCCAACGTGCTCATGTACCGACTACGTACACTCCGCGCGCTGAAAACGGCCTGCCGCCTCTTCCACGCACGTCTTACCTCGACACTTTTTGAACAGTCACTTTAAATAAGAGTAGCCGCTTATTTTGGCCGACGCCCCTTGCGAGTGCTGACGATCGATCTTATTGTACCATTTGCCCCTACCACCTGGTCCATGAGAGCTCACCTGTTGCATAGGTTTGCGATTGCCCTGATCAGCGCAGTTCGCTACGGTGAGCACACTTTAGCAGACGCGTTGGCGTGACGATCCAATCAACCCCTTGATCGAGCGAGGTCGCAGGCACATCCTCTACGATTTGAAGGTCATACGCCAGGGCGATGCGCACTGCGTCCGCCCGACACTCGGCGAGAAATCGATCGTAGTAGCCGCCGCCCATACCGAGTCGCTGCCCTCGTTTTGTGAATGCCACGCCCGGCACCAAGATCGCGTCGATTTGTTGAACAGGGACAGCAGGACCGAGCGGCTGGCGCAAGCCGTAAGTCCCCTTGCGTACAGCGGACAGGGACAGTAGTTGATGCGGATGCATCTCGCCACGGGCAGGCCCGAGCACCGGCGCGCACACGATCGTACCACGCAAGAGCGCGCGCGCAATCCAGTCATCCGTCTGGACTTCCTCTGGTTGTGCCAAGTAGGCGAAGACACACGCAGCGCGGCTAACGGCCGAGAGTGCTTCGAGTCGCACGCCTAATTCCCGATCCCACTGCATCCTTTGCTGTGCGCCAACGACCGCACGTAGCGCTTTCATATCGGCTCGCAGTTGCGCTTTCTGTGAAGTCAGCAAAGGCGACTGAGCACTGTCTTCCATCAAATGACCTTCCTTCTCGCATGTGTGCAGGACTTGACTGACCATGCAGTAAAGCGGGTAAATACATACGCGGCAAGCGCTGTATAGATAGCTAGCATATAAGGCAAGACAGGTTGAAGGGCCATACTCATGGCGCCAGCGGTTGCGAGTAGCGCAAAACCCGGACCGGCGATGAGCAAGCGCAGCGCCGCTTGCTTCACCGAAGACACGGGCGAAAGTCCCTTTAAAAACGGGAGACAGACAAAAAGCGTCAGTCCGAAACGCACGGCAAAACGCGTGTCCGGAACAAGCGCCAGCGTCAGCAGGCAAACAAGCATACTGATCCAGTATAGTCCACGCCACAGCCAGACGGTGTGCACCTGTGGACTGCCAAACTGCATGCGACTGATCCACCAGCCTATGAGCCATCCTGCCGCAACATCGACAGGCCAGTGAACACCAAGATAAAGGCGGCTCAGACCAATCGCGAACGGCAACAGCCAGAACAATAGACGCAGCGGCTGGACATAGCGCGCGAATCGCGGCCAGACGGCCATCGCTACAAGCGCGTGACCGCTTGGAAATGAAGCCCCCGTCGCAGACTCCACGTACTGCGAACGGATGCCAGGAGTCCCAATGGGACGAGCTGTGGACAACAGCAGTTTGCCGATATCTGCGGCGACCATGGCAAACGTCGCTGCGAGCGCAATCTCACTGTACAGCAGCGGCCCGCTAAGCCAAAGCAATACTGCAGACAGCAGTAAGTAACTGCTATAATTGCCGAGGTGCGAAAGAGCAAGCGCCAGCGTGTCCATGAATGCGTGATGAAACTGCTGTATCCAGATCAAAATAGCCACCTGCGCATGTTGAAACGAAGGTTCTATCAACAGCGCATGCAGTTCGCTACGCGAGAGAGCAAACCAACTAGAAAGCCCATGTACATCCAACTCGTTCCCTCCTTGTCCACGATACAAGAGGTACGTGACAAGGGAAACATTTATACCACCTTTTGCGCTAGATTAACGGCTTCGCACGTACAGCAGATCAAGGGGTGAATCACATGACCATGTTATCGTTACAAGCGATCGCTTTATCGTATGGTGGCGACCAGGTATTGACGAGCGCCAATTTGGAGGTGCAGTCTGGCGAGCGCGTCGCGCTGGTCGGCCCGAATGGCGCTGGAAAATCCTCCTTGTTGAGAATCGTGACAGGCGAGCTTCAGGCAGACAGCGGTCAACGTACCGTACAAAAAGGGGCGCGCATCGGCTATCTGGCCCAACAACCACTGACGCATGAAAAAACCGTGTGGGAAGAAGCGCGAGCGGTACTAGCGCAAGCTGATATTTGGGAACAGCGAGTCCTGTCACTGCGCGAACAGATGGCGCAGGCGAGCGACGACAAGGCACTTGCCACACTAGCCCAGGCCTGCGAGGAGGCGCAGCGGCAATTCGAGAACGCGGGAGGCTATGCGGTCAATGCGACAGTGCGGCGAGTGTTGCACGGGATGGCTTTCCCTGAATCGTTGCACGAGTTGCCTGTAAAAGTGTTGAGCGGCGGTCAGAAAACTCGACTCGCGCTCGCGAAACTGCTGCTACAAGAGCCGGAACTGCTCGTCCTCGACGAGCCTACCAACTATTTGGACATGGAGACGGTTGAATGGCTGGAGAACTATCTCGAATCGTACAGCAGTGCGATTTTGGTCGTTTCACACGACCGCTATTTTCTCGACCGCGTCACCCATATTACTTATGAGCTCGAGCGCGGGCGCACCATTCGCTTCCCTGCCCCTTACAGTCTATTTGCACAGTGGAAAGAAGAAGAACGCGCGCGACAAGCGGATGCCTATGAAGAACAACAGGCCATGTTGGCCAAGATGGAAGACTTTATTGCGCGCAATCTCGCGCGTGCAACCACCACGAAGCGCGCACAAAGCAGGCGCAAGGCGCTCGAAAAGATCGAACGTTTAGAGCGCCCTCTCCAGCGCAGCGAGGCGTCTTTGCAGTTTCCAATTCGCGTAGCCACCGGGCGCGATGTGTTAGCGCTTCAAGGTGTCCGCGTGGTGCAAGGGGGGCGGGAGTTGCTACCACCGCTGAACTTGTCAATCTATCGCGGCGAACGGGTGGCCGTGCTTGGCGCCAACGGTGTGGGCAAGACGACCCTGCTACGTACCTTGTACAAGCAAAGCCCTGCCGGAGGTAAGATTCGCCTCGGCACACAGGTGGAAATGGCCTATTATGCGCAAGAGCTAGAAGGGATGGACAACGAACAAACGGTACTCGACTATTTGTGGAACGCCTTTTCCCGATGTTCCGAAACCGAAATTCGGACGCGGCTCGGCCAAGTGTTATTTGAAGGCGAAGATGTCTATAAGCCCTGCGCAGTACTGAGCGGCGGTGAGAAGAGTCGGTTGGCACTGGCCAAACTGTCTCTGACGCAAGCCAACGTCCTGCTCCTTGACGAACCCACTAACCACTTGGATCTTGCGTTTAAAGAGCGACTGGAGGACGCACTGCTCGCTTTTGAAGGCACCTTGCTTTTTGTCTCGCACGATCGTTACTTTATCAATCGTTTGGCCACGCGCATTCTCGTGTTGACGCCGGACGGGATCACAGATGTGGCGGGCGACTACGACGACTGGCTCGCCTATACTCGCGCACAGGCGACCACGACTCCTACCTTACAAAGTCCGTCCTCGTCTGAGCTATCAGACAATCAGATCAGTTGGGAGCAGCGCAAACGCCTCAAGGCAGACTTGCGTCAGCGTCGCGAACGCCTGCAAAAGACGGAGGAGAAAATCGCAGTGCTCGAAGAGGAGAAAGCGGCGGTGGAAGCGCAGTTGGCAGACAGCACCACCTACGATGACCGCGACTTAGCCGATCGTTTGCAAAAACAGTACACCGATGTCACCGAAGCACTCGATCAGCTTTATGAAGAGTGGACGACATGCGCGGCCCAAGTAGAGGAAGCAGCGGCCGATTCTTGAGTCCATCCACCTAAGCGTGTCGTGTCACACAGTTACGGGATCTCACAAGTCTTGCCCGCTGCGCTCACACCTCAAGCGCTTCGTGGTCACGAGCCACGCACGCCCGGCTCTATAGCCACTGTTCAAGCGACAGCGTAGCTTGTGCCGTCAAAGTCAGATCGTCGAACTGGCCTTTACAGTATCGCGGATAGGCGGCCGCTCCGATCATCGCGGCATTATCCGTGCAAAGCCACAGATCTGGCACGATCAACCGCACACCTCGCAACGCGCACAACTCCGTCAGCCGATCGCGCAAGCGTCCATTGGCGGCGACGCCACCGGCGACGACGAGTTGTCGCAATCCAGTGTGCGCAAGTGCCGAATCGGTGTGTAAGACGAGCGCCTCGACGACTGCCTCCTGAAAGCTTGCCGCCATGTCCGCTACGTTCACTTCACGCAGCGCCCGACGCTCTTTATCCATATGTAAAAGCGCCGCGGACTTCAACCCGCTAAAGCTAAAATCCCACTGTCCAGTGGAGACCTTTGCTACAGGCAAAGAAATGGCGTGCGCGTCACCTTCCCGCGCCGCCTGCTCGATCAGCGGACCGCCGGGGTATCCTAGCCCGAGGGCACGGGCGATCTTGTCGAGCGCCTCACCGGCCGCGTCATCTCGCGTTCGGCCTAGGCGAACAAAATCCCCATGCCCGCGGACGGACAGCAACTCCGTATGCCCGCCTGACACGACAAGCGCCAGATACGGCGGTTCTATGTCAGACGACAGGGCGCTAGCGGCAATATGCCCCGCCAAATGATGTACACCGATGAGCGGAAGACCGGTAGCCAAGGCTAGCGATTTGGCGGCGGTCACCCCGACAAACAAAGCGCCGATCAGTCCCGGTGCATGCGTCACCGCAATCGCTTGTAGGTCGCCGAGCTCCTTGTCTGCCTCCGTCAAGGCTTGCGCCACCACGCGTGTGACTTGCTCTGTATGCGCGCGCGACGCCACTTCCGGCACAACGCCGCCAAAGCGCTGGTGAGACGCCATCTGCGAAGCGACGACAGAGCTCAACAAAACCCGGCCGTCACGCACGACTGCCGCCGCCGTCTCATCGCAACTCGATTCAATCGCCAAGATATCTATGGGGCCGCCTCGCTTGGCATCCGCATCATGGCGCGCTTTCATCCGTTCAGCGTATCCCATCTGCAGCCTCCGTCAACTCCGGCAACTCCACCCACATCACCAGAGCATCCTCGTGGTTGTCTGTGTAATACCCGCGTCTGATACCGCCGTCTTGAAAGCCTAATTTGCGGTACAAACCTAGTGCCGGTTGGTTGCTGACGCGCACTTCTAGTGTCATCTTGCGCGCGCCTAAGGCGATCGCTTCGGCCATCAGTTGGCGTAGCATCCGCTCGCCTAACCGCTGACCGCGATGATCAGGCAACACCGCGATATTGGTCACATGCGCCTCATCGATGATCACCCACATTCCGCCGTAACCAATTGGTGTACCGCCTTTAGACAACAACAAATAGCGGGCAAAGTGATTCTCAGTCAATTCGCCTAAAAAAGCATTGCGCGACCACGGCGCGGAAAATGAGGCGCGTTCAATCACGAGTACGCGATCGATATCGCGAACCGTCATTCGGCGAAAGGAGATTTCATTCGGATCCACTGGCTCCACCCTCTTGCTGCCGTTCTCGCCACCGCGTCTCCGCTTCCGCCAATTGGAGATAGCGCGGTACCAAAGCGTGCGCGCGCTGTTCATAAGCGTCCTCCTCCGGTGCCGTCAGTAGCGCTCTAAGCGTCTTGATACCTGCCTGATAGATGTGTGGCGCCAAGACCTGCGACTGATCGTCGTAGACTCGTATCTCAGTTTGCGTCTCGCATTCCTGCGCCTTAGCCGCCGCTATCGTGGCACCGTCGCCGACCAACCACAAACGACTGCTATGTAAGGCCAAAGCGATCTCAGCCATCCGCCCAATCGCTTCTTCGTACGGCACTCGCGCTTCTGCCATGAGAGGGCCCCACCCTTGCGCAGTCGGCCCGTACAACCCGACATAGGCCTCATTGCGCCGCGCGTCAAACAAGACGCCTACCGGCTGCTCTGTCAAGCATAGCGGGAAGGAGGCGGCCAGCATGGATGAAACACCAACCACAGGAATGTGAAGTGCATATGCGAGCGACTTAGCCGCCGTGACACCGAGGCGCACACCCGTGTATGAGCCTGGCCCAACGCCCACCAGCACGCCGCGCACGTCAGTCACATCGAGCGAAAGTGATGACAGTAGCGCATCGATGACCGGGTGCAGTTGTGTCGCATGCATGCGTGGCGCAAGTGTCGTCCATTGTCCGAGCACGCGTCCCGATTCGTCGCCTATCGCTACTGACAATGTCGGCGTGGCCGTGTCAAGCGCAACTATCGCCATAGCTGCATCCACGCCTCGAGAACAGTACTGGCCGCCCGACCGAGGGCCGCTACATAAGCCATACGTCCAGCACCGCCTTCATCTTCAAGGTATACGTCCAAACGATCAGCTGGAAGCAAAGCGCCGAGCAACTCGGCCCATTCCACTGCAGCCACACCATCACTATACAAATACTCGTCAAGCCAGTCGACTTCCTGCTTCACGGCCTCTCCCAACCGATATAAGTCGAGATGGTAAAGCGGCAAGCGACCGCCTGCATAACACGCAGCCAAGGCAAAAGTGGGACTGCTGACTTCTTCTGACGAAGCGAGGCCTTGCGCCAACCCTTCGACAAAGGTCGTTTTACCAGCCCCTAGTCTACCCGACAGCGCCAGCACCGTTCCTGGCTGCACCACGCGTCCACAGGCACGGCCAAAAGCTCGCGTCTCATCCGCTGTCGGCAACGAAATAGGAATCTGGCGAACAGGAATGCCCCTCATATCCCGTTGCCCCCTGTCCGGCCGTGATCGGTAGGTGCTTGTCCGAAGTGATCGTACCCGCCTTTATGTAAGGCCACGCGTTGTCGACCTTTACGCATATCGACACCTACGTCGCCTTCTTCAGCCTCACCGATGATCGTGACGCGCACTCCGGCGCCTTCCATTTGCGCTAACAGACGTCCTGCTTGAGCCGGGTCTACGGCCCCCACGAGCTGAAAATCTTCTCCGCCATAGAGCGCAAAGTCTAGCGGGTCGACTCCTGCCGCGCGCGCGTAGTGTCGGACCGCCGGCGCTGTCGGCACACGCTCCGCATGAATCAACAGGCGTACATCGCTCGCCTGTGCAAGTTCATGCAGTTCCGATGCGAGCCCGTCGCTGATATCGTTTAATCCTGTGCACCCAGTCCCGCGTCTTGCGTCATCTGTCAGCGTTGCGAGCACGCGCGCGGCCCTCACCTGTGGCTGCGGTCGTTCGTGACGCAGGCGCAGGGTCAAAGCGTCTTCCGGCGTAAGCACGCAAGCCTTGCCACTCGCCAGATAATGGACGAAAGCGCCTGACCCGCCAAGATCCCCTGTCACGAAAATCCAGTCACCTGGTCGTACGCCACTGCGCAACAGTGGCCGCATCCCAAGCAATTCACCTGTCGCTGCAATCGAGATCGTCAACGGCCCTGAGGTCGCTACCACATCTCCCCCTACGACGCGAACGGCAAACAAGTCTGCCAACTGCATCATTCCGCGATAGAGCTCCTCGAGTCCTTCTACAGTCTCGCTGTGCGGTACCATCAGCGTAACCATCACATAGGCAGGGCTCGCACCCATCGCAGCCAGATCACTCAAGGAGGCTGCCAATGCGCGATAACCGATCCCTTCCATCTGACTCCAGTCGCGTCTGAAATGCACGCCTTCGACCAGCGCATCTGTCGTCATGACCAACGTGTTCGCGCCTGCTACGACTGCTGCGTCGTCGCCGATCCCCACTAGTACGCGCGCATCTTCTCTATGCGTAAGCGCCCGCAGACGGGCAATCAAGCCAAACTCACCGACATCGCGTAGGTGCACGCTATCACCGCTCTCGTGGTACTCGTGCACCTATTATACTACACGGTCAAGCCCCAATCTGATTGCGCGCAACCAGTAAAACGGTCAGCGGCAGAGACTGCATCTGCGCGCCCGGCACACCGGTAATGACGAACTGCACCTCACTTGACTGCCCCGGATGCAAAACGTACGGGCTGTGTCCGACAGGCGTCAGATCATCAAAGTACTTGTACGTCCCTCGACTAAGCAAGGATGCGCCTGGCCTCTGCGTAAAAAAGAGCATACCGAGTGCCGAGCGCACATCAAAGTCGCTAGCGCCTTGGTTCGTCAGTCGCACTGCCACGCGCAGAAACTCCGTTTTGACCGCGGTATGGGTCGTACCCGTCACTTCTAGCTTTACCTGTGATACGCGCACCGGCAAAGTGCCGAGATAGAGCGTAGGATAATGCGCATGAGGTGAGCGAAACATCCAGATCAGGTGCGCTTGACGGTCACTCAGTGTTCGATAAGGCGGTGCAGGATTAGGCGTGAACGTCCAAGGGACCGACTGGTGCGGCGGGATCACCGCGCTCGGGCCATCGACAAAGTATTCCCAGTCCGCCTCGACAGCTGGCGATAGTCCGGCCGGCTGTTTGAGAATAAAGAGCATCCCTTGCAGACTGTTCCCAGGCAAAGGTTGATTACTGGTATTGTAAAGGCGGGTCGACACCGTAAACGCTTGGCGTGACAATTGTACGTAAGAAGACGCCCCAGAACCCACTGTCTGGCCCGTCGAAGTGGCGCCAGTCCCAGTAGACGCAGTCCTCTGACTCTGCTGTTGCTCGGCGAGCGATGTAATCCCCGGCGTAAGGGCGAGATCCTCTGACTCCACTGGCGCCAAGGACGCTGGAATCGTCGTGGTCACTAGCTGCATAAAGTCATTCGCAACGCCGCTGGCTGAATGAATCGCTTCTGAATTGGTTGTGGCATTCACAGATGCAAACTGCGTTCCAGCTCCCCGATGTGCGGACTCCGACTGCTGCCACGAAGCCACGCCCCAGGCAGCCAATAACAGACACGCCGCCGCGGACGACAAGCCTACCGTGAAAGCTCGCGAGCGCCGTGTAAAACGCTTGGCCAACGGGTGCCTACGCACCCCTTCATCTGCGCGCTTTCGCGTCTCAATGGTAGCGAGCACCCGATCTTGAAGCGGGCGCGAAAAGACGAGATCGTCTGCATGACGGCGCACAGCGTCACGCAGTTGTTGATCCAACTCCTTGTCCTCTGGAGGCCTCATGTCAGTCATCCCTTCCCCATGCGCGCCGCAAAAGTTCGCGTCCTCGATGCAAACGCGTCTTCACAGACGATACGCTGACACCGATGACACTCGCAATCTCGTCGACTTGCAACTCTTGACTATAATAGAGCCACATCGTTTCTCTATAGGTGTCCGGTAGTGCCAGCACCGCTTTCCACAAGTCCTGTTGATCCAAATGCGCCAGTGCCGCTTGTTCAGCCGTTTCATCCTGCGTCAGATACGTCAGGTCGTCCACAGGCACAGAACGACGCGCCGCCGACCGCAAATAATCTTTCGCACGATTCACGGCAATGCGAAGAATCCAAGTTTTATAGCTGCTCTCTTGCCTAAATTCGGGCAAATGGTCATAGACCTTCACGAATACCTCTTGGCTCAGATCCTCCGCGATCTGTCGATCGCGAACGATTCCGTACACCACACGCAACACGTCGTTGCCGTGCGCGTCCATCAATTCGCGCAGGAGATTTACGCGCGCCTCATCACTATCATGCCGCACCAACAAATAGATCCACCCCACGTGCGACTACCTGTATAGACGCGTCCGATTCTCATCAGGTTACAAGCAAAAGGTTCTACGTCGTCCGTCTTTTGTTTCAATTCGATGACGGTATGCACATGGTACAATAACAAAAGGGAGGAATAGAAAAATGGCCACCCGTAAATTGGAGACCTGTATCGGCAATCGCCCTTTTGGCTCAGAAGAATTGCTCAGTCGCGCGTCCACTACTTTCGAAGGTCTGCACATCACAGAGTGGGGTTGTCTTGGCAACTGTCATCGCTGCTACCGCGTGCCATTTGCCCTGCTAGACGAATATACATTGCTAGAAGCCCCGACACAAGAAGAATTGTGGGTGCTGGTGCAGTCTTACTTCGCACAAAACCCTTAGCTGTTCTGCAAACAGCAATTCACTTTCGCGCGCATTACACTACCGATACATTATGACGGAAAACCTTGACAATACGCAAGGGAGTCGCTGGAAAACGCGACTCCCTGTGGGCTCTGGCGCAGATCACGCGGCCTGCACTTGTCTACGAAAGGGCAATGGCACTGCTGTCTGTACTGTCGAGCTTCGCTTGCACTTTCTTGACAATGCGTCCATTGGCGAAGGAGAAGATATCTGCCGCCACAATGGCATCCATAGCAGCGCCCACCGCAGTCGCGTCAATCGGCTGTTTCGGATTCGGCACGGTCAGATGCACTGTCTTGTTTAAATCGGTGAGAAAGGACAACTGTAATGTGTCTTTCATCATTCAACCCCCTATGTTTGGTATAGCAGCGCTAGGACAGAGATCAGGCGACGGTCGAGGTCGTAGCACTACTAGCCGTCGAACTCGAAGTGCTAGAACTGGTGTCCGGCTGAATCTGCACCGTGTCGACTCGCCCCATCGCATAGACTGTGTCAGCGAACAGCGGTTCGAGTGCTGACAGCACACTCGAAATTGCATCGTCCGTTGCATTGACATCTACGGATGGATACGCACGGTTTTGCAACTTCGGCTTCCCAGCCGCGTTCGTCCCTACTTGGAGCTGCACCAGCAAATGTCGGTTCATCGTTGTGACCACCATTTTCATTCCTCCTTGCACAAGCTTCTTGTCCACCTCTGCCGCCGGCAGGCGAAGCGGTCAACGCCTGTTGCATCTGAAGAAGTACCACGAAGGCCTTTAGCGGGGGACAAGCGTTCAAACGCGTGCTATACTCTCGTGGGAGGATGGTTATGAGTTCTGTGATGCGCATTATTCGCACGATTGGCTACAAGCTTGGCGTGAGTGTACTGACGATCCTCGGCGCGTCTTTGGTCACGCACTACTTGGCTTCGGTCGGAGACTTTGGGATCTACTCGACAGTGAAAAACACCTTGCTTTTCGGATCCTTTTACTTCATCGCCTTTACGCGTTTTTTTAATTATGGAATGAATCGCCTGAAATTGGATCGACAATCCACTGTCAGCGTTGCGGTGCGTTTTTTCTTACAGATTTCCGTCGCTGTGGTGCCGCTTGCACTCATCGCTTTTGCGCTGGCGGGCTTGAGTTCCATCTTCCTATACGCCGGCTTCGTCTTTGGTACCTTATTTTTCGTTCTCCTGTTCGGCTTTTGCGCCAATCTGCTGCAAGCACTGAACGAAATCGACTGGCTCAACCGAGTCAATGTCATTCAGATCGCGTCATTTTCAGTCCTCATTGGTATCCTCTTTGTGCTCGATCGCACGCGGCACCTGCCATTTTCTCATCAGCTTATCTGGACGCTCAGTCTATGGCTTTTCTCGAACATTCTCGCGGCGCTCATCACAGTCGCCATTACGCGTAGGCTTGCGGGTGTGCGCTTTCGCCCTCGCCGCGACCCTGAAATCTCGCGTGGCATGTTCGCCTACGGCAAGAAAGTAGCGCTGCAAAACGTCCTGACGCAACTCAATTACCGCGGTGACGCCTATATGGTCATATGGCTAGCAGGGACGACTGCAGCGGGCCTGTATTCGCCGGCGGTCACATCGTCCGAGGTCTTGTGGCAGATCTCGACTAGCGTAGCACTCATTGTGTACACAAGAGTGGCCGCACATGAAAAAGAGCGCTCCATCGAATTGACGGAGCGCACCTTTCGCTTCACCTTTTGGTTTTTGGTCGTCACAGCGGCCGCCATGTACCTGTTATTTTCCCCGCTCATCCACTTGATCTACGGAGCGCGGTATGCCGGGTCGGTCCCTGCCTTTCAGGTGCTGCTCATCGGCACGACTGCGTATGGCATGATCGGTCTGCTGACGCAGTTTTTCACCGATCAAATGGGGAAAGTGACTTATCCTGTCTATATGCAGTTCACCAGTATCGCCGTCAATCTTGCCCTGTGCGTCATCCTCATCCCGCGCATCGGCATGCTAGGTGGCGCCATCGGCTCCACGTCAGGTTACACCGTCGCGCTGATCATGTCGATCATCTACTTCAAGCGCCTGACCGGTCGACCGTTACGACACTTGTTTCTCTTTACTGCAAACGATCGACAGTTGCTGTCACGCTTGCGCCCTGGTTCGCGCAGCTTGAACGAAAGCGTCAAATAAGCGTCGATGGCCTGCATGTGTCCGCCAGAGGTTCTCTGGGTGCCACTGCACGCCGAGTACAAAGTCCGCACCCGGACGCTCGATCGCCTCGATGAGTCCGTCGCGACTGTGCGCACAAGCCGCAAAGCCAGGCGCAACCTGATCTACTGCTTGGTGATGAAACGTGTTCACTGGTACCACTTCGTCCCCGTAGATTGCAGCGAGGCGCGTGTTTGCCACAAGGTCAACCACGTGTGCCATGTGCTGACGCGGCGCCTGTTGCGCGTGTTGAAGCCTACCGCTCCACTCACGCGGCAGGTCCTGATAGAGCGTGCCGCCGAGCACGGCATTCATCACCTGAACGCCGCGACAGATGCCAAGTACCGGCTTGTGTCGTTCGAGCATCGCCTGCAGCAGCTTCGCTTCCATGGCGTCTCGCACAGGAGAGATTTCTCCGAGTCCGATGTGTGGCTCTTGCCCAAAATAGCGCGGGTCGACATCGACGCCGCCGGTCAAGAGCAGCCCGTCTAGCCGGTCTGCGAGCTCTCGGATGATATCCTCTTCCATGGTAAAGGCGACGACGGACGACAGTCCGCCTGCCGCATAGATGCCGTCGGTGTAGTCAGCGCCGATATAGAGACCTGACCGTCCTTTGGCCGCCCCTTCTTCGTTGCCTGATATGCCAATGAGTGGTCTCAACCAAAAGTCCCCCAGTCGCTTATGCATCCAGTAGAACGTGGTCAACAGCACCACCGTCTACTGAATAACGGCATCAGTGTACCGCTTACGCGTGACCCCAACCGCGCAGATACGCATCTTGTGACTCCGACAACTCATCAGTAGACACGCCAAGCGCTGCCAAGCGCATCCGCGCGACCCGATCATCGAGCTCGCGTGGCAGGTCATGGACGCCTGGCGTGAGATTCCCAGACGATACATACTGAAGCGCTAAGGCTTGCAGTGCAAATGTCATATCCATCACTTCCGCTGGATGCCCATCCCCTGCAGCCAAATTCACTAGCCGCCCTTCAGCCAGAAGGTAGAGTTTGCGCCCGTCCGAAAGTGTATATTCGTCGACATTGGTGCGCACGCGCCGCACACTGACCGCCCGCTCCTGCAAATCTGGTTTGCTGATCTCAACGTCAAAATGTCCGGCGTTTGCCATGACCGCGCCAGATTTCATGACATCGAAGTGCGCCCCTGTGATGCAGTCGCAGTTGCCTGTCACGGTGACAAAGAAATCTCCGTGGGCTGCCGCTTCTGACATCGGCATCACTTGATGACCGTCCATATGGGCCTCGACCGCTTTGATCGGATCGACTTCGCAGACGATCACACGGGCACCGAGCCCACGCGCGCGCATCGCGACACCTTTACCGCACCATCCGTATCCTACGACGACGACCGTTGTCCCGGCTACAACCAAGTTGGTCGTGCGCATGATACCGTCCCAGACAGACTGACCGGTCCCATAGCGGTTATCAAAGAGATACTTCATGAACGCATCATTGACTGCAATCATGGGAAAGCGCAGTGCATCTTGCGCCGCCATCGCGCGCAAGCGCAGAATGCCTGTCGTCGTCTCTTCACAGCCGCCAACGACTTCCGCCACCTGTTGCGGCCGTTCGTGGTGAAGTGTAGTCACCAAATCCCCGCCGTCATCGATAATCATCTGCGGATGGGCGTCTAGTGCGGCGCGGATGTGCGCCGTGTACTCCTCTTGTGTCGCGCCGTGCCACGCATACGCGGTAATACCATCGTGAACGAGCCCCGCCACCACGTCGTCTTGTGTAGACAACGGATTCGACGCCACCACCGTCACCTGCGCGCCTCCTGCTTGTACCACTTTAGCCAGATAAGCCGTCTTCGCCTCGAGATGAAGACAGATCACAACACGTTTACCGGCAAAAGGTTGACTCTGCGCAAACTCCGCCTCGAGTTGTCGCAACAGCGGCATACGTCCTTTTACCCAATCAATCTTG
Source organism: Bacillota bacterium (assembly GCA_026627345.1). Lineage (GTDB taxonomy): Bacteria > Bacillota > Bacilli > Alicyclobacillales > SLC66 > JAPNUJ01. The sequence goes on along the minus strand of JAPNUP010000117.1, from coordinate 19,507 downwards.
AGCAGTCCATTCTCGTATAAACCGTAATCGCGAATTTGCGAATTGCTCAACACTTCTGCTCGCTGCTCTTCAGCCGTTCTATCATTAGCCAATGTCCAAGTCCCCCATTTCATTATTTTGTCTGTCCATTAACAGACTACAGGAAACCTTGGGGGATATACAAGTGTGGTCGAGTAAAAGGTAGACCTAAAACCAACGCAGATCACCAGTGATCGCACCTGCAATATAGATCACAGGGGGCATCGCGAACAGCGCGTACAAGACACCTTGTGCCATGTCCCAAGTTGCTTTCGATGCAGGTGATGCAGCACCGACCGGCACCAGGGCATCCGTGCTCTCATCAGACCGAGATCGACTGAACATCGACACCACCATGCCGCAAACGAGGATCCACAACACGACACAACACGCCCACAACCAAGGCACGAGCCACCCACCGACAAAGCGATAGATTTCCCCCGTCCACAGCATGTGGGAGAGCGCGCTCGCATACAAAACCAGAATCAACATGCGCAAATTTTTCTCAGACGCCACGTCAACACCCACTCCTTATCAAACGTCTATTCAGAATAACGGCGTCAGCCGCTTATTCTTCCCGTGGACGGTGGTGCGACAGCACCATGCCACCGTCTATACAAGCATTTTGCCGAAAGAGAGATGATTCACGAGCACGGCCACTGCAAAAATGCCAATTGCCGCCACTGTCAAGCCCAGCGTAAGCGTCCGTCTACTGAATACTTTGGGCATCATCACGAGGTTGCGCAGATCGATCATCTGTCCGGCAAGTAAAAAAGCGAGGATAGCGCCCGGCGAAAACAGCGTGGACAAGCCGATCGCAACGAAGGCATCGGCGGACGAACACAAAGACAGAATCGCCCCGAGCGCCATCATCAGCGGAATAGACCAGAGCGAATCGTGCGTAAACACAGTGACTGCGCGCAGCGGAGTAAAGCCCTGTACGAGCCCCGCCAGCAAAGCGCTCGCAGCGAAAAAGGGGCCAACCTCAAACAGTTCACTCTGCGCGTGCTCGATGACAGATCGCCACTTTGACCGCCCATGATCATGCAAATGTATACTCGTTTGCACCCGTTCGGTTAGCCCCTCTTCGCCAAAGCGCACGACGAACCCGGCGACCAGTGAAATCGCAAGCGCCGCCCCCATGCGGACAAGTAGCCATTGCCACTCACGATGAAAAGCAAAGAAAGTCGCGGCCATCGCAATCCAGTTGACCGTCGGGACAGACAACACGAAGGTGAAAGCGACCGATTCACTCACACCTTTACGGCGCAGGCCCCGTGCCAATGGCACAACGCCACAGTCACAAGCTGGGATAAACAGACCCGTGAGCCCAGCCATCAGCCTCCCCATCAGGCCGTCTGACAACACCCCGGCCATCACGTCCGCTTTCACCCAGACCTCGACGATCGCCGAAAGTGCGACGCCTAGCACCACAAAAGGGATACCTTCCCAAACGATGCTTTGAAACAAGTCGCGAAATAACGCGATATTCAAAAAGCGCTGAAACGCTCCGAATTCATAGATGGCGATCACAGCCGTGCAGCTCACAATCAGAGCGATCAAAGCCGCCGTTCTCGCCTTAAGTCCTGATGCTGTTTCGTGCATGAAGGGACCCGCCTTTCTAGCGAGGTCGCGTCGCTAAAAAGCTTGGTAGACGCGCTCGTCCCTACACTGTATTCAGGAAAAAGGCTTGTCATACCAGGAGACGGTGAATGGTGCTCTCGCACCACCGTTTGCGGGAAAAATCATTGGCTACGCAGTTATTTAGGGACAGGAAAAGAAAGAGTGCGTGGATTAGAAGTCAATCAAACTGAGGCTGATCTGTAACGCTTCGTTGACTCGGCGCATAAGATCGTCATCGAGGTGTGTGATTTTCTCTGTGAGGCGCTGCTTGTCGATCGTGCGAATCTGTTCGAGTAACACGACAGAATCCCGCTCCAGACCATAGTCAGAAGCGGAAATCTCGACATGTGTAGGTAGCTTGGCTTTCTGAATCTGTGCCGTAATCGCGGCGATGATCACAGTCGGGCTAAATCGATTGCCAATATTGTTTTGAATGATCAGCACGGGTCGGAATCCGCCTTGCTCCGAGCCCACAACCGGAGACAGATCCGCGTAGTAGATATCTCCGCGCTTCACATTCATGCGTTTATACCCCGCTGACAAGGCGAAGGGCCAGGTTTTCCGCTTCCCCTTCGGCGTCGAACGCCTCTGAGGCCAGCCGGAGATTGATCGGGGCCATTTCTAGATATCCCTTTTGTAAGGACTCTCTGATCCGCTCTTTCTTCCGTTCACAGACGTACATCGCTGTCGCCTGGCGAATAATGTGACTGCGCGAACCTTGCTCTGCCACGAGTCCGTCCACCTCTTCCAGTAATGTCGACGGTATACTGACTGCGATCTTCCGAAGATGAGACATCGTCCGATCCCCCCTGCACGTCGGTCCGGTTATATCATGCCTTTGGTATTATAACGCACCGAGGTGAAACACATCCAGTTTTTTGCCCTTCTGCGGAATGTTCAGGCAACGGTCACACGTAGATCCTTGGCACACGCGATGAAATGGCACACAAGAGTTCATACGGGATGGTCCCCAGCTGTCGAGCTGCATCAGCTAGTGACGCATGTGCATGCTCCTGCCCTCCGTATATCCGAACGACATCCCCCAGCTTCGCATGCAGTCCTGTCGTTACGATCATCGTCTGATCCATACAGACTCGTCCGGCAATCTGTACGTTGTGACCACCCAAATCCAGCCGCCCAGCGTTTGACAAAGCACGTGGCAGTCCATCGGCGTACCCGATCGGTAGCGTCGCAATCTGCTCAGGCTTCTCGCAGACAAAGGTTCGACCGTAACTCACCGTGGCCCCTGGCGGCATGTCAGCAACTCGAACAATCCGCGTGTAGAGGGAAAGCACAGGTAGAAGCTCGACGGTCTGATGCCCACTGGAAAACGGATGATATCCATACAACGCAATGCCAGGCCTGACCCAGTCAAAATGATACTGTGGATCGCGAAAAATCGCGGCACTGTTGGCTGCATGAACCAAAGGCACGTCGATCCCTACTTCACGCGCGCGCGCCACTAATGAGCTAAGCTCTTGCGCTTGGGTCCGCGTCTCATCGACTTGGGCATCGAGCGGATCATCGGCCGAGGAGAAGTGCGTGTACACGCCTCGCAAGCGAACCCCGTCAGTACTCGTGGCCGCTCGCATCACTTGTAAGAAAGCCATCTCGCCGCGCACGCCGAGACGCCCCATGCCCGTATCCACCTTGACGTGAATATCGACACCACGGCCAGTCACCCGCGCGGCTGATGCCAACCGGGCGATCTCTTCCGTATTCATGACCGAAACGGCGATCTGGCGCTCTGCGACCACCTCATGTACACCAGGGGCAAGCGCACCGTAACACAAAATAGGCGCAACAATTCCTGCATCCCGCAACTCCACTGCCTCTTCGATCGTGGCAACGCCTAAGCCGTGCACACCTACAGACAACAAGGCTTTGCTAACTTCCACAACCCCGTGTCCGTAAGCGTTCGCCTTCACACTCGCCAGGATCTTCACGCGCTTTCCTACTTGCGCTTGCACCACAGCAACATTGTGCCGCAGTCGACCGAGGTCGATTTCTGCCCAGGTCTGCCTCCACATCCGCTACTCACCAACTTATTTCTTTCATACGCCATCGGCTGCGTACGCCTCGAATTCATTCATGCTGTGCAAGTAGCATATCACAGACAGGGCCCGCTGCACAGACTAGGTATTCATGATTTTCCCATGTCTGTAATCGTGGAACTCGCAACTTGCACAATGTCCTCGATAGACATGCGCGAAGTGAGCGCAAACGACAGACCACCGTAGAGCCAGTACAACTGATGCACGTTCCCTTGTGACAACAAGACGGCCGGAATGCCTTCGATGGTCAAGAGTTGGCCGCTGCCCAGGTCCTGTCCAGCCGAAGTCGGCCGTGTCTCTACAAGGGTAAAAGGATGCGGACCATCGTAGCGCACCATCGCGATACCCCCGGCGTCCGTCTCATCAGCGACGGTGTCACTTTGCGGCACCCACGTCGGTTCAATCACGTGAAACTCCTGCGTCTGCGCAGACACCGGCAACTCAATGGGTTCCAGTGTCGTCGCTTGATCGGTTGAAAAAGCATTGGCCGGGAAGTTGACATTTCGATCAAATGAAAGGTAGGTCATCGTAATCAACGGTTGCTTCTTCTTGTCGAGTAACGTGACTTGTACAGGGGCATAGGTGCCTTGTGCAAGTTCGATTCTCTGTGTTTCAACAGACGGGTTGATAGATTCTGCCCCTAATTCAAACGTGACGACTTTATCGCGCGTCGTATAGCTCGGCTCGCTCGCAGCGACAATACGCGACAGCAGCGCATTGTACAGGTACAACTGGCCCTGGCGCTCCGCCCAGTCACCTTGAAAGCGAATGATCTTCTTGATCCCTGGGCTAACGATGTAGATGCCTTGATTATTGCGCAAAATAATCTGGGAGATGTCCCGATTCTCGTTACCGAGAGCAATGCGGTATTGATCCGGCGCCCGATACCACGTCTCGACAAAATAACGCTCAGCAGTACCTTGCACCTGTACAGTCATCATGGCTGTACTTTTATAACTGGTCAGATTACTTTGAAGCGATTGCAGTTGTCGAACCACTTGTGTCGCACTCGGCTGACCACACCCGACCAGCGTCATCCCGAGACCCAATGTAAGCACAAAGGCAATCCAGTTTCTCCTAAGCAACACATCAGCCTCCCCACTTCAGTCACGACCGTTCGACAGTTCCGTCAATTTCCCGGGGAATTTGTCGAAGCAGCGTTGCGCATCTCCTGCCAAACCGCTCCCACGTGATCAAGAACATCTGAAGCTGTGAGAGACTCTTCACTGACACCGTGCTCACAAGCGATCTCAGCTGACCGCCCATGCAGATAGACACCCAGCCTCGCTGCCGCGTACGCCTCATAACCGGACGCCAACATACCTGTGACAAGCCCTGCCAACACGTCACCTGTACCTGCGGTGGCCAAACCCGAATTGCCCGACGAATTGATTGCTACTCGCCCGTCTGCATCGGCAATCACTGTTGCGGCTCCTTTTAAGACCACGATGATGCCATGCGTTTGTGCATATGATTCTGCAACCTCTATCCGCTTGGACTGGATCTCAGCAACGCTCAGCCCCGTTAACCTACTACATTCCTTCGGATGCGGCGTGATCACCGTAGGCCCTTTGCGTGATCGCCAAAAGGCGGCACCCTTGTCCGGTAAACAAGCGATCATCGAAAGGGCTGTCGCATCGAGCACCAACGGCCGTGGGACTGTACTGAGCACTGTCAGCGCCTCTGGGCTATGCGTCGCAAGCGCCACCCACTCCGCGCCAATCCCTGGCCCCAGCAACCCTGCCGTGCACTCTTCGAGTACGGCCGCATACGCCACAACAGCTTCTGCATTCAGGTGCCCTGACTGATGTTCACCGACTGCGTGCGTGACGATTTCCGGCGGCAACGCCGCCCCGAGCGACTGCATGACCTCTGTTGCGGCGAGGTACTTGACTAGCCCAGCCCCTGCTTTGCTGGTTGCCGATAAAGCCAGTCGCGCGGCCCCATACATCCCAGGGCTGCCGGCACATACGCCGGCGCGGCCATAAGTGCCTTTGTGACTATCCGCAACCCTTGGTCGCCACAAGCGCGTCGCGGCCTTAGCGTCCATCAGGCGTGTCGTGCAGCCATAGGCTTCTAGCAAGGCATCCGTGATCCCGAGCGGTGCAATTTCCACCTGCCCTGCATACAGCCTTCCTGGATACTGATACAGTCCCTGTTTCCCTACCCCACAGGTAACTGTGACATCGGCCTTGATGGCATCGTCATCTACACGACCATCATCTGCATGCACACCCGAAGGCAGATCGATTGCCACAATCGGACAAGCGACCGAGCGTATAGCACGGAGCCACACTCGCAAGCTGTCCTCTACTGGTAACCGGGTGGCGATACCAAGGATCGCATCGACCACCACATCCGCATCGGCAAGATTGTCAGTAGCCGCGGCCATCACACCACCCATCGCGATGAAAGCGCGCTGTTGCTGCGCACATAGTGGTGACAAAAGCTCTGACTTAACAGTCTGCCAAGCGACAACTCGCCAACCCGCGGCGACCAAGTACCGACCTGTGACGTAGCCATCAGCACCGTTATGTCCTTTGCCGGCCACGATGTGGCAACACGGTCTTGTTACGGCACTGGCATTTTGCTGCGCCTCTTGTCGGATGCGCATTACGGCCTTGGCTACACTGAGTCCGACCACTTCCATAAGCGCTTCAGGGCGGACCCCTCGGCGAATGATCTCCTGATCCAATTGACGCATTTGTGCGCCGGAGACAATCATCACTTTGTTCCCTCCGATTGCTACCACATATATTCGGACAACCGTGCAAGTAGTCCATTTCAGACACGCTTGAGCGTAAAAACCATCTGAATAACGGCGTCAGCCGCTTATTCTTCCCGTGGGCGGTGGTGCGACAGCACCGTGCTCAGCGCCCTTCGACTATACCATTCGACGCCTTTTGAACAACAAAAGCAGCGGGCGCCTTCAGGCACACCCGCTGCTTTTGTATGGATAGCCTCTCGGCGAGAAAAATCCTCTCTTGCCTTACGGCGCGTACACCACGACGGCACTTGAGTTACTACCCGGTTGAACAAGGCTGTTCCCTGTGGCTAGCGTTCTTCCGACCTGCAGCCCCCAAGCCATATCACCTGCAGGATAATCAATCTCAGCTGGATAGGTTCCGCCGCTGCCCATATACGTCACTTGATAGCCTGCCTGTTGCAGTTCTTGGAACGTCGCCTGTGAACCATAAAACTGCACGGGAATCTGGCTCGGAGGCGGCAACGTAATACCGGTCCAGGCGCCCGTACTACCGTACGGTTTGAGCTTCTTCGTCACTTTGGCCGGGTCGATAATATCGTAAAAAGCTCCCGTGATGTAATTCTCTTGATTGAGCCCAGGCGCTGGCGCACTGGCGACATCCATCGAGTCGCCCACTGTGCCGAGGTTGATATGAATCATCTTCGCACCGCGCGCAGCGCGCGCAGCCGCCAAGAGCTGCGAGTCATTCATGTCTGTCGCGACGTCTTTATTCCAAGCCGAAATCAATTTACCCAGATTCATAAAGTCATTGCCAGTGTCGAGCAGCTTATTCTTTAGAGCCAGTAACACCTGTGCTTGATCATCGTCGCGCTGATAGTCGTTGACCGCCACATCGCTGGCGGTATTTTGTCGAACGCGGATGTAAGCCAGCGCCTCTTGACCATTGATCGTCTGCCAGCCCGGATAGAAGTTGGCGCCACTGTGCAACGGGTCAGTGATACGCGCCGGAACATAGATCCGGACACCGCCGACCGCGTTGATCGCATCAGAAAATCCTTGAAAGTCCGTCACAATCCAGTGGCTAATCTGCATACCGGTAAACTTTTCTGCTGCCTGGACTGTCAGCTGCGCGGCTTGGTTAGGCTGTAACTGCGCGCCGATGAAGAAGAAGGTCTTCAACTTCGGAATCGGGTTATTGTACTGCGGCATGGCAAACATAGCGTCACGCGGTAGGGAAATCAGAACCACCTGATGCTTGATCGGATCGATATGCGCAATCATCATGATATCTGCCTGACCGCCGCCCTCCCCGTCACTGCTGAGATCCAGCGGACCTGCAGGATTACGGGCATTGTTACCGATCAACAATATATTCTCAGGTTGTGTCAAAGTATCGTGGTGGGTAAGTGTACTGAGAAGCGCACTCGGTATCCCCTGTACCAAACTGCCGCCCATGGCGAAGCCGACTCCGACTCCAATGACGATCGCAGCGATCGGGACACCGATGTACAGCGCCCGGCGACGCCGCTGCTTCCTCGTTAGCGGCTTCTTCTCTTTCTTCTTGCTTGCCATCGGACTTTGCTTATCCGATCTCATCTAGGGCAAACCCCCGTCAATCGCTTTTTTGGAATACCTAGTATTCTACCACGTCCGAGCCTCACACGGTGCTAATAACTATGACGATCTTGCAAAACGTATGGTTACACCGAAAATCTAGTCGCACATTGCGTAGGCAATTGGATCTAAAATGCCCGCATCCGCAAAACCTTTCAACCGCAGGCGACAACTATCACATCTACCGCAGGCCACATCGTGACCTTGATAACAGGAGACTGTCCATTCGTATGGAACCCCAAGTGAGGTGCCAAGGCGGATAATGTCTCCTTTGGTCAGGTGCAACAGAGGTGTCTCGATACGCAGCAGCTTCCCTTCCACACCCGCTTTTGTCGCAAGCGTAGCGGCGGTCGCAAAGGCCTCGATAAATTCTGGTCGACAGTCTGGATAACCGCTGTAATCTAATGCGTTAATACCGAGGTACAAGGCGCTTGCGCCGACTACTTCCGCATAAGCTGTAGCAATCGAGAGAAAGATAAGATTGCGCCCTGGCACGTACGTGATCGGAATATCTCCTGTCACCACGCCCCCGGTCGGCACCGTAAGCGTGTCAGAAGTGAGTGCGGACCCGCCGATCTCGCGAAGAAAAGGTAAGTGCGCAATGCGATGTTCGGCCACCCGATAGTGCGCAGCCACGCGTTTGGCGGCTTCCAACTCGATACTGTGGCGCTGCCCATAATCAAACGACAATGCATGTACGATATACCCTTCTTTGTCTGCGATCCCGAGACAAGTGGTACTATCGAGTCCTCCGCTTAAAATGACAACGGCTCGCTTGCGCATATCCATGTCAACACTTCCCCCTTGTACATTAGCGCGCGGCCTAGACGCCGCGCAGTTGTGGATCCCAGATCACCTTGTGAATCTGTAGGCTGAGTTTCACATTCGCGAGCCCATCTTCTAACATCCAGGTGACCAATTGGTCAGGCGCCACACTCCCCCAAACCGGACTAAAGAGGATGGTGCCCAGTGGCCGATATTGCGCGATGACCGCACACGCCCGCTCGTAGTCCACGCGTGAGGCAATGACGAACTTTAGCTCGTCCACGCTTCGCAGATCAGTTACATTAGCCAAGTCCATGCGCGCCTCTTCGCCAGACCCCGGGAGTTTGTAGTCAACGATGTAGCGCACCTTCGACGAGCTGACCATGGTCAGAAACGGGGCAATAGCTATCGCGCCGCTCGTCTCCACATGCACGTCAACGATCTGATCCATCTCGGCGATGGCCCTCAAGAGCGCGCCGGAGCGCTCCCCGTACAAAAGTGGTTCGCCCCCTGTCACACATACCCGCGCGGCCCGAAAGGAAGCCACCCGCTCACAGATCTCCCCGATGGTCATCGTAAACTCCGCCTCGGCAGGCGGATAGCTATAGGGCGTGTCACACCATGCGCACCGCAGCGGGCAGCCAAAAAGGCGTACGAACACGGTAGGATAACCGGCGGCCGTACCTTCACCTTCGACCGTCTGAAAAATCTCTACCATCGGAAGTTTCACGGTTTTCACCAAAGCCGCACTGTTCACAGCCCCATCTCCTCACCTGCAATCTCCACTGCAGAAGTGGGAGTCTCCCAGAGGACGAGCCGCTCCAGGCGCACAGTGGGGCTATGTGCAGACAGTGCCTGCGCGATCTCCTGAAACATCCAAACGATCATGTTTTCTGCCGTCGTGTTCATCGGCGGCAACACGGCATTGAGATACTGATGATCTAGGCGATCGACCACGACGCGCTTGACAATGGCCTTTACATCGCCAAAATCGATCGCCAGGCCCGTATCACCAAGAAAGTCACTTACACTAACTCGCAGTCGGTAAGTGTGCCCATGCAGACTCGTACATTTACCCTCATATTTATATAGGTGATGTGCCGCATCGAATGTAAATTCCTTATGCACCGTAACTCTCTTATCATGGTAGCGGAGCTGTTCGTCAGTAATCTCCTGTCCCAACCGCAAAAGCTTTTCTGGCATCTCATACATCCTGTAAACCTCACTTTTTTCTCGACTGCGAAAGATTGCACTGAAGTTGGCAAAGAAAGGCTGGTATTCGACGGCGCAATGGTTTAGATTATACGGATGCAGCACAGGATAGACAAATGGTCGAATTGACCAGCCTGTCAAATTGTCAAAGGAGTTTGAGACCTTGCCTACTAATATCAAGCAGGTTCTAATCGGTCGACCGAAGAAGTCGCGAGAACTTGTCAATGAGCGGCTGTCGAAGTTAAAGGCGCTGCCCATTTTGTCATCTGACGCCTTATCTTCGGTGGCGTACGGGTACGAGGCGTCGCTCACCGAGATGGCTTTTCTCGGGACAGCAGGCCTGTGGTTAGGCGTGCCCATCATGGGCGTGATCACGTTACTGTTGATCGCCCTGATTCTTTCGTACCTGCAAGTGATCAAGGTCTACCCTGGCGGCGGCGGCGCCTACGCTGTGGCTTCCGCTCAGTTCGGCAAGATCGCAGGCCTCGTCGCAGGCTCTGCATTACTGATTGATTATACATTGACTGTGGCCGTATCGGTATCTTCCGGGGTCGCTGCACTGACGTCCGCCTATCCAGGGGCCTTGCCCTACACCGTGCCGATGTGTATCGCTTGCATCTTGATTATCATGGTCGTCAACTTGCGCGGCATCAATGAATCCGCTTCTGCCTTCATGTGGCCAACCTATGCCTTCATCGTCTCCATGATCGTTCTCGTCGGGGTCGGCTTCTTCCAACTCTCGAAGACCGGTTTTAGTACGCCACAAACTCCCGTATTCGGGCTGATTCCGAAAGGCTTTTCCATTCTTCTCATCCTGCGCGCATTCGCTTCCGGATGTTCCGCGCTCACAGGCATCGAAGCCATTTCCAATGCTACACCGCAGTTTCGCGAACCAACCATTCGCAACGCGCAAAAAACCTTACTTATGCTCGGCCTATTGCTCGCAGTGATGTATCTTGGCACCGGCCTTTTGGCTTTCAAACTCGGCATTCAAGTCAATCCCGATGTCACTGTATTGTCACAGATGGCGACGCATTTCTTTCACAACGGCTGGTTCTATTATTTCATTCAATTCTCGACATTCGCCGTACTCGTATTAGCTGCCAACACTTCTTATAGCGGCTTTCCGATCCTCGCGGCCCTGATGGCACGCGACGGATTCATGCCGCATATGTTCATGCTCCGTGGCGACCGACTCGGGTACAGCAACGGCATTTTCATCCTCAGTATGCTCGCCATCATTCTCGTGATCGCGTTTCGCGGCAACACGAACGCCTTGATCCCGCTCTATGCGATTGGCGTGTTTCTCTCGTTCACTTTAGCGCAGTCTGGCATGATCAAGCACTGGGTGAAGACGCGTGCATCAGGATGGGCGATACGCGGCGCCATCAATTCATTCGGCGCCTTTTTGTCGGCCATCGTCACCGTCGTCTTCTCGATCGCAAAGTTTTCGCAAGGCGCCTGGATTGTGCTCATTCTTTTGCCACTTATCGTCTACTTCGGTTTAAAAGTCCGTCGTCACTACCGGGCAATCGCAGACAATCTACGCATCGACATGACCAAGATCCGCCCGCGTCCGCACAGCACGACCGTGATTGTCCCGATCGCGGGGATCAACCGGGTGGTGGCCAGTACCTTGTCCTACGCGTTGTCCGTGTCAGATCAAGTGGTCGCTTTTTATGTAGCGTTCGATGACGAGGCAATAGAGCGTATGGAAGAGAAGTGGGCTACCTGGGGAACCGGGATTCGGTTGGTTACAGCGCGTAGTCAATATCGCTCGGTCGTGCGCCCATTGCTCCGGTTTCTCAATACGATTGAAAACTGGGAAGGGCAGCCTGAAAACGTGATTGTCGCCATCCCACAGTTTATCGCCAAACGCTGGTGGCACAATATCTTGCACAATCAGACCAGCTTGCTTCTGCGCACCATTTTGCTTTATCGCAAAGACATTATTGTCACTACGGTCCCGTACCACCTCAGTGATTGAAAGCGAAATTGCGACGGCATGAGAATAACTGCTTCGACACAGGGGCCAAAGCGACAGACGCTTTGGCCCCTGTAGTTGCTATAGCGAGCAACAGCAGCGCTCTCCCGGAATGGAAACACGGCTACTCGGAGACAGTAATGGTAAAGTCGCTGAGCGATCAGCCATGAGGAGGACTCGCTGTGTGGCACTTCACGAGAGGCGCGAAGCCTCGCTTAACCAGATGGCTTAGGCGATCACAGCGAGGACGTATAGCATTGCAGCGAGCGGTTCCTTGGCTTGTCGTGCTACCCCTGATCGGATCACCGGCGACAGTGTCAGCGGCGACCGTGCAACCGATTGACTACACGCGACTGTTCCCTCACGTATTCACGCGCAAAGGGCCACCGCTCAGAGAAGTTGCACTGACGTTCGACGACGGGCCAGATAATGTCTATACGCCACAGATTCTCGCTATCTTGCAAAGAGAACACGTGAAAGCCACATTTTTTATCGTTGGTCAACAGGCAGAACGCCACCCACAAATGATGGCGCGCATCGTAAGGGCTGGTCACGCGATCGGCAATCATACCTTTGATCATCCTGATCTCGCGCGCATTTCTCTCTCTCACATGAACTGGGAGGTCACCCGCACAGAGCGCGATATCGCACGACTCACAGGACAGCCCAATAAGTGGGTTCGGCCGCCTTACGGAAGTGTCAACGCGCGTGTGTTAGCTGCGATTGGTCGCATGGGCTATCAAGCGGTCAACTGGAGTGTGGATTCGAACGATTGGCAAGGCCTGAGCGCCGCGCAGATCGAACACAACATCGTAGGATCTGTCTTTCCGGGTGCCATCATCTTGCAGCATTGTGCCGGGAGCACGAACGAAAATCTAAAAGGAACCGTTGCCGCCTTACCCGTCGTCATCCACGCATTGCGAGCGCGTGGGTACTCCTTTGTCACCGTGCCAGAGCTGCTCGATGCCAGCGATCCGCATGAGGGAACTCACTGTAAAACGAGCATCTCCGACCACAGACCCTAAAGCGAGCCACGCCCGGACTCATCGCAATAAGGACAATCTTGTTTTGCCGCACAAAATGTTCACACTCGTCAAACGTCCGTATATCTTGACAATCAAAATGATGAAGACTAGGGTAATAGTTGAATGTCCAAGTGAGAGAGAGGTTTCACCGCATGAAGTTCCTAACGCGCTTTTCGATGCGCAATCCCGTCGTCATCTTTATATTAACCGCTCTGGTGATCGTAGGCGGGGTGCTGTCTTCTCTGTCACTCAAGGAAGAACTGATGCCAAATATCTCGTTTCCTGTCATCGGCATCCTGACGACGTATACAGGCGCTTCCCCTTCAGTCGTCGCCAGTGACGTCACAGACCCGCTCGAAAAGGCTGTAGAAAGCCTGTCAGGCGTACAAGACGTCGAATCCAACTCCGTTCAAAACGTGTCGGAGATCGAAGTGCAACTTAGTCTGAGCGCTGATTTGAATAAAGTACAGCAGACAGTCCAACAGGCAGTTTCTGCCGTACAGCTTCCATCTGCCGCGAGCACGCCACAAGTACAGCAGTTTTCTTTTAATTCACAACCCATTCTCTACTATACGGTATCATCCAACCGCCTGCCTTTTGCGACACTGAAAAACCTCGTGCAAACCTCCATAGTCCCTTCCCTACAGGGCGTGTCTGGCGTCGGCTCAGTGACCACGACAGGTGCGGCGCCAGATCAAGTCGTCATCCAGTTTCACGAAAATGAACTGCAAAAACATCAGTTGACTGCCCAAACCGTGTTGCAAGACCTTCAGGCAGACAATATCACGACACCGCTCGGTTCTGCCACCATCGAAGGCAAAGTGCAGCCCGTGCAACTAGAGAATCCATTTCTATCCATCGGCGATATACGCAGTCTGCCGATTCCGATTCCGCCGTCTGCGACAGCAGGCCTCAAGGTCATTGGGAGCAGCATCGGAGAACTTGGCAAATCAGTCGGACAGCTAGCCCAAGGTGAGGGCCAGCTCGCGGCCGGCCAAGGGCAGCTTGCCAAAGGCATCGGTCAAGTCGGTCAAGCGGTAGGCCAAGTGGGCCAAGGTCTTGGTATGGTGCAGGCAGAAAACACGCTGCTCACCAATATTACCGCCATTCAAGGCCAAATCATGGGCGCGCAAATGGCACTCGCACAGCAGTACGCGAAGCCTGCAACGACACGCGATAACCAGTTGATTCTGCGCTACTCGATGCAGATTCAAGGCCTTGAACAGACAGAGCAAAAGCTGTTTGCCCAACTGAAGAAAATCGCAGCAGCCGTGCCTACTCCATCCGCTGGACACGCCTCTGCGGCAAGCGCGACGACAGGGAGCGGACAGCCCGTTTACCCGACCGCAGGTTCCCAGTCTGCTAATGGCAACAGCGCATCTGATAGTGGCGTCACGGCCCCTGCCACAGGATCTGGAGGCGCTGCGACACCGAGTACGACGCCGACGATTCCCTTGTCAGATCTCGCCACCGTCAGCTTGCAACCGCCAACTGATGCAGCCATCAACCGCACCAATGGCCAGCGCAGTGTTCTCATCGGGATTGTCAAAACGGATGACGCCAACACGGTTACCACCGCACAAGGTGTCAAGACGCAGATGGCCGCACTGCAAACCACGCTTCCGCACGGTGTGCAGATCACACAGCTTTACGATTCGTCCCAGTCAGTGGTGCAGTCGATCGATGGCATGTTGCGCGAAGCGATTCTTGGCGCCATCTTTGCGGCTATCGTCATCTTGCTCTTTTTGCGTAACTGGCTGACGACGATCATCGCCGTCATATCGATTCCCGTCTCGCTTCTCATTGCGTTGATCTTCCTCAATCAATTTAACGTTACACTCAACATCATGACTTTAGGCGGCATGGCTGTCGCGACAGGGCGCGTGGTGGACGATAGTATCGTCGTCATAGAAAACATCTACCGTTCGTGGAAGCGCGCCAGCGGTTACGGTCGAGCGTTTGTCCTATACGCCACCGGCGAAGTCGGCCGCGCCATCACCTCGTCTACGATTACGACGATTGCCGTATTTGTGCCGCTTGGGCTCGTCAGTGGCATTGTCGGCAAAGTGTTTCAGCCGTTTGCCTTGACAGTCGTGTTCTCCTTGATTTCATCCTTGCTCGTCGCTCTCACCGTGGTACCCCTGTTAGCTTGGCTGCTGATTGCACGCAAAGCCCCGAAGGGACTCGAGCACATTGCCGGGGAGTATCTCACCGATGCCTCTGATCCAGCGCTCGCAGCCGCCTTCGCCGCCGACGACGAGGCGAGCACTGGCACGGCCTTGCGTCCTTGGCAACACGGCTACCGTAAGGCGCTAAGCTGGACGCTCAATCACAAAGGCGCTGTGATCGCCATCACCGTCATCGTCTTTCTCGGCTCTCTTGCCGTCCTTCCCCTTGCCGGCAGCACGTTCTTGCCGACTGAAGGAGACAACTATGCCACTGTGTCCATCAAGATGCCTGTCGGCACACCGGAGTCTGTGACGAATGCCAAAGCACAGCAGGTAGAGAAGAAAGTAGCGGCATTTTCGACCAGCGTGGTAGATGACAACGTGCAGGTCGGCAGCGACCCTGGACAGTACAGCACATCAGGACCCAGTGGCCAAAACCAAGCGAGCTTCTTCGTGAAGCTCACGACCAAAGCGAACGTCAATCAGTTTGTCGACCAGTTGCGCAGCGCTGTGGTCCCTATCACAGGCAATGCAGTCATCCAGGTCAACGCCGTATCTCTGGCAAGCGGTGGCAGTGGATTTGACCTCGTCATCAACGGTCCGAATCTGCCTGCCATTACGCAAGCGGCGACACAAATCACGAATCGCCTGCAGCATTTCCAGGGTCTCGCCAACGTGCAAAACAATTTGTCGGATACACAGCCACAAGTCAGTGTGCAGCCGAAGATGCAAGAACTGGCCCAGTACAGTCTGAGTCCGTATCAAATAGCCGGTGTCGTGCGTGACTACTTGGGTGGGCAAAACATTGGCAATGTAGAGCTGGCAGGTACCCAGTATCCGATCGTGGTCAACGTGAATAATCAAGCCTCATTGAGTTCACTGGCAGCCATGGACGCGCTGCCTATCACGACACCTACTGGACAGACGATTACGCTTGGCGAGGTGGCCGACGTCACCATTGCCCAGACACCAGTGGACGTCATGCACAGAGACGGACAAGATTACGCCGAAGTGACCGGCGACTATACAACGCAAAACACCGGTAGCACGACTAAACTGGCTTTACAGGCCGTGTCGCATCTGACGCTACCAAATGGGGTCACGACCCAGCTATCCGGAGGCGGGCAGCAGTTGAACCAAAGCTTCGCTGAGCTCATCGAAGCTGTCGTAGTCGCAGTCGGCATGGTCTACATCGTCATGCTCATCGCCTTCGGTGAATGGACCGCGCCATTTGCCATCTTGTTCTCGATGCCTGTTGCACTGATTGGCGCCTTCTTCGGAACTTGGATCGGTCATCAGCCGATCAGCGTCTCATCCTTGATCGGGATTCTCATGCTAATGGGCATCGTAGTGACCAACGCCATCGTGCTGATCGCCCGTGTGGAACAGCAGCGCGAACGCGGGATGGGCATTCGCGAAGCGCTCTTGGAAGCCGGCACCACGCGCCTTCGTCCGATCTTGATGACTGCGATCGCAACGATCTGTGCACTATTGCCGCTGGCGCTTGGCTTGTCAGAGGGAGCACTGATTTCGCAAGGTCTCGCAGTCGTCGTTATCGGTGGGCTCACAACGTCGACAATCTTGACACTGGTCATTGTGCCACTGATGTACGAGCTGTTGCATTTTCGACGGAGTCGCCGCGAGAGAGCCGTGGCAACCGTGTAATCCAATTCTGCATAAGAAAAAGGCCCGCATCCTGTGCGGGCCTTTTTCTTATGCAGGTCGTCGCCTAAAGAACTTCAGTAGCTCCCACCTGCAGTTGTAGCGTCTTCATCCGATCGATCACCAGAGAAGTGGACACGCCATATTGTCGGGCCAGCCTCGTCAGTGGTATCGGTTTGTTGCCTTGGATAAGCGGTAGCAAAATGTCGTCCAAAGAGCTCTCCATCACGACTGCCACTTCCTCTTCTGCGTCATTGAGAATTCCAAGGAGTGTCGCATACTTCTTCATCGCAATGCGGGAGATCGACAGTCGCTGTCGGATCACTTCAAGTTGCAAATCCGGGTTATCTTTTGCGAATGTAATAATCATTTGTAGAATATTGATCACCTTGCCATGCGCGCCAAGGTGCCCTAGCTTGCGCTCCATGCGCATCCAGTCTTCACGGGAAAGCACGATAGTAAAATCAGCCATTGCCAATCACCTCAACTTTGTCTAGTCTTTTCCTATTCACTATAGCACGAAACCCTAGGCTATTTCTTCAATCACCTGCAGCAAGCGTAAAAGCGCGTCTTCATGTGGATGCGCCTCCATCTGCCGTACGATCTCTTCGCGACTTGCGTACAGTGCACGAACCGCCGCAACCAGCGCGTCTCCCTGCGCATCGGCTTCTTGCAGCACATGTGCGTATCCTTGCCGCTCAAATGAACGCGCATTGGCGATCTGATCACCTCGACTCGCTTCTAGCGACAGCGGAATCAGCAACATCGGTTTATGCAGCGCGAGGAACTCAAATATCGCATTGGCGCCAGCTCTAGATAGCACAATATCAGCCATCGCCATCACGCTTGGCAACTCATCTTTGAGAAATTCAAACTGCTTGTATCCGCGCATCTTCAACCGCTCATCCAGATTCCCTTGCCCACAGATGTGCACGACTTGAAAGTCTTTCAGCAGTTCCGGCAAGACGCTGCGAATGGCGCCATTGACGCGTTGTGAGCCGAGGCTGCCGCCCATGATTAGCAAGACTGGCTTGGATCGCACAAAATCGCACAGCATCAGCCCTTTCGTGGCTTGCCCTTCAAACAGTTCGGCTCGGATGACGGCGCCTACATACGTAGCTTTGTCGATAGGCACCCGCTGTTCCGTCTCGGCAAATGTCAGGCATACACGGGTAGCAAACGGAATCGCAATACGATTAGCGAGACCGGGCGTCAAATCGGATTCGTGTATGATCACCGGAATGCGGTTCATCCAGCCACCAATGACGACCGGGACGGAAACGAATCCACCTTTAGAGAAAATGACGCTCGGTTTTCGCTTGTGAATGATGCGATAAGCTTGCAGTACGCCTTTCATGACGTGGACGGGATCCATGATATTTTTCCAATCAAAATAGCGACGTAGCTTCCCTGTGGACACCGCCTCATAGTGGACCCCTGACAGACCTTCAATCAGCGTCCGTTCGATGCCTTTCTCGGACCCTATGTAGTCCACCTGCCAACCGGCCGCCTGCAGTCTCGGGATCAGCGCCAAATTGACACTGACGTGACCCGCTGAACCGCCGCCTGTGAGTAGAATGCGTCGCAATGGTCGTTGCCTCCGTCTCGTTGAATACTCTAACGCTGCGATTCTATGATACCACTTTGCCTTTTGATTCTACGCGATACTGTGGAAAATGTTCCGCTGAAAGGCTTACAATGATGGCGACCACTGTCAAAACCCCGCGCTCGGCGGACAGGAGACCAGGCGGGTAGGTACATAAAAGGAGTGACGTTTATGATGCACATTGGTTTTATCGGCCTTGGTACCATGGGCTTACCGATGGCGAGAAATCTACAGAAAGCTGGTTTCCCCCTGACCGTTTTCAACCGGACGCCTGACAAAGTCGAGACGCTCCGTGCTGAAGGGGCGCGAGTCGCTTTTTCACCGGCTCAAGTAGCCGAGCAAAGCGACGTCGTCATCACCATGCTCACGGCCGATGACGCTGTACGAGAGGTGCTAGTGGGCACCAGTGGTGTGAAAGAAGGCGCACATCCGGGACTGCTGGTGATCGACTGTAGCACCATTGGGCCAAAGACGAGTCAAAGTCTGGCTCAGGAACTCTCGGCGGTCGGCGTAGCCATGCTCGATGCGCCAGTCACAGGCAGTGAGCCGCAGGCGATCGATGGTGTGCTCACCTTTATGGTCGGCGGCGACAAGGCACACTTTGACGCTTGTACCGAGCTTTTTTCTGCGATGGGCAAAGGCGCCTACCATATGGGAGGCAGCGGCGCCGGTTGCTACACGAAGCTCGCCAACAACACGATGACGGCGATCAATTTGCTATCATTCGCGGAAGCTCTGACCCTGGCGACGAAGGCCGGGATCGATCCTGAGGTCTTTGCACAAGTCGTCGCAGGCGGCGGCGCGCGCAGCGGGATCGCCGAGAACAAGGCAGGACGCATTGTGAACCGGGACTTTCGCCCACAGTTTATGACCGAACTGCTGTTCAAAGACTTGAATCTCGCCACCGATATGGCTAACGGCATGCAGTTGCCCCTGCCGGTGCTTGGTGTGGTACGCAATCTTTTGCAAATGGCGATGGCTAAAGGGCTAGGCCGCGAAGACATGAGCGCGGTCATCAAGTGCTATGAGGATTGGGCAGGCGTGGAAGTCGTTCGCAAAACTCCAGTGT
>JAPNUP010000108.1 GCA_026627345.1 Bacillota bacterium | reverse complement strand
GCGCAAGATTTCGGAAGGCGACAAGATGGCTGGACGCCACGGCAATAAAGGTGTCGTGGCACGGATCATGGCGGAGGAAGACATGCCGTTTTTGCCGGATGGCACGCCTGTGCACATCGTGCTCAATCCGCTCGGTGTCCCTTCGCGGATGAACATCGGCCAGGTGTTAGAGACGCACTTGGGGATGGCGGCGCACGCACTCGGCATTCACGTGGCGACGCCTGTCTTCGACGGTGCGCATGAGTCCGATGTGTTCGATGCGCTTGAAGAGGCGGGGCTTGATCGCGACGGGAAGACGGTGCTCTATGACGGGCGAACCGGTGAACCGTTCGACGGTCGCGTGACGGTGGGCTACGTGTATATGCTGAAATTGCACCACTTGGTGGACGACAAGATCCACGCGCGCTCCACAGGACCTTACTCCTTGGTCACGCAGCAACCGCTCGGTGGCAAGGCGCAGTTCGGTGGCCAGCGTTTCGGAGAGATGGAAGTATGGGCGCTAGAAGCATACGGCGCGGCGTACACCTTGCAAGAGATACTGACTGTGAAGTCGGACGATGTCGTTGGGCGCGTGAAAACCTACGAGTCGATTGTCAAAGGTGAGAATGTCCCTGAGCCAGGTGTCCCTGAATCCTTTAAAGTGTTGATCAAAGAGCTCCAAAGTTTAGGCTTGGATGTGAAAATTCTCGCTGAAGACGAGCAAGAGATTGCCATGCGCGAGTCAGATGACGACGATGACGCGGCTGACCGTTTGAACTTCAGTCTCGAGATGCGCGAAGTCGGGGACGACTGACCGAAGCCTAGCAACCGTTCGAACCCTGTATAAGAGGGGTTCGGACGGTTCTCCCATCCGTTCGGACTACCTAACAGAAGGAGAGACCCCACTTGCTCGATGTCAACAACTTTGAGTACATGAAAATTGGTTTAGCATCCCCTGATAAAATTCGTTCGTGGTCACATGGCGAGGTCAAGAAGCCAGAGACGATTAACTATCGTACGCTCAAGCCCGAAAAAGAAGGTCTATTTTGCGAACGCATCTTTGGCCCTCAGCGCGACTGGGAATGTCACTGCGGAAAATATAAGCGCGTTCGTTATAAAGGGGTCGTATGTGACCGTTGTGGTGTAGAAGTTACGCGCAACAAGGTGCGCCGTGAGCGCATGGGCCATATCGAGCTGGCGGCGCCGGTGTCGCATATCTGGTATTTCAAAGGCATTCCGAGCAGGATGGGCCTTGTGCTCGATATGTCGCCGCGTTCACTCGAAGAAGTCATCTACTTCGCAAGTTATGTGGTGACTGATCCGGGAGATACCCCGTTGGAGAAAAAGCAGCTTTTGTCCGAGAAGGAGTACCGCAGCTATCGCGAGAAATACGGCTATGCGTTTGAAGCTGGCATGGGCGCGGAATCCGTCAAGAAATTGCTGCAAGAGATCGATATCGACGGAGAAATCGACACGCTTCGCGAAGAGCTCAGAACTGTTCAGGGTCAGCGGCGCAATCGCGCTATCAAACGCTTGGAAGTGATGGATGCGTTCAAGCAGTCGCAAAATGATCCGACTTGGATGATTCTCGATGCGCTCCCTGTCATTCCACCGGATCTGCGTCCGATGGTGCAACTCGATGGCGGTCGCTTCGCGACGTCTGATTTGAACGATTTGTACCGCCGCGTCATTAACCGCAACAATCGCCTGAAGCGTCTGCTCGATCTCGGCGCGCCTGATATCATCGTGCAAAACGAGAAACGGATGCTGCAAGAGGCGGTTGACGCACTGATTGACAACGGTCGTCGGGGACGTCCTGTCACAGGCCCTGGCAATCGTCCGCTCAAATCCCTTTCGCACATGCTAAAAGGGAAGCAAGGTCGCTTCCGGCAGAACCTGCTTGGTAAACGCGTCGACTATTCGGGCCGCTCGGTTATCGTTGTGGGTCCTGAATTGAAGATGTATCAGTGCGGTTTGCCGAAAGAGATGGCCGTAGAGCTGTTTAAACCTTTCGTGATGAAGGAACTGGTCGCGCAAGGGTTGGCGCACAACATCAAGAGTGCCAAGCGCAAAGTCGAACGCGTGTCGCCTGAAGTGTGGGATGTTCTGGAGAAAGTGATCACTGAGCACCCCGTGCTACTGAACCGGGCGCCTACTTTGCACCGCTTAGGGATTCAGGCATTTGAACCGATCCTGGTTGCAGGGCGCGCGATCAAGTTGCATCCGCTCGTGTGTACCGCCTACAACGCGGACTTCGACGGAGACCAGATGGCGGTCCACGTGCCGCTGTCCGCAGAAGCGCAGTCCGAAGCGCGACTACTGATGCTCGCAGCGCATAATATCTTGAACCCGAAAGATGGCAAGCCGGTCGTCACTCCGACGCAGGATATGGTGCTCGGTTCCTACTATCTGACGATCGAGCGCGCGAATGAGCCGGGCGAATCGCGGGTTTTTAGCAACAGAGAAGAGGCTTTGCTGGCCTATCAGTATGGTCAAGTCACCTTACATTCGCGCATTGTCATTCCTGCGCGGACACTGGGCAAGACCAATTTTACCGACGCGCAATCGAATGCGCTCTTTGTGACAACCCCTGGTAAGATCTTGTTTAACGAGATTCTGCCTGAGGACTTCCCGTACATCAACGTGGCCGATCGCAGGAATCTTCTGCAGGGCACGCCGGATGAGTTTTTCATTTACCAAAAAGGCGCGGACATTCAGGGGTTTGTATCGAACCTGCCGATTCGCGGCGCTGTGGTCAAAGGGTTTCTCGGGTCGATTATTGGTGAATGCTTCAGTCGTTACGGCACGACCAAGACCGCAGAGATTCTGGACGCCGTCAAAAAGCTGGCCTTCAAATACTCGACACAAGCAGGGATTACCATCTCTGTTGCTGACATCTTTGTGCCTGAGCAAAAGGAGAGAATCCTCTCCGAAGCGGAGCAAAAAGAAGACAAGGTGCTTGTGCAGTTCCGTCGCGGTCTGATCACAGAAGAAGAGCGTTACGACCGATTCATCAGCATCTGGAGTAGTGCGAAAGATGAACTGACCAATACCCTGATGGACTCGCTTGATCGTTTTAACCCGATTTACATGATGGCCAACTCTGGGGCGCGTGGATCGGTCTCCCAGATCACCCAGCTTGCAGGCATGCGGGGACTGATGGCTAACCCGTCTGGTCGGATTATTGAATTGCCGATCAAGTCCAATTTCCGCGAAGGCCTTAGCGTTTTGGAGTACTTCATCTCCACCCACGGTGCCCGCAAAGGTCTCGCAGACACCGCTTTGCGTACAGCTGACTCGGGTTACCTGACGAGGCGGCTCGTCGATGTTGCGCAAGACACGATCGTGCGCATCGACGACTGCGGTACCGATCGCGGGATCATCGTCGAAGAAATGCGGGATGGCAAAGAGATTTTGGAAGACTTGTACGATCGGATCAACGGTCGCATCTCCTTTCAGACCATCCGTCATCCGGAGACACGGGAAGTGTTGGCTGAGAAAAACCAACTGATTGATGAGAATATGTCTCGTGCCATCATTGAGGCCGGGATCAAGACCGTCAAGATTCGCTCCGTACTCACCTGTCGCGCGCGCCATGGTGTATGTATCAAGTGCTACGGCCGCAATCTCGCGACAGGACAGATGGTGGAAATCGGTGAAGCCGTCGGTATTATCGCGGCGCAGTCGATTGGTGAGCCAGGTACGCAGTTGACGATGCGGACATTTCACACCGGCGGTGTTGCCGGGGATGACATTACGCAAGGTTTGCCGCGGATTCAGGAACTCTTTGAAGCGCGTAACCCGAAAGGGCAAGCGGTCATCACAGAGATCGGCGGCAAGGTAACCGAACTCCGCGAAGTCAAGGACAAGCGCGAGATCGAGATTACCGGTGAGAGCGAGACGAAGGTTTACTCGATTCCTTACGGGTCACGTATTCGGGTCACGCAAGGACAGGAACTTGAAGTCGGCGACGAGTTGACCGAAGGCTCCATCGATCCAAAAGAGATGTTGCGCGTCAAAGGGTTGCGTGGGGTACAGAATTACCTCCTGCGTGAGGTGCAACGCGTCTACCGGATGCAAGGCGTGGATATCAATGACAAGCACGTCGAAGTGATGATCCGGCAAATGATGCGTAAAGTTCGGGTGGTCGACAGCGGCACCACGGATCTGTTGCCGGGCACGTACGCCGATCTGCAGGAGTATGAAGATGCGAATCGCAAGGCGTTACTGTCTGGTGGAGAACCTGCTGTAGGTCGTGCGGCTTTACTGGGGATTACGAAGGCTTCGCTCGAGACCGACTCCTTCTTATCCGCGGCTTCATTCCAAGAGACGACTCGCGTGCTCACGGAAGCCGCGATTAAGGGCAAAGTCGATCGGCTGCTCGGCCTCAAGGAAAACGTCATTATCGGCAAGCTGATCCCGGCGGGCACGGGGATGGCCCGGTACCGCAACATCGCGCTTGTGGATCCCTCGGAAGAGCCGGGAGATGACCACAACGATCAGGTGGCGGTCGCGTCCGATGACGCAGAGTTGCTAGAAGTGGCGCTCGTAGACGGTGCGGAGTAAAGCTTCACACACGACGCCGTGACGCTACACCGATAAGCTGGAGTGGAAGTGGCCGTAGAGTGCAAATGCTCTGCGGCCAATCTTTTGCAATAAAAACATGACACACCCGGATGAGGTGGCTTGACATGGGCGCATGTCGAGTGATACCATGCAAAAGTGTGCCAGTAGACAGTGAGGTGTCTCCTCCCATGTATCAACGGTTGAAGCGCCTGGAACGCCGTACCGTGGGTATGTCCTCCACGATGAGGGCAGTACGGCATGGTAAGTTGTCCGAGGTGATTTTGTCTCGTGATTCCGACCGTCGAGTGATCAACCCGCTCATTGCCCTGTGCAAGGAGCATGGTGTCAAGATCGCTTGGGTAGATAGCTGCGTCAGCTTGGGATTTGCCGTAGGTCTGACGCTCAGCACCTGTGCCGTGGGGGTTTTTCGGGAACAAGCCAGTATTGGCGACACACTTGAGGCAAAGTAAGCGCAGGGCTGAAGAACGCGCCTTTAGGGCGCACGCTAGGTCTCTCGTTTGACCAGGAATGACTCACCAGGGTCAGTGGTCATGGATATGCGAAGCGCTTATTCCTACTATGCAAGGTGGAAGGAGGTGGATTCCGATGCCAACGATTAACCAACTCGTTCGCAAGGGAAGACTGGAAATCGAAGAGAAGTCTAAGGCTCCAGCGCTGCAAAAGGGCTATAACAGCCACCAAAAGGCGCAGACCAATCAAGCTTCTCCGCAAAAGCGCGGTGTATGCACCCGTGTAAGCACCATGACTCCGAAGAAACCAAACTCTGCATTGCGTAAATATGCGCGTGTGCGTTTGACTAACGGAATTGAGGTTACTGCTTACATTCCAGGTATCGGACACAATCTGCAGGAGCACTCCGTCGTTCTCGTTCGCGGCGGCCGTGTGAAAGACTTGCCTGGTGTTCGTTATCATATCGTTCGCGGAGCACTCGACACAGCTGGCGTGAAAGATCGTCAACAAGCTCGCTCCAAGTACGGCGCCAAGCGTCCGAAGAAGAAGAAGTAAGTGTGAATCAAGCATTCGTAGACCCATCTGTCCTTGAAAGGAGGATATAGTATGCCAAGAAAAGGTCCTGTTCCACGTAGGGATGTCATGCCCGATCCGGTATATAACAACAAGCAAGTTACGCGCCTGATCAATAAGGTCATGGAAGATGGCAAGCGCGGTATTGCGCAAGGCATCGTATATGAAGCCTTTGAACTCGTTCGCGAGCGTGCAGGTAAAGACCCGCTTGAGGTATTCGACGGTGCGATGAAGAACATCATGCCGGTACTCGAAGTGAAAGCTCGCCGTGTTGGCGGCTCGAACTATCAAGTGCCAGTTGAAGTTCGTCCCGAGCGTCGTGTTACGCTGGGTATTCGCTATCTGGTGAACTACGCGCGCAGTCGTCACGAGAAAGGTATGCGTGAGCGTCTGGCCGGAGAGATTCTCGATGCAGCCAACAACGCGGGCGGCGCTGTGAAACGCCGTGAAGATATGCACCGTATGGCCGAGGCGAATAAAGCATTCGCGCACTACCGTTGGTAGAACAACGGTACGACTTGATGATCAAGTAAGAAAGGAGGAATCTACCGAATGGCAAGGCAATTTACGCTCGACAAGACCCGTAACATCGGGATTATGGCACATATTGATGCGGGCAAGACGACGACCACCGAGCGTATTCTGTTTTACACAGGGCGCGTCCATAAGATCGGCGAAGTGCACGAAGGTGCAGCGACGATGGACTGGATGGTTCAGGAGCAGGAGCGTGGGATCACCATCACCTCGGCTGCGACTACCGCTCAGTGGAAAGGCCACCGTATTAACATCATTGACACCCCTGGACATGTAGACTTCACAGTCGAAGTCGAACGCTCCTTACGGGTTCTCGATGGCGCGGTAGCCGTGTTCGACGCCAAAGGTGGCGTAGAGCCGCAGTCGGAGACTGTGTGGCGCCAAGCTGACAAGTACGGCGTTCCCCGCATCGCGTATGTCAACAAGATGGATATCATCGGCGCTGACTTCTTGATGTGTGTCGACCAGATTCGTACCCGTTTGAACGGTAACCCGGTTCCGATTCAAATTCCGATCGGCGCTGAGGATCACTTCACAGGTGTTATCGACCTCGTGGAAATGCAAGCGATCGTCTATACAGACGACCTTGGCACCACCTCTGAGGCTCGTGAGATTCCTGAAGAGTATCGCGCTGTGACTGAAGAGTGGCACACCAAACTCGTGGAGTCAGTGGCGGAAGTGCAGGAAGAACTGATGATGAAGTATCTGGAAGGCGAAGCCTTTACGGTCGATGAGATCAAGCAGGCTTTGCGTCACGGTACCGTCACATCGCAACTCGTCCCCGTTCTGTGTGGTTCTTCCTATCGGAACAAAGGCGTGCAACCTATGCTCGACGCTGTCGTCGATTATCTTCCTTCTCCGCTCGACATCCCGCCTGTCAAAGGTTTGGATGAAGACGGGGGAGAGACGCTACGCGTAGCAGACGATGCGGCGACCTTCTCTGCACTGGCGTTTAAGATTATGACTGACCCATTCGTCGGTAAACTTGCGTTTTTCCGTGTGTACTCAGGTCAGTTGGCATCAGGTTCCTATGTGCTCAACTCGACCAAGGGCAAGCGCGAGCGCATTGGACGGATTCTGCAGATGCACGCGAATCACCGCGAAGAGATCCCAGTGGTCTATTCCGGCGATATCGCTGCTGCCGTGGGGCTGAAAGACACCACGACAGGTGACACGCTGTGCGACGAGAAAGATCTTGTGATTCTCGAGTCCATGGACTTCCCGGATCCCGTGATCTCGGTTGCGATTGAGCCGAAGACCAAGGCCGACCAAGACAAGATGGGCATCGCGCTCAATAAGCTGGCAGAGGAAGATCCGACTTTCAAAACCCATACTAACCACGAGACCGGTCAGACCATTATCTCGGGTATGGGCGAGCTTCACCTTGAGATCATCGTCGACCGTATGGTCCGTGAGTTCAAGGTCGAGGCGAACGTCGGTAAGCCGCAAGTCGCTTACAAAGAGACGATTCGCAATAAGGTACGCGCAGAAGGCAAGTTCGTCCGACAGTCCGGTGGTCGTGGTCAGTATGGCCATGCTTGGGTTGAGTTCGAACCGCTAGAACGCGGAACGGGTTATATCTTCGAGAACAAAGTCGTAGGCGGCGTCGTACCGAAAGAGTACATCGCGCCAGTCGGCGAAGGTATCGAAGAAGCTATGAAAAATGGCATTGTGGCCGGATATCCGATGATCGATATGAAAGCCACCATCGTTGATGGTTCCTATCACGATGTCGACTCTTCGGAGATGGCTTTCCACATCGCCGGATCGATGGCGTTCAAGAGTGGCGCCCAAAAGGCAGATCCGTACTTGCTCGAGCCGATCATGCGCGTCGAAGTTGTCGTACCAGAAGAGTACATGGGCGACATCATGGGGGATATCAACTCCCGGCGCGGACGCATCGAAGGCATGGAGTCCCGTGCTGGCGCTCAAGTCATTCGCGGTTTCGTGCCACTGTCCGAGATGTTCGGATATGCGACATCGCTTCGTTCGCGTACGCAGGGCCGCGGTACTTTCTCGATGGAATTTTACGCCTACGAAGAAGTGCCGAAGTCTGTAGCGGCGGAGATTATCGCAAAGAATAAAGGCAACTAACTTATACGATAAGGAGCTGAGCATTGTGGGAAAAGCAAAATTTGAACGTAACAAACCGCACGTCAATATTGGTACGATCGGTCACGTCGACCATGGTAAGACTACGTTGACTGCGGCAATCACCACTGTTTTGTCCAAAACCGGTCAAGCCCAAGCTATGGCTTATGATGCGATCGACAAAGCCCCGGAAGAGCGCGAGCGCGGGATCACGATTAACACTGCCCACGTTGAGTATGAGACGGCTAACCGTCACTACGCGCACGTGGACTGCCCAGGACACGCTGACTATGTGAAAAACATGATCACCGGTGCTGCGCAAATGGACGGCGCGATCCTCGTCGTGTCGGCTTCTGATGGCCCGATGCCGCAAACTCGCGAGCACATTCTGCTTGCGCGTCAAGTCGGCGTTCCGCACATCGTCGTATTCATGAACAAATGCGATATGGTGGACGATGAAGAGCTGCTCGAGTTGGTGGAGATGGAGATCCGTGATCTGCTGTCCGAGTATGAGTTCCCAGGCGACGACACCCCGGTTATCCGTGGTTCTGCGCTGAAAGCACTCGAAGATCCGTCTGGCGCATGGGCAGAGAAGATCGACGAGCTGATGGCTGCTGTCGACAGCTTCATCCCTACCCCGGAACGCGATACGGACAAACCGTTTCTCATGCCAGTCGAGGACGTGTTCACCATCACCGGTCGTGGTACGGTTGCGACTGGTCGTGTCGAGCGTGGGCAAATCAAAGTCGGCGAAGAAATCGAGATTGTCGGCCTGGCTGAAGACCCACGGAAATCCGTGGTCACAGGCGTTGAGATGTTCCGCAAGCTCCTCGACTTCGCTCAAGCTGGTGACAACATCGGAGCTCTCTTGCGCGGTGTAGAGCGTAAGGACATCGAGCGTGGACAAGTGCTCTGCAAGCCGGGTTCGATCAAACCGCACACCAACTTTCAGGCGCAAGTGTACGTTTTGAAAAAAGAAGAAGGCGGTCGTCATACGCCTTTCTTCAACAACTACCGTCCGCAGTTTTACTTCCGTACCACGGACGTGACTGGCATCGTCAGCTTGCCAGAAGGAACGGAAATGGTGATGCCTGGCGACAACATTACGTTGAACGTCGAGCTGATCTCGCAGATCGCTATTGAAGATGGTACCCGTTTTGCTATCCGTGAAGGCGGCCGCACAGTTGGTGCAGGCGTCGTCGTCGGTATCAGCAAGTAAGCGTCAATCGTCATGAGACAAAGGATCGAGCCTGTATGCTCGGTCCTTTGTCTTATCTGTCTTCCCGGGTAGGTGAGCGCGGTGATACACACGGGTCCGCAGTTACAGCATCCAGCACCGAGAAGAAGATGGCTTGATACTGCATGGGGACTACTACGAGGTCCCTTGCTTGCCATTTTGCTCGTGCTGCTGATTCATCAGTTTCTGGTGACGCAGTTCTATGTGGATGGCCACTCGATGGATCCGACGCTGGCGTCCGGGGAAAGGCTGCTGATCAATCGTGTCGTGTACGATTTTGGCACGCCTAAGCGCGGGGACATCGTGGTCTTTCGGGCTCCGGTAGCGGGCGACCAGGATTGGGTCAAACGCGTGATCGGATTACCTGGAGACACGATCGCTGTGACAGATGGCAAGCTGATCGTCAACGGTCGCATCATAGCGGAGCCTTTTATCGCGCAACCGATGAATCCGCGGCATAACTTTGGACCCGTTCGCGTGCCGCCAGGAGAACTGTTCGTGATGGGTGACAACCGCAATGTCAGCGTAGATAGCCGCGTCATCGGGCCGATCGCGATTACGTCCGTGATCGGGCGTGTGGACCTCATTTTTTGGCCGCTGAAAGATTTTAAAGTGCTCGGGGCTGGCGAAGAAAAGCTGCTGCCACAGTGGCCGTAATCACGCAAGTCCGATGCGCAACTTGGCGATTAAAGAAATTCGCTATTGTGTTTTAGCCCGGGGTTTTGTATAATCTTTAATTGTTGGTTTATGACTGCGAAGACGCAAAAGGTTGCTTACGTACCGACCGCCATGATGCGGTACCACTAAGGGAATTTTTGCTGAGCATGTCCATACGCAGGGGAGCCTGGGGTCGCAACCACGCGGCCTTTGTCGCGTGAGATGAATACCACATGCATCCAGCTGCGTAACAATTGGGCGACAAGGAGGGAAAACACATGGCAAAACAGAAAATCCGTATTCGCTTAAAGGCATACGATCACAAACTGCTGGATCAGTCCGCAGAGAAGATCGTGGAAACCGCCAAGCGCTCGGGTGCAGGCGTGGCGGGTCCGATACCGCTTCCGACCGATAAATCGATCATCACAGTACTTCGCTCACCCCATAAGTACAAAGACTCGCGTGAGCAATTTGAGATGCGTACGCATAAAAGGCTGATCGACATTTTGAGTCCAACGCCGGCAACTGTAGACGCGCTTATGCGTCTGGATTTACCGTCTGGCGTCGATATTGAGATCAAACTGTAGTGCACTGGAGGTGTAAGGGATGAAAGGGATTCTTGGACGCAAACTTGGCATGACGCAAGTGTTTTTGGAAGACGGGAACGTAGTGCCTGTCACCGTTGTCGAAGCAGGGCCGTGTGTGGTTCTGCAAGTCAAGACAGTCGCGAGTGATGGGTACAACAGCGTTCAACTCGGGTTCGCTGACAAAAAGCGCGCGACCAAAGCAGAATCGGGTCACGCAGCGAAGGCGAACACAGTGGCCAAGCGCTACGTTCGGGAACTTCGCTTCACTGATGGCTGTGAGATCGGCCAGGAAGTGAAAGCGGATCTGTTCGCAGACGGCGAGTACGTCGACGTAATCGGTGTCTCGAAAGGTAAAGGGACGGCCGGTCCTATCAAACGCCACAACCAGTCGACAGGTCCGATGGCGCACGGTTCGAAGTACCATCGCGGCACCGGTTCGCTCGGTTCTATCGATGCTAACCGCGTGTTTAAAGGCCAGACGATGGCAGGACGCATGGGACATGAACGCGTGACTGTACAGAACCTACAAGTTGTAAAAGTCGACACCGAGCGCAATTTGTTGCTCATCAAAGGGGCAGTGCCAGGGCCGCGCAACTCGTTTGTGACGGTTCGCTCTGCTGTAAAGAAAAACAGCTAAACCATTTTCACTGAAAGGAGGAGCCAAAATTGCCGAAAGTTCCGGTATATAATATGCAAGGTAGCGCCGTGGGCGAGATTGAATTGTCCGATGCCGTGTGGAATGCCACTGTGCATACAGCGTCTATGTTTGATGTGATCCAGAGCCAGCTCGCCAGTCGGCGTGCCGGTACGCATAAAGTCAAAGGCCGTTCTGAAGTGCGTGGCGGCGGTCGCAAACCTTGGAAACAAAAAGGTACGGGACGTGCCCGTCAAGGGAGTATCCGCTCGCCGCAGTGGGTTGGCGGTGGCGTCGTACACGGTCCTACACCGCGTAGCTATGCTTATCAGCTGCCGAAGAAAGTGAGACGCTTAGCGCTTCGCTCGGCTTTGACCTCGAAAGTGCAAGAAGGCACGATCGTCGTCTTGGACAATCTGTCTACGCCGGATGTGAAGACGAAGCACATGGTCCAAGCGCTTAAAGCGCTCGGGATTCAGAAGAAGGCATTGCTCGTGGATGCTGACAAAGATCAAAACGTGTACTTGTCGCTTCGCAATCTGCAAGGCGTGACGTACTCCGCTGCGGATAGTCTCAATGTCTATGATCTCGTGACCTGTGACCGTCTCGTGATTACCACGGCCGGTGTGGCACGTGTCGAGGAGGTGTTTTCCAAGTGAGAGATCCTCGCGATATCGTGAAGCGTCCGATCGTAACGGAGAGCAGCACGCAGATGATGGAAGATTTCATCTACACATTTGAAGTGGATGGCGACGCCAACAAGATTGAGATTGCACAAGCCATCGAAGCCATTTTTACCGGCTCGAAGGTACAACGCGTGAACACCTTGTGGGTAAAGCCTAAGCGCAAACGCTACGGTAAGCACTACGGCTACACTTCGAAATGGAAGAAAGCTTACGTAAAAATCAGCGCCGATTCCAAACAGCCGGAATTTTTCTCGGGCATGTAATGCGGTGCAGTGAAGGAGGGGCAACAGGTGGCTATTAAAAAGTATAAACCGACCTCACCGGGGCGCCGCTTCATGTCTGTCGCGAGTTTTGAAGAGATTACAACCGACAAACCTGAACGTTCGTTACTGGAGTCGCTATCGAAGCGCGCAGGCCGGAACCACCAAGGCAAGATTACCACGCGTCATCGCGGCGGCGGTCATAAGCGCCAGTACAGAATTATCGATTTCAAACGCACTAAAGATGGAATACCAGGGCGAGTTGCCACGATCGAGTACGATCCGAACCGCTCCAGCCGCATCGCGCTTATCAACTACGCAGACGGAGAAAAGCGATACATTCTCGCGCCTGTCGGACTCAAAGTTGGCGATACGATTGTCTCTGGTCCTGGCTCTGACATCAAACCTGGAAATGCGATGCCGCTTCAAAACATCCCGGTAGGCACAGTTGTGCACAACGTGGAATTGAAGCCGGGTAAAGGTGGACAGCTCGCTCGTGCCGCAGGCGCTGAAGCACAGTTGTTAGCCAAAGAAGGCAACTACGCACAGCTGCGCTTATCCTCTGGTGAAGTGCGCATGGTGCGTATCGAGTGCCGCGCAACGGTAGGCCAAGTTGGCAACCTCGATCACGAGAATATCAACCTTGGTAAAGCCGGTCGCAAACGTTGGCTCGGTATTCGTCCGACGGTCCGCGGTGTCGTCATGAACCCGAACGATCATCCACACGGTGGTGGTGAAGGTCGCGCTCCGATTGGCCGCAAGTCTCCGATGTCGCCGTGGGGCAAGCCTACGCTCGGCAAGAAGACCCGCAAGAAGAATCATCAGACGGACAAGTACATCGTACGTCGTCGCAAGAAGTAAGCGGCGCGCGCAGAGATGGTGCAGGTTGCCGCCGCTTTCAACTGAAGATGGGCGGTTGCGACGAGATGTCGCATAGAAGGAGGTATACTCGTGGGACGTTCGCTCAAAAAAGGACCGTTTGCAGATGACCATCTGCTAAAGAAAGTGGATGCGCTGAACACGACGAATGAAAAACGCGTCATCAAGACGTGGTCTCGTCGTTCGACGATTTTCCCATCCTTTGTGGGACACACGATCGCGGTGCATGACGGCCGCAAACACGTGCCGGTGTATGTGACAGAAGATATGGTCGGACACAAGCTCGGTGAATTCGCGCCGACTCGGACATTTAAGGGACACGCCGGGGATGAGAAGTCCTCGCGCTCACGCTAAAACACACAAGGTAGTGGCACGCAGCGGTCAGTTGCGTGGCGGTGCTGAAGTGTGGGGCAAAGGAGGGAATGTAGCATGGAGACGAAGGCAGTGGCTCGTCATATCCGTATCGCACCTCGTAAGATGCGTCTGGTCGTCGATCTGATTCGCGGCAAGAGCGTCGGTGAAGCGTTGTCGATCCTGAAGCACACTCCAAAGGCGGGTTCGCCCGTTGTGGAGAAGGTCTTGAAATCGGCGATTGCAAATGCAGAGCACAATGATGGCTTGGATGTAGAGCGTCTCGTGGTCAGCAAGATCTTTGTAGATCAGGGCACAACCTTGAAACGCTTCCATCCTCGCTCGCAAGGGCGTGCGTTTCAAATCTTGAAACACACGAGTCATGTGACGGTCGTGGTGTCGGAAAAATAGGGAGGGGTTCGCAAAGTGGGTCAAAAGGTACACCCCATAGGTTTTCGTATCGGCGTCATTCGCGATTGGGAGTCGAAATGGTTCGCGAATAAGAAAGACTATCGCGGCTTGCTCCACGAGGATCTCAAAGTACGCGAGTACGTCTTGAAGCGTCTCAAAGATTCGTCTGTCTCCAACGTGTTGATTGAACGTGGCGCGAATCGTCTGAATGTGACTGTCGCCACGGCTAAGCCGGGTATGGTCATCGGCAAAGGCGGTACTGAGGTTGATAACCTGCGCAACTATCTCAGTGCAATGACTGGGAAACGCGTACACATCAATATCTCGGAGATTAAGCATGCCGATCTCGATGCTAAACTGGTCGCTGACAACGTGGCACTGCAGCTTGAACGTCGCGTGGCGTTCCGCCGGGCAATGCGTCAAGCGATGCAACGGACACTGCGTTCAGGCGCTAAAGGCATCAAGATTCAGATTTCCGGCCGTCTTGGCGGTGCGGATATCGCTCGTACCGAAGGCTACTCAGAAGGAACGGTACCGCTTCATACTTTGCGCGCTGATATCGACTACGCACTAAGCGAAGCACATACCACCTACGGGCGCATCGGTGTGAAAGTTTGGATCTATCGTGGCGAGGTTCTCCCTACGCGTACTGCTCCGAAGCAAGAAGTAGAGCAGTAAACGCGCACGGGCGACACGGTGCTCTCGCACCAGCGTCTACGGTCTATAGAAGATGAAGAGTCCACTTGAGTAAAGGAGGCGCACAACCATGTTAATGCCAAAGCGCGTAATGCACCGCAAGGAGCATCGCGGACGGATGAAGGGCATGAGCAAGGGCGGCACGGAAGTGACCTTCGGTGAATACGGTCTGCAAGCGCTCGAGCCTGCTTGGATCACCAACCGGCAGATCGAGGCGGCCCGGATCGCGATGACCCGTTACATCCGTCGTGGTGGTAAGGTCTGGATCAAGATTTTTCCGAGCAAACCTGTGACGGCGAAACCGGCAGAGACCCGGATGGGTAGTGGTAAAGGTTCGCCAGAGAAATGGGTTGCAGTCGTCAAGCCTGGTCGCGTGTTGTTTGAGTTAGCAGGTGTATCCGAAGAGACGGCCAGAGAGGCCCTTCGTCTCGCGGCGCACAAATTGCCGATCAAGACCAAGTTTGTCACTCGCCAAGAAGTAGGGGGTGAGTCAGTTGAAGGCTAAGGATATTCGTGCGAAAACGAACAATGAGATTCTAGAAGAATTGGACTCCTTGAAAGACGAGTTGTTTAATCTGCGCTTTCAACTGGCGACAGGTCAATGTGAGAATCCGATGCGGATTCGCGACGTACGCAAAGCAATCGCGCGTGCGAAGACGATCTTGCATGAGCGCAAACTCGGTATCAGTTAATCGCAGGGATCAGCGAGTAACGGATTCAGGAGCAAGGGAGGCAAAAGAGCATGGCAGAAGAAGCGCGCAATGAACGCAAAGTTCGCGTGGGCAAGGTCGTCAGTGACAAGATGAACAAGACCGTCGTTGTAGCTGTCGTCACCACCAAGGAGCATCCCTTGTACAGGAAGCGTGTGAAGCACACGACCAAGTTCAAGGCTCATGATGAGCACAACGAAGCTAAGATCGGCGATGTCGTCAGCATCATGGAGACGCGTCCGATCAGTAAAGATAAGAACTGGCGCTTGGTAGAAGTAATCGAAAAAGCAGAAATTCTGTAGAGATTGTGGCAGCAACGCACATGCGCTTATGTGAAGGGAGGAATCAGCTGTGATTCAACCGCAAACCAGACTAGTCGTGGCGGACAATTCAGGCGCTAAAGAGATCATGTGCTTTCGCGTACTAGGAGGTTCCAACCGCCGCACAGGTAACATCGGCGATACGATTGTGGCATCTGTCAAAAGTGCAACACCAGGAGGCGTTGTCAAGAAAGGCGACGTCGTCAAGGCTGTGATCGTGAGAACGCGCCGTGGTGTTCGCCGTGATGACGGATCGTACATCCGTTTCGACGAGAATGCCGCAGTGATCATCCGGGACGACAAGAGTCCGCGTGGTACGCGTATCTTTGGCCCGGTGGCTCGCGAACTGCGCGACCGTGAGTTCATGAAGATCGTCTCGCTCGCGCCGGAAGTGCTCTGAACCATCAAGCCAAGCAGCAAGGAGGTGCGCACGTGGCACAAGCTAAATCCAAGATTAAAAAAGGTGACCTGGTCATCGTGACCGCAGGAAAGGACCGCGACAAAAAGGGTAAGGTTGTTGCAGTCTACCCCCGCGAGAACCGCCTGGTCGTCGAAGGCGTCAACATGATTAAGCGCCATATGAAGCCGAGCTTCACGAGTCCGGAAGGCGGCATCGTCGAACGCGAAGCCAAGATTCAGATTTCCAACGTGTCGATCGTTGACCCGAAGACGGGTGGACCGACGCGGGTCGGCTACAAGTTTTTGGCCGACGGCACCAAAGTTCGCTTTGCGAAAAAGTCGGGCGAAGTGCTGGACAAGTAACCCGGTGAAAAGAGGTGTAATGAATGGCTAGACTTCGTGATTTCTACCAAACGCAAGTGGTCGGCAATCTCGTTACGAAGTTTTCGTACACGAGTGTGATGCAAGTTCCGCGCATCGAGAAAGTCGTCATCAACATGGGTGTCGGTGAAGCTGCGCAAAACGAGAAAGTGCTCGATAATGCGGTCGCTGACTTGACACTGATTGCAGGTCAAAAGCCTGTCGTCACCAAAGCTAAGAAATCCATCGCCGGTTTCAAACTGCGCGAAGGGCAGAAGATCGGTGTGAAAGTGACCTTGCGCGGTGAGCGCATGTACCACTTCCTCGATAAGCTGTTTAACATCTCGCTACCGCGCGTACGTGACTTTCGGGGTATTTCGCCAAAATCATTTGACGGCCGCGGCAACTATACGCTCGGGTTGCGTGAACAGCTGATTTTTCCAGAGATCGATTATGACAAAATCGATAAAGTACGCGGTATGGAAGTGGTCATCGTAACGACTGCGGCGACCGACGAAGAGGCGCGTGCGCTACTCACAGAGATGGGCGCACCATTTCGCCAAAGTTAAGCAGTAAGCAGGGTTTGGCAGATGCGGCTTGACCGCCGCGATGCACAACAAACCACTCGCTTGTGACAAGGGGGTACATCTGTGGCCAAGAAATCAATGGTTATCAAGGCAGCCCGTGCGCCGAAGTTTAGCAGTCGCGCTTATACGCGATGCGAGCGTTGCGGTCGCCCGCACTCAGTGCTACGGCGGTTTGGTATCTGCCGGATTTGCTTTCGCGAACTGGCACACAAAGGCCAACTGCCTGGTGTCACCAAAGCAAGCTGGTAGGAAACGGAAGGAGGTTGCACGGCTATGGTAATGACGGATCCAATCGCCGACATGCTGACGCGCATACGCAACGGCAACTTGGTTGGCCATGAGAAAGTTGATATCCCGGGTTCCAACATCAAACGCGCGATCGCCGAGATCTTGAAGTCCGAAGGATATATCCGGGACGCTGAATTTATTCCGGACACGAAGCAAGGAACGATTCGTGTGCACATGAAGTACGCGAGTAACAACCAACGCGTGATCACAGGTCTTAAACGCATCAGCAAACCTGGCTTACGCGTATATGCAGGCGCAGAGCAATTGCCGCGCGTGCTTGGAGGTCTCGGTATCGCGATTCTCTCCACATCACACGGTGTGATGACAGACCGGCAAGCCCGGATGCAAAAAGTGGGCGGAGAAGTTCTCTGCTACGTGTGGTAAGGTGCTTGCAGGGTAATATGAGGAGGTGTGAACGTGTCCCGTATAGGTAGAAAGCCGATTGCCATTCCTGGCGGTGTGCAGGTGAACCTCGACGGTAACATGATTACAGTTCAGGGCCCCAAAGGCACGCTGTCTCGTGCGCTTCATCCGGACATGGGTGTGCGCTTGGATGGCGCTGAACTGATCGTCGAGCGTCCGTCTGACGCAAAGCTGCACCGCAGTTTACACGGTACGACGCGCAGCGTAGTAGCCAACATGGTAGAAGGCGTTACAAACGGCTTTCAAAAGTCGCTTGATTTGGTCGGTGTCGGTTACCGGGCTGCAAAAAATGGCGACAAAGTGACGTTATCTCTTGGGTTCTCTCATCCAGTTGAGGTTGTGCCAGTGGCCGGTATCGAGATGGAAGTGCCAGCTGTCAACAAGCTGATTGTCAAAGGGATCGATAAGGAACAAGTGGGTATCTTCGCCGCTAAGATTCGCGATCTGCGTAAACCGGAGCCATACAAAGGCAAAGGGATTCGCTACGAGAACGAAGTGGTTCGTCGCAAGGTCGGTAAGACAGGTAAGAAATAATATCTGAAACAGGCGCAGAGGAAGTGAGACTGTGATAAACAAAGGCGACAAAGAAGCGGGACGCGCTCGTAGGCATGCGCGGATTCGCCGCAAGCTGTCAGGAACGCCGGAACGTCCGCGTCTTAACGTGTTTCGCTCCGACAAGCATATCTATGCGCAAGTGATTGATGACACGACAGCTCGGACGCTCGTGTCCGCATCATCGGCCGAGAAGGATACCAAAGCGCAGATCGCTCACGGCAACACCGTGGAAGCGGCGCAAGCGATTGGCAAACTCGTTGCTGAGCGCGCTGTTGCACAAGGAATCAAATCGGTGGTATTTGACCGCGGCGGTTATCTCTATCATGGACGCATTCAGGCGCTTGCAGATGCAGCGCGCGAAGGTGGACTCGAGTTTTAAGGCGAAGGAGGGAATGACAAACGTGCGTGTAGATGGAAGCAGTCTCGACGTATCGGAGAAGGTTGTTGCGATTAATCGCGTTTCCAAGGTCGTCAAAGGCGGACGTCGGTTCTCCTTTAGTGCACTTGTCGTCGTAGGAGACGGTCAAGGGCACGTAGGCGCTGGTCTCGGTAAGGCGTCTGAAGTGCAGGAAGCTGTGCGTAAGGGCGTCGCTGATGCGAAGAAGAACATGATTGAAGTGGCGATCAAAGGAACGTCTGTGCCGCACCCAGTAGTGGGACGCTTTGGCGCAGGTCGTGTCATGATCAAGCCAGCACGTGAAGGTACCGGCGTCATTGCAGGGGGTCCTGTTCGCGCAGTCTTGGAACTCGCAGGGATCAAGGACATCGTCACCAAGTCACTCGGGTCCTCGAACTCCATTAACATGGTGCATGCCACCCTTCGTGGCCTGGCAGACTTGCGTCGACCTGAAGACATCGCGAAGTTGCGCGGAAAAACTGTGGCGGATCTGCGCGGTTAATAGCGCGCAGTACGCGATTGTGGTTGGACGCGCATTGGGCTTTCAAGCGCCCGCGTAGAGGCGGGTTGCGTGTTATTTGTCTGAGGAGGTGTGATAAGGCCTTGAAACAACTGGAGATCAAATTGGTTCGCAGTCTGATCGGACGCAAAGAAGACCAACGGGAGACTGTGAAGTCACTGGGTCTGCGCAAGCTTCACCAAAGCGTCACGCGGCCGGACTCACCTAGCTTGCGGGGAATGTTGAGCAAGGTTGCTCATCTCGTCGAAGTGAAGGAAGTCCAGGCGTAAGGCAGGAGCGACTCGATCGCTTTTGCGCTACCCTTGATGGAGGGATTCACATGAAACTGCATGAATTGTCACCGACTCCTGGTTCGCGCCACGCGCGCAAACGTCTGGGCCGCGGTATCGGCTCGGGACTCGGCAAAACGTCGGGCCGTGGTCATAAAGGTCAGAATGCTCGCTCTGGCGGCGGTGTCCGCCTAGGTTTTGAAGGCGGTCAGACACCACTGTTCCGGCGCTTGCCGAAGCGGGGTTTCAGCAACCAGCCGTTCAAAAAAGAGTACAGCATTGTCAACCTTACGCAACTGGCGAAATTTGAAGCCGGTACGGTGGTTACACCGGAGCTATTGCTTCAAAGGCGGATGGTTCGCACACTGAACGAGAGCGTCAAGATATTGGGTGAGGGAGATCTTCAGGTTGCTTTGACCGTGAAGGCGAATGCATTTTCCAAAGCTGCGGCTGAGAAAATTGCTGCGGCCGGCGGCACAACTGAGGTGATCTGATGTTTCAGACCCTGACGGGCGTCTGGAAAGCCAAGGATCTTCGCAAGCGACTGTTGTTCACGCTGATGATCTTGGCCGTGTACCGCATCGGTGTCGTCATTCCAGTGCCTGGGGTTAACGCCTCGGCACTTCAGGCGATCGCCAACAAGAGCGCCGTCGTGGGACTGCTCAACACATTTTCTGGCGGAGCGCTCAATCAATTCTCGATCTTCTCTATGAGTATCTATCCGTATGTAACTGCTTCGATTATTGTGCAGTTGCTGCAGATGGGGGTCGTCCCGATCTGGGAGGATTGGTCCAAAGAAGGCGAGACAGGTCGTGCGAAGCTCACGCAGTGGACTCGCTACCTGACCGTCTTTCTGGGGCTCATACAGTCGGTCGCGCTCACGTATTCGTTTAGTCGTGAGCTCGGGACAGGGTTTATCGCTGATCCGACAATCTGGACGTTCGCATTGATTGCGATCACACTGACGTCCGGCACGACTTTCTTGATGTGGCTCGGTGAACAGATTACTGACAAGGGTGTCGGCAATGGGATTTCGGTGATTATCTTTCTCAGCATTCTTTCGAGGCTAGAGACGGTGATCCCGCAAATCTACACCAGCTGGTTTTATGCGCACCCGGATCAACTGTTCCTGAACATCATTAAGGTAGTCATCTTGCTTGCCATTGTACTAGCGCTAGTGGTCTTCGTCGTCTTTGTCCAACAAGGCGTACGACGCATCCCAGTACAGTACACGCAAAAGCAGGTGGGTAACAAAGTGTACGCCGGACAGAGTTCCTTTCTGCCGTTCAAGGTGAATGCAGCTGGGGTAATCCCAGTCATCTTCGCCTCGTCACTTTTGTTTTTCCCGACGATCGTGGCGCAGTTCTTTCGCGGTCATCCGTGGTCGGATTGGGTTACTAACAACTTCAGCCCGACTTCTTGGATCTATGCAGTGGTTGAGTTTGTGTTGATAGTGGCGTTTACGTTTTTCTATACGCACGTTCAACTCAATCCTTCACAGTTAGCGGAGAATATGCAGAAAAACGCCGGCTATATACTCGGTATACGTCCGGGCAAGGCGACGGAAGAGTACTTGATCCGGATCATGAACAGGCTCTCGCTCATTGGTGGTCTGTTTCTCGCAGTGGTGTCGGTCATCCCGCTTGTCTTCGTAGGCATCACGGGGCTGACCACAGTGGCTTTCTACTTCGGTGGGACCTCACTTCTGATTGTAGTCGGCGTTGCCATTGACACCATGCGGCAACTAGAAGGGCAGATGCTTCAACGCAGCTATCGCGGATTTATTCGCTAGTGTGCGGGGGCAAACCCCTTGAAGAAAGGGACGACGCACGGTGCAGATCATCTTTTTAGGGCTTCCCGGCGCTGGAAAAGGGACACAGGCGCAAACGATCTGCGAAGACTTCGGGATCGCGCATGTGGCTACAGGCGACATGTTCCGGACTGCCAAGGCGTCCGGATCACCGCTCGGCGAAAAGCTAAGAAGTTATATTGACTTCGGACGCTTGGTTCCCGATGACGTGACAATCGAGATCGTACGGGAGCGACTGCATCAAGCGGATGCCCAAAAGGGTTTCTTGCTCGATGGTTTCCCACGTACGATTCCGCAGGCCCAAGCCCTGGATGAGATGCTGACACAGATGGGCAAACCGCTTAGTCACGTCTTGTATCTACAAGTGCGCACGGAGGAGTTGCTAACGCGACTCACTGGTCGCCGGGTGTGTGCGAAGTGTGGGACGTCGTACCACGTGGCGTTTAACCCGCCGCAGCACGAGGGGATATGTGACCGGTGTGGCGGAGTGCTCAGTCAACGTGCAGACGATACACCGGAGGCAGTCGCGGTTCGTCTACAGGAGAACCTCGATCGAACCACAGCGCTCGCGGCGTTCTATGAAGCACGTGGGCTGCTGACGCGGGTCAATGGAGAAGAGGCCATTGGCACAGTGTATAGTGCTATTCGTCAAACCTTGCGAGGAGGCCGTTCATGATTACCA
Source organism: Bacillota bacterium (assembly GCA_026627345.1). Taxonomy (GTDB): domain Bacteria; phylum Bacillota; class Bacilli; order Alicyclobacillales; family SLC66; genus JAPNUJ01. The sequence continues at coordinate 8,640 of JAPNUP010000108.1, read as the reverse complement.
TCAAGTCTCGTCATGAATTGGAGATTATGCGCGAGGCGGGCCGAATTGTGGCACAAACGCACGCAGCGATTAAAGTGGCTATTGCGCCAGGCGTGACCACGCGTGAACTCGATGCGATCGGGGAAAGCGTGATCCGCAAAGCCGGCGCCACGCCGTCGTTTCTGGGGTATAACGGGTTTCCTGCTTCGATCTGTGCGTCGGTGAATGACCAGCTCGTTCACGGGTTCCCAAGCGATCGCAAATTGCGCGAAGGGGATATCATCAGTGTGGACATTGGGGCTTTCTTCAAAGGCTATCATGGAGACTCTGCATGGACCTATGCTGTCGGAGAGATTTCGCAAGTAGCGCAAGACCTGCTTGCCGTAACGGAAGCGTCGCTACACGCAGGGATTGCGCAGGCGCAAGTGGGGAATCGGCTATCTGATATCTCGCACGCAGTGCAGATGTACGCAGAGCCGAAAGGCTACGCAATTGTGAAAGACTACGTGGGCCATGGAATCGGGCGGGATATGCACGAGTCGCCGCAAATCCCCAACTACGGGCCGCCAGGTAAGGGACCCCGTCTCCGTGCTGGTATGGTGCTTGCCATCGAACCGATGGTCAACGTAGGGGACGCTGAGGTGCGGACTCTCGAGGACAACTGGACGGTGGTCACGCAAGACGGTTCGCTGTGTGCACACTTTGAGCACACAGTTGCGATCACAGACAACGGCCCGGAATTGCTGACGGTGCTTTGACAGTTGGGAACGAAAGATTGCGGTGGCCGGTGTGCACGGCCGATAAAGGGGGCAGCGTGAGTGGCAAAAGACGATGTGATCGAGGTCGAGGGCAAGGTGGTAGAACCGTTGCCGAACGCCATGTTTCGCGTTGAACTCGAGAACGGTCATAAGATTTTGGCGCATGTCTCGGGTAAGATTCGGATGAATTACATTAAAATTTTGCCGGGCGATCGAGTTACGGTAGAATTGTCCCCATACGACTTGTCCAGGGGACGAATCACCTACCGCTACAAGTAGCAGGGCCGAGTTATAGAGGAGGGTGCGGTCATGAAGGTTCGTCCGTCGGTTAAGCCGATCTGCGAAAAGTGCAAGATCATTCGCCGCAAGGGCAACGTGATGGTGATTTGCGAAAACCCGAAACACAAGCAACGTCAAGGTTGATCAAGTGACTGAGAAACAAGGAGGTGTCACCATTGGCTCGTATTGCAGGTGTAGACTTACCGCGTGAGAAGCGCATTGAGATCGGCCTGACTTATATCTTCGGGATCGGTCGGCCGACGGCCAATGCCATTCTCGCCCAAACGGGCGTCAATCCGGACAAACGCGTTCGCGATTTGACTGATGAAGAAGTGCAGTTGCTCCGCGATGAGATCGACAAGAGTCGCAAAGTGGAAGGCGATCTCCGCCGTGAGATTGCACTGAACATTAAGCGCTTGATCGAGATCGGATCGTTTCGCGGCGTTCGTCATCGCAAAGGATTACCTGTTCGCGGGCAACGCAGCAAGACGAATGCGCGTACCCGTAAAGGCCCAAGACGTACAGTTGCCGGCAAGAAGAAGTAAAAGGTTAGATTTCATTAGCAGGTCAGGAGGTTAGTCATTGGCTACGAAAGTGAAGCGTAAAACCGCCGCCACCGCTCGCCCGAAAAGGCGCGACCGCAAGAATGTCGAAACGGGTATCGCGCATATCCGCTCGACATTCAACAATACGATTGTGACGATCACTGATCCGACAGGCAATGCGATCAGTTGGGCGAGTTCAGGCAATCTCGGATTTAAGGGTTCTCGCAAAAGTACGCCCTTTGCTGCGCAAATGGCTGCAGAATCCGCTGCGCAAACAGCGATGGAGCATGGAATGAAAGTCGTTGAAGTGTATGTGAAAGGTCCTGGCGCTGGTCGTGAAGCTGCCATTCGCTCGTTACAGGCGGCTGGTTTAGAAGTTTCCGCGATTCGCGATGTGACTCCGATCCCGCACAACGGCTGTCGTCCGCCGAAACGCCGCCGCGTCTGACGCATAATTCTACTAGGAGGTGACCATACTAGAATGGCAAGATATACCGACCCGGTTTGCCGGCTTTGCCGCCGTGAAGGCGTCAAGCTGTATCTGAAAGGTGAACGCTGCTATACGGACAAGTGCGCCATCGATCGTCGTGGTTATGCCCCTGGCCAGCATGGCCAAGGTGGTGGACGTCGACGTGCCAGTGAGTACGGCACACAGTTGCGTGAGAAACAAAAGGCTCGTCGTGTATACGGCGTACTCGAGAAGCAGTTCCAAGCTTACTATGTGGAAGCTGCGCGTCGCCAAGGGATTACAGGCGACACCTTGTTGCAACTGCTCGAGACTCGTCTCGATAACGTAGTCTATCGCTTAGGCTACGCGTCCTCGCGTCCAGAAGCTCGCCAACTCGTGAAGCACGGACATTTCGCTGTCAACGGTCGCAATGTGGACATTCCGTCCTATCAGGTTCGCATTGGCGATGTTATCTCTGTGCGCGAGAAAAGCGCAAGCTCTCCGAAGTTCAAAGAGCTTCTGGAAGCCGCAGAAAGCAAAACCGTCACCCCGTGGCTGGAGCGCGATGTCGCGAGCCGCAGCGGTAAAGTGATGCGTTTTCCTGCCCGTGAAGAGATTGACGTGCCAGTGGCCGAGCAGCTCATCATCGAGTACTACTCGCGCTAAGCCGCACGGCACGCCGCTTATCGCCGTGTGCATGGAGCGCACAAACCGGCGTTGCCCTGAAGGAGGGTATGTGGATGATTGACCTGGAGAAACCACGTATTGAAGCAACGAGAATCAGTGAAGATGGCAAGTATGGCCGTTTTGTAGTCGAACCTTTGGAGCGCGGATACGGCACCACGCTTGGCAACAGCCTGCGTCGTATCCTGCTATCCTCGCTTCCGGGTGCAGCTGCGACTTCGGTGAAAATCGAAGGGGTGCTGCACGAGTTTTCGACGATCCCGGGGGTTGTGGAAGACACGACCGAGTTTATTCTCAACATCAAGAAATTGGCGCTGAAGATCCACTCGGACGAAGTCAAGAAGCTGATCCTTGAGATCGAAGAAGGCGGCGACATCAAGGCGAGTGACATCCGCTGCGACTCTGATGTTGAAGTCTTGAATCCTGACTTGCACATCTGCACACTTGCACCAGGGTCACGCATTTACGTAGAGATTCAGGCGCGCAACGGTCAAGGCTACGTCCCGGCGAACCTGAACAAAGGGGAAGAGCAGGAGATTGGCGTGTTGCCGATTGACTCTATCTTTTCACCGATCTACCGCGTGAACTACCATGTGGAAAACACACGGGTCGGTCAGGTGACGGATTATGACAAACTTTCGCTCGAAGTGTGGACAGATGGCAGTCTCTTTCCAGACGAGGCCGTGAGTATGGCAGCTCAGATTATGATGACGCATTTGCAACTTTTCACTGGGCTAACGGAACTGTCGCGTGATCCGGATGCATCAGCCGATCGTACGGATGACAAGAAAGACAAGGTTATGGAGATGACGATTGAGGAACTTGATCTCTCGGTTCGCTCCTATAATTGTCTGAAACGGGCAGGAATCAATACGGTTCAGGAGCTATGCTCCAAGACCGAGGAAGACATGATGAAAGTGCGCAACCTCGGCCGTAAGTCCCTAGAAGAAGTCATTGAAAAGCTTGAGAACCTGGGACTTGGTCTTCTGCCGGAAGAGTAAGTCGCCGATAGATAGTGAGTGGCTGTACAGGGAGCAGGAGTCGCACTCAGCTGTCGTGAGTGTGTCGATCAAGCAAAGCGCGGGGCGTCTGCGCTTTGCGAACAGAAGGAGGATCCCGCAGTGGGTTATCGCAAATTGAATCGGCGTACGGGTTCGCGTGAGTCCATGTATCGCAGCTTGGTAACGGATCTGTTCATGTATGGCCGTATCCGTACCACGGAAGCGAAAGCGAAGGAGCTGCGTAAGCTGGCTGACAAGATGGTCACGCTCGCGAAGCGCGGCGATCTGCACTCTCGTCGTCTGGCCGCACGATATGTTCGCCCAGAGAAGGCGGAAGTGGAAGATACGCAAAACGTTTTGCAAAAGCTGTTCACTGAGATTGGTCCTCGCTTTGCGGAGCGTCAGGGCGGGTATACGCGCATCATGAAACTGGGACCTAGGCGCGGCGACGCGACGGAAATGGTCTTTATCGAACTAGTTGAGTAGACGGTCAGCATGGCGAAGGTGAAGCTGACCGTCGCCTATGATGGCACGGATTTTCACGGATTCTCCAGACAGCCAGGTCTACGCACAGTACAAGGTGAACTCGAGGCGGCCGTTTGTCGCATCTGTGGCACGCCTTACGAGGTCTACGGAGCGAGTCGGACGGATGCGGGTGTTCATGCGAAAAAGCAAGTGGCGCACATCGTGCTCGACGAACGTATGCAGTTGCCCATCGAGCGGATCGGGTACGCGCTGCGTATGCAGATGCCGCGCGACATCGTCGTACAGGATGTTTCGCGGGTTGCAGATCAGTTTCACGCCCGGCACGATGCGATGCGCAAGGTGTACCGCTACTTTTTCGCCACGACGCGCGCGCCAGATGTATTTCGTGCCCGGTATCAGATGAATGTTCCAGTGCCGCTGAATGATGAAGCGATGCGGCTGGGAGCGGTTCACCTGATAGGGCGGCATGACTTCACCAGTTTCTGTTTTGCGCACGCGCAACAGGAATCCAAGGTGCGGACGCTTCATTCGCTTGAGGTCGTTCGTGTCGACGAGGCAACCTTGTATCTAGAAGTAGTCGGGAAATCATTTTTGCACAATATGGTTCGCATCCTGGCTGGCACGCTGCTCGAGGTAGGCAAAGGGAGAATACCCCCTGCGCAGATCCAGCACATTCTCGCCAGTCGCGATCGACGGGCGGCGGGGCCCACAGCACCGGCACGGGGTTTGACTCTGTGGGATATCGCGTATCCAAGCGACTGTGATGCACCTGTTCAGGAGCTCTCATCTTGACAGGTTCTCGCGTGCTGCGTTATATTGATGGTTAGGCGGTATTTCGACTATGAAAGTTTACGCTAGTGAGACGCAAGAAGTAAGAGGAGGGACAACCCATGCGCACGACCTATATGGCGAAGCCGGGCGCGGTGGAGCGTAAGTGGTACGTGATCGACGCGGACGGAAAGCGCGTTGGTCGTCTGGCTACAGAGATCGCCACCATTTTGCGCGGTAAGCACAAACCTGAGTTTACACCGCATGTCGACACGGGTGATTTCGTGATCGTCGTGAATGCCGAGAAAGTCGTATTTACCGGCAATAAGCTTGAGGACAAGAAGTACTACCGGCACTCCGGGTATCCGGGCGGTCTGAAGACGACGACAGCAGGCGATATGCTCAAGAAACATCCGATACGCGTCATGGAACTGGCGGTGAAAGGTATGCTTCCGCACAATCGTCTGGGAGCGGACCTCTATCGTAAGCTCAAGGTGTACGCGGGACCGGAACATCCCCACGAAGCTCAGCAGCCGGTTCCCTGGCCTGTAGCAGAGTAAGGGAAACGGAAGGAGATTGACGCACAGTGGCGCAAGTACAATTTTGGGGCACAGGTCGTCGCAAGACTTCGGTTGCGCGTATTCGCCTGGTTCCTGGTGAAGGACAAGTGACGATCAACAAGCGTACGATGGACGATTACTTCGGCCTCGAGACGCTGAAGTTGATTGTCAGACAACCGCTTTTGGTAGCGGATGTGATGGGTCGTTACGATGTCATTGCTAACGTACAAGGTGGCGGGATTTCCGGCCAGGCGGGGGCTATCCGTCACGGGATTGCGCGCGCACTTCTCAAGGTCGATCCGGATTTGCGTGGTGCGCTTAAGCGTGAGGGTCTGCTCACTCGTGACGCACGGATGAAAGAGCGTAAGAAGTACGGACTGAAAGCTGCCCGTCGCGCTCCGCAATTCTCCAAACGCTAACCGATTGTTCAAACGGCCGGCACTCCCGATTCAACTGGGGGTGCTTTTTTCGTGTACAATACGTGTATGATATTTACTATTTGAGAGACTACGAGTGAAGATGCAAGCAGAGGAGTGGTCGACATGCTGGGTAAGAAACTCACGGCAGAGATGATTCTCGAAGCCCTTCGGGATGTGGAAGATCCCGAAGTACACAAGAGTATTGTCGAGATGGACATGGTCAGAGATATCAAAATTAGTGGGGGCCATATTAGCCTGCAGGTACTACTCACGATCACCGGCTGTCCGCTGCGCACTGTAATTGAGACGCAAGTGCGTGAAGCACTGTTGGCGATTGACGGGGTCACTGACGTGTCTGTCCACATCGGGACGATGACAGACGACGAACGGCAGCGTTTTGCTGCCAAGATTCGCGGCGTGGATCCATCCGCACCTGCGTCACCGCTGCTCGATCCACAAGCCCGTACTGCGTTTATAAGTGTAGCCAGTGGAAAAGGCGGCGTCGGTAAGTCGACAGTGACCGCTAACCTCGCTGTGGCGCTTGCCCATTTGGGGCTTCGTGTAGGGGTCATGGACGCGGATATCTACGGCTTCTCGCTACCGAACATTTTCGGAGTCGGTGATGTAAAGCCGGCGATCGTTGAGAATGTGATCATGCCTGTACAGACGCACGGAATTAAACTTGTTAGTATGCAGTTCTTCGTTCCGGGCAACCGACCGGTCGTGTGGCGTGGCCCCATGCTCGGCAAGATGCTGCGTAACTTCTTCCAAGAAGTGCACTGGGGTGAGCTCGATGTCCTCTTGCTCGATCTACCGCCAGGCACAGGAGATGTCGCACTTGATGTGCATAACTTGCTTCCCGGAAGCCGTGAACTGATCGTGACGACACCGCAGACGAATGCAGCGGATGTCGCGGTGCGCGCAGGACTTATGGCGCAGCAGACGAAGCACGAGATCCTCGGAGTGATCGAAAACATGTCTTACTTTGTCTGCGCGCACTGCAACGAACGCGCTTATCTATTCGGGCAAGGTGGAGGCGAACGCGTGGCGCAGGAGCTAGGCGTCTCGGTACTCGGTGAGATTCCGCTTGGTGTCATGGGAGTCGAGCAAGATGGTGGTCTATTTGCCGCGGACAGTCTGCAAGGACAGGCGTTTGCGCGCATCGCAGTTGGACTCGCCGAGCAATTCGCCGTGGCTGCAGTATAGCGCGGTTTACTACTGGACACCTTACGAGTTATACGGGCACTGGTCTTGACACGTCATCGACGTGATCAAGACAGTGCTCGTTTGTTTTCAGAGATGTCACAACTTGCGGGGTGCAGCCTACTTGCGTAACATGCCTGAAACCTACTATAATGCAAGCACACGCTTGCGCAAGTGATGACTTGCACGCATGTCTGAAGGAGGAAGATGGGAATGGACGAACACCATCACTCTTCAGGTGAATCCGCCACCCATTGTCGAATTATGCAGGCGGCGCTGTCTGAGCTCACGCAAAGGGGGTACAAGGGAACCAGTACGCGCACGATCGCTGAACGAGCCGGTGTGAACGAAGTGACGTTGTTCCGCCACTTCGGAAGTAAGCAACAGATGTTCCGCGCGGCCGTCACGCATGCGATCAAGGAGTGGAGCGTACCGGACAGTCTGGACGACTATCTGCAGCTGTCGTTTCCGGAAGGACTGGCGAAATTTGCGCACGACTACTTGCTGCAGATTAGCCGTAACAGCGACATCATCATGCTTGGCTTGGCGGAATCATTTTCGCATCCTCTGATTATTGAGGTCCTCCAGGCATTTTGGGCCAGGGTTCGCCTGTCGCTTGTCCATTATTTCGAGGAACTAGAGCGCCAAGGTAGAATGCGTGAGGCAGACTACCCAGTACTGACGCAGATGATCCTCACCACGCTGAACAGCACCCCAATGATTCGCAAGCGTTCTTCGGATGAACTCATCCGTTATGTGACGGATGAGCGGGTGGTTGCGACCCTTGTGCAGACGATTACGTCGGCTTATGGGTTAGAGCAAGACGGAGACACCAGAGTTACGACTTGAAGGAGGAAAGGACATGGCCAAGGCAAGGTCGGTCAGCATTACGATTATCCTAATTATTGCCGTCATCATTATCTTGGGAGGCGGCGGTTGGTACGTCTACAACCAGCAGACATACGTCACCTCATCGGACGCATCCGTACAAGGCACGATCGTTACGTTGTCGGCTCCGGCTGACGGTGTACTGGTAAACTGGCATGCGCCAGTGGGAGCGCTAGTCAATAAAGGCGCTGTCATCGGCCGTGTAAACGGACTCGGGGTCAACACGGACTTTGTCGCTCCGATCACAGGCACCATTATTCAGAACAACGCAGTGGATCAAGAGGTCGTCGTTCCGGGTGAACCAGTCGGATACATGGTCAATTTGAATGACCTTCAGATTGTCGCGAATGTCCAGGAGACGGAGATTAATAATGTCGCCATTGGCAAGACGGTGAACATTTCGATCGATGCTTACCCGAACACAACCTTTACGGGAACCGTTACGCAGATCGGCAGTTCTTCTGCCGTGATCACCAACGGCGTTCCAGATACCAACTTGAACAGCAACTTCAACAAACAGGTGCAACGCGTGCCTGTATACATCTCGATTCAAGGGACCGAAGGCAAGAATCTGGTGCCTGGCATGAATGCAGAAGTACAGATCGATCGTTAACCGATTACC